>JBIOJL010000026.1:0-26396 GCA_044450885.1 Tepidisphaerales bacterium
ATTTGAATGAGTCCCGAAGCCCTCGAGACCACATCCAAACTTATAGCCCTTGAAATCCGGCCGATCAAATGAATTAGCAGTAATATTGTGCTCATTATGCCGCCAGGGCTCAAGCATCGCCGGAGGGGCCGCCCCGCATGGCTGTTGGTTGAGCCCACCCGTGGTGCAGGGGAGCCTCCATGCCGCTGCGAGCGTACTCATATTGTCATTGATGATATCAGATGCGCCGACGAAGGCGAGAGAAGACCGATGAGAACGGGTCTCTCGGCGTCTCTCGTCGGGGCCATCGCATAAGGTGCTGCCGGTGCCCTCACCGGCAGGTTTGTCCCTCGGTTTTCCGCCAGTGAGGGGACTGGCGGCACTTTCAAATGCGATGACCTTGCGTCTGTCGGCGTCTTTCGTCGAGGCCATCGCGTTCGGCCGCTGGAAGTGACGCCAGCGTCCCGGGAACACACAAGCGGGTGGTTCAGGGGTTAAATGGGCAGACGGACCCTTCGCGTACTGGGGTCGGGCTCCTGCACAACGGTCTGATGTCGTACCATGTCGATATGCGGCATCATGCGGAAGAACCGCACGCCCGGCGCGTCCGCCTCACGACGCGACGTCGCAACGAATCCGGCCTTCGTCGCGTCGCTGCGCCGTTGCGTGAGATTCTCGCCGCCAGAATGCGGACAGACCGGCGGCGTGTGAGGCTTGACCAGCACGGAAGAATATGGACTGCTAATAGTCATTGCGTGCTATTGACTCTCGTCTCCTTTGTTTGGTCAAAATACCGTTCCGGCCCGCGCGAAACTCGGTAGACCGGCACAGAACGAGAAAGGATTGTCACTGTCGTGGACCATTAGCACGGTGCCGGTTTGAAGGTGCTGCGGCTTTTTGCTGCCAGCGTTTCTTAATTACAAAAAGTAGAACTATAGATACAGGCGAACATAGTAAGACACTTATGAGCAAGCGATTGTCTCGATCGCGTAGCATGTCCTCCATCATTTGGGGCAGGACGTGTGCTCTGCCCAAATGGAACAACGAAAGAACTGTACCAACATTCATAACTACGTATAGTCCCAGTATGACCACTAGGAGCAGCAACCTGTAAACTGCGATGCGTACACTTGATAGATTGTTCTTCGGCTCATCCTTCATTGGTTGCTCCTTGGATTGCTTCTCCGATCCAAAGGTAACGGCCCTTCGGGCCTGCGGAACTGATTCTGGACGGGTTCGGGATTCTGCGCCACGGGCTACTCGACTCGGTTGATCAGCGTTCCAATCTCCGGCACGGTCATCTCGATTTCATCGCCCGCCACCAGCGTGAAACCTTCTTCGGGGACCACGCCCGTGCCGGTGAGCAGGAACACGCCCTTGGGAAAACTCTGGTTGCGGAACAGCCAGGAGACCAGTTCATCGGGCGTGCGCTTCATGCGGCTGAGGTGCGTGGCCCCGGCGAAGGCAACACGGTCGCCGCGGCGGATGCACATGGTGATCGCCGAGAGCAGGAGGTCGTCGACGCCCTCATTGACGAGGATGGCCGGGCCGAGCGAGCAGCAGCGGTCCCATATCTTCGCCTGGGGCAGGTAGAGCGCGTTCTCGCCTTCGATATCGCGGCAGGACATGTCGTTGCCGATGGTGAAGCCGACGATCCGCCCGGCGCTGGAAATCACCAGCGTCAGTTCGGGCTCGGGCACGATCCAGCGTGTGTCGTCGCGAAGCTTGAGCGCCTCGCCGTGGCCGACGCAGCGGCAGGCGGTGGCCTTGAAGAACAGTTCCGGGCGCACGGCTTCGTAAACGCGATCGTAGAGCGAGGCGGCCGCCGCGCTCTCCTCCATGCGGGCCGACTTGCTGCGGAGATACGTCACCCCGGCCGCCCACACTTCCTGCGAGCCCATCGGCAGCAGCGCCGGCGGCGCCTCGGTGCCGGCGGGCGTGTGCGCGGAAACCAAAATGCGAATGGCCCCGACCGGATCGGGCGAAGAGAGCCATTCGTCCAGGTCAAAGGAATTCAGCCGGGCGAAAAGCCCGCCACGTTCGATCCACCAGCCATCGGTACTCCGGAATAGTCTCATTTCTGTCCTTCATCTGAGCAGGCGCGAAGACAACCTCCGCGGTCTCCCAGAGTGTCGGCCCTTCGGGCCTCTTATACTTGGGCCTTGATTTCCGTGGCCTTACGGCCACGGCTACCAAAGGTAACGGCCCTTCGGGCCTGCGGCGTTAATCTTGCACGGTTCCTTAGCTTAGGAACCCGGCAAAAGGCGTTCACTCCAACTTCGGCCCTTCGATACGCTCTCCGCACTGCTGCCGTTTCTGGTCCGCCGGGTCGAACGTGCCGTAGAACAGGGCGTTGGTGTCCATCCAGGTGGCCAGTCGCTCGATCTCCTCGCCGGACAGCACCGCCTTGTAGTGCCCGGTCTTGAGCAGCAGCGCCATCACGCTGCTGCCGCGGGCGCCGTAGCGGCCGGGAATGCTCAGGGAATCGTTGTTGGTGTCATTGGACCAGGGCACGCGGGCCGCCAGGGCGTTGTACGAGAACGTGTAGTGGTTCTCCGGCTCGCCGGTCAGATTCACCTTGCCGCCGGTCTCGCTCGCGTTGTGGCAGGACACGCAGTGCATGTCCAGAATCCCCTGAACGAGAATGGGATAGCTGAACGGCTTGGAGCCGTCGGGACCGGGCGTGATGGATGACGGCGGACGCGACAGCGCCGCGATCGCCCCCCTGCCCGACGGCACGGTGGTGCGCGATTCGTGGCAGCCGATGCAGGCCACGGTCTCGCCGGGTTGCAGGTAGGTGGCGCTGCGCATGATCTGCACCGCCTGCCCGGTCTCATCCAGCGCCTGGAACAGCAGCGGGATGCCGGCCGGCGCGGTGAAATGCGCCGAGCCGTCGGCCTCCACGGGCACGGTGCCCAGCACCTGTTTCCCGGGCGATCCGCCGGCCATGCCCACCGGCGGGTTGTCGCGGCCCTGCGTGGTCTTGGGCAGCACCTGGGTGATCCTCAGCCGCTTCACCGAGCCGCGCGGGATGGCCGGGCTCGAGGCGTAGACATCCTGCAGCACGAACGTCCCCTCGCGTTTGTCCGTCTCTTCGCGAAGGCTCGGAAGCACCGGCGGACTCGGCCGCGACCGGAGCGGCACCGGCCAGAGGCTGCTGATCGCCGGGTCGCGATGCAGCAGTTCCTTGTTGCCGAAGCAGTCGACGAGATAGAGCCCGAACATGCCCGGCACGTTCCCCGTCGGCTCGCCGACCAGGGCGTCAAAGCTGTACGCGGCGATGAAATACTTCTCCGACAGCGGCCAGGGGCTGCGATAGCAGTGCCCCGGCCAGCGCAGGTTCTCCGGCGTGTCGGCGGGTTTGGCATCGGCGGCCGGAAAGTACCACTGCTTGAGGACGGGGAATTCGCTCTCGGGAAACGGCGTCTGCGGCGTCAGGCGCGTCAGCGACGCCAGCCCATCCGAGCCCTTGCCCGGGTCCACCAGCACGATCGCGCCGGCCGTCATCGCGTGGTGAGCGGCCGCCGTCGCCATCACCAGATTCGATCCCGGCACCGGTTGCGCCTCCCAGATACCGACCGGGTTACGTGTGTAGTTTCCGAAGAATGCCGCCGGCGCCGTGCCGTCGGGGCGCGTGGTCCAGAGATGCTCGCCGAAGACGGCGTGACGGTCCACATAATCCCAGCGCGTGTAGATGATCCGCCCATCGTGCAGGATGGACGGGTCCCACTCCTGCGTCTCGTGGTGGGACATCTGGCGGATGTTGCCGCCGTCGCGGTCGCACAGCGCCAGCGTGTAGACCGGGCAACCCGGGCTACCGCAGCGGTGAAACCCGCCGCGCCGCGTGGAGATGAAGACGATCTGGCCGTTGGGCAGGAACCGCGGCGAGAAATCATCGTACGCCCCCTCGGTCAACTGCCGCAGGCCCGTCCCGTCGGCGGCCATGGAATAGAGGTGATAGTACCGCGCATCCTTTTGCTCCGCGTCCGTCGTGCAATACGCAAAGAGAATCTGCCTGCCATCGCGGGAAACTTCCGGCGTCTGGTAGCTGCCCTCCGCGTCGGCCACAAGCTGTCTGCACGCGAGCGACGTCCCAGGCGACTCGAGAATGAATATCCCCCCGCCCGGCCGGGCATACTTGCCATAGACCTGCGTAAGCTGGTGGCTGAAGCTGCCCGGCACCTGTTTGACGAAGAGAATCGGCCCGGTCCCGGCCAGCGGATTGGCAAACGCCAGACTTCGTTTGATCTCATGGACGCGCCGCCAGAAGTCTGCCCATCGGGCATCGCCGTCCGGCGTGCCAGCCAACTCCTTGTACTCCACGCCCAGTGCTGTCCATCGCGCGGGAAGCTCGCCGAGATCGGCCTCTGCCGCCCGGAGGTCGCGCAGCAGGGCTTCGCCGCGCTCGACGGCGATGCCAATGGCCGCCGGATACGTGGCCGGATTGCGCGTGGCGCCGATGCCGTCCTGCTTGCGCCAGTCGGCCGCGATGGCCTCGCGATCAGACACGAGTTGCGCATGCATCGGGCAAACAAGAATCAGCAGGAGGACGCACGGCAGACAGGTGGGAATGCTGAATCGCATGTCGTGTTCGCCTCCGCGGCCCCATCGAGGGGAATCATGCCTCTGGGCACTATAGATGTGCCCGCTTTCCGGGGAGGGCCGCACTCCGTGCGGCCGAAGTCGCGCAGAAGCACGACCCTCCCGAATCTGCGTTCACACCCCGCGCTACTCCAGCCCCACGCGCATCCGCGGCTGGGCCGGGTGCGTGGTCATGACGGGCTGGACGGAGGCCTTCTCGAGCCTGTCTGAGATCTCCTTGCGAAGCCCGGCCGCCGCCCGGCGAAGCGACTCGGCATCGCCCGCAATGTCGACCGCAATGTCGCGATTGAGCGCGGCCTTGAGATCATTCAGCGCCAGTTTGCGCACGCGCAGGTCCTCGGATTCCAGGCAATCGACCAGGAACAGCGGATCGTGCCGCAAGCGCTCGGGCTCATTCGGGAAACAGCTCTGCGAACGCAGAAACGCGTCGACCCGGTTGCGCTGCTCGGGCGTGAGAATCGAGCGATCCAGCCGCAGGGCGCCGAGCACGCCGGCGGTGCCGAGTTTCTCGAGACGTTGCGACGCGGCCGTACGCTCGGCCGGGTCGACCGAGGCCAGGGCCGCGACGATCTCCAGAAGTTGCCGCTCGCTCTCGGGCGCCGGCTTGATCTCGCTGAAGACCCGGTAGACGTCCGTCGGCCCTGGTTTGAGCAGGGCCGCGAGGCTCAGCAATTCGATCACCGGGGCCACATATTGCTTGTACTCGGCCGGGGACTTCTGCCGGAATTGTTCGATGGATTCGGCGCTGAACGACTGCATCCGCCCGGCAACGGCCGCCCCGGGCGCGCCGGCGCTGCGTACGATCAGGCTGAAAATGTTCTTTCGCTGGCTGATCGAGAAGAACTCCGCATTGCTCTTGACGCCCCGGCGGACCGTGATGGTGAGAAAGCCCGCCCGCACGCTCAGGATCGCGCTGCAGATGCCGTCGCGTTCAAGCTGCGACGCATCAAGGTATTCCAGCCCGGTGACGTTCGCGCCCATGCCCATCCCCACCGCCGCGGAACCGACGCTCCAGACGGCGTCGGAGCCGATCACCTGGATCCGTTGCGCGGGAACCGGATTGATGCCGCTGGCAACCGCTTCGAGCTGGCCGTCGCGCACGACCAGCCGCGGCAGTTCCCGGGCGGAAACCGGCCGGTCGAATTGCTTGAGTTCGTTGATGTGGGCCGCACGGGCCTGGAACGTCGTGCGGATGGCCTGGGCTTTGGCCTCGTCCGCGGCATCGTCCGCCGACAGCGGCGCTGCCACCAGAAAAAGCAGAAGCAGCGACGATGTGCGGATGAAACGAGCCATGGGTCGATCTCTTCGCCGGTCCGCACTCCTCTGTAGCCGCCATCGCCGATCGCGGTGCCGACCGTCTTCGCCGATCGCGGCACCGGCCACTATACCCGCCATCGCCCATCACGGCGCTAGCCGTCTGTAACCGCCATCGCCGCTCGCGGCGCCGGCCGTCCTGGCCGATCGCGGTTGGTCGTGCAGAAACACCACCCTGCCGCTTTCGTGGTCACACGAACCAACAATCCACACAGACGATTCTACTCGGCGTGGGAGGCGAACTCACGAAGTTTCGCAAATGCCCCCTGCTCGATCTGCCGCACCCGCTCCTTGGAAATCCCCAGCCGCTGTCCCACTTCTTCATAGGTATCCAGCGCCGCCTGCCCGCCCAGGCCGAAGCGCACGGAGATCACGCTGCGTTCCCGTTCGCTCAGCCGGGACATCAACTGGCGCACGTGGTCGCGGTCGGCCAGCCGGTCGGCCGGCATCGACGGACGCGGATCCGCGCAGGCTTCCAGGATCGTCTCCTCGATCCCCGCGTGACGCCGGTTCCCCGCGAGCATCCCCGGCACGCTGCGGGCGAAGCCCTTCATCAATGCCAGCGTGGCGTAGGTGCTGAAACGGTTGCCGCGGTGGATGTCGAAGCTCTCGACCGCCCGCATCAGCGACAGATTGCCGTCCGAGACCAGTTCCGGCAGCGTCAGGCCCGGCCGCAAATGCCGGCGGGCAATGCTGACCACCAGCCGCAGGTTCGCCGTCACGATCTGTTGTTTGGTTTCCTCGCACAGCCGCAGATGTTCCTCGAGCGTGCGCAGGTCGCGGTTGCGAAGCAGTTCCGGGTCGAGCCGGCGCCGCGCCTGCGAGAAACAGGACTTGTGATAATTCAGCTTGAGGAACAGCGCCCGCTCCCGGCCGCGGGAGAGCAGCGGCGTGCGGTAGAGGTCCTGCAGGCCGGGCGGCAGGTCGCGCGGAACGCGAAGCTGCTCGGCCGACGGCGCATCGGCCAGCTCCTGCTGGCGGACGATTTCGTCGATCGCGGCCGCCGCCTGCGGTCCGTGATAGAGCGGGTCGTCGAAGAACGCGACGTGTTTGTCGATCACGCGGCCCGCCCGGGCTGAGAGAATGATCGGATAGAGCTCAGAACGACGCCGGCCAAGCCGGCGAGCGATGTCACCCATGGACTCGCGCCGGCGCCAGGCGTCCAGCACGGCGGCCCGCTCGCCGGCGGGAATCGCCGCCGCCGCATGGATCAGAACCGCCCGCTCGGGATGCTCGCCGTCATGCTTGCGAAGCGTATGCAGCACCGTCAGCGGCGAGCGCCGCGCGCGACGGGCCTCCCGGCGGGCGATCTCGCCTTCACAGCAGCCGCCATCGGCCAGTTGTCCCGCCCTCCGGACAATTTCCTCGACCTCGGCATCGGTCAGTTGCGTGAAGTTGGCCGAGATGGCCACCTGTTGCTCGTGCTGGTGGATGAATCGCTCGACGCTGGAGAGCAGGAACCCGACGCGTTTTCGGCCATCGTCGAAGACAAACCGCCGCGAAGGCAACCCGCGCTTGCGCCAGCGCTGGATCGTCTTGCTGGTGACGTTGAACTTCTCGCAGACATCGTCGATATCGAGGACCGGCTGGGTGGCCCCTGCCGCATTCAGATCGAGGGTGTCGGAGGTTGCTTCGATGAGCAGCGCCAGATCGTGCTGCAGCGCCGACCCGGTAAGCATTTCATCGCCGCCGGTTTTCGGGCGGTAGTCGGTGATGCGGTAGACGACGAAGTCGAGGGGATAAGGCTTGGCCGGCTCCAGCGTGTGCAGCAGGTCCTCCGCGCGGCCCATCTGTGCCAGCCGCACATCATGCGGAGCAAAGGCCAGTTGCCTGGCAAGCTCCGAAAGACTCTGGAGGCGATATCTTGACATCCACATACATTATCTGCCCAGTGTTATATATCGGTCAAGGCAAAAACCGCAAATCAGCGAAAAAGCCAAAAGTGATCCCGGTCTTCTGTTGTGGCCTGGCATTCAGTGCCGCCGGTGTCCCCATGTGTCCCCACCGGCGGAACCCCAAACACACCGCCAGGGCACTGGCGGCAACCACCCTTGAACCCTTGAACTCTTGAACCCTTGAACCCCCCCGCGTCACTTCCCGCCCAGCGTTCGGATGATAGACTTCACATCCCCGATCTGGGAAATCTTCAACCCGAAGTTTTCCCCCACCTTCACGGCCTCCCCCAGCCCGATGGTCTTGTTGTTCACCATCAGTTCCAGCGGCTCGTCGTTGCTCTTGACGAACTCGATGATCGCCCCCGCCCCAAAGCGCATCACCTCGCCCAGCGTCAGTTTACGCTCGGCCAGCTTGACGATGACCGGGACCTCGAGTTTCAACACGCGCTTGAGGTCGATCGGGCCGCTGGAGGTGTTTCCGTGCAATACCGGCATAGGAAAAATCCACAATACCGAAGTATTATCGGTCCATCGGCCCCTCCATCTTGAGCCGTGGCCCACGTCCGTCGAGCCCGCTGGAGCAAACGCCTGGCTACGGTATCGCGCGTCCCGTGGAAGCAGGAGCGTTTGCCCCGCCCGGTGCCGCGGCCATCTTCGCGGTCTTGGTCCTGGCGTATTCAAAGGCAGTCTGGCTGCCAAATACGCGCGGCGACCAGTTGTCGCCGAGCAGACGCATCTGGCGATCGGCCTCCGGCCACATCTGGCACAGCGCCATGTATCGGGCGTACTCGCTTCGCCGGATTCCGTCTTTGGGAAACAGACGCAGATATCTTTCGTAAACCGCCTGGATGTCCGCCTTCACCTCCGGCTTGGCGAAGTAGGCGATGTTGTCACCGGCGAAACGGGACCGTTCCGCATGCCATTCCACGAGCAGGAACGGCAGGCCGCCGCGCCAGTTTTCCTGCTTGAGCAACCCGCGGGCGAATTCCAACTGACCTTCGCCGAGCGAGTCGAGCCGGCGGGAAGCCGTAACGACGTCGTCCGGATCGGCCGCCATGGCGGCGCGATAGCATTTCTCAGCTTCGTCGTCGCGGCCGGTCTGGGCGTACAGGAGCATCATTTCCCGCAGGACCATCGAGTTTTCCGGCTCCATCTTGCGGGCCTTGTCGAGCAGCTCTTCGGCGCGCTGCAGAGACCGCTCGCGCGACTTGGCCGCGTCCGGGCCGGGCCGGTCCTCGAAGGTGTAGGATTGACTTACGGCCTCGTAGCGATGCGCCATGGCCTCCAGGACCATCAGATAGACCGACCCTGGGATCAACCGCCGCAATGCCTGCTGCATCTGGCCGGCATACATTCCATACGCTGATCGGTGGGATCCCGAATCGAGAATCTGCCAGGCCCACTGGCACAACAGTGCGGGAGGCACTTGCTCCTTTTCCCAGTGCCAGCCAAGACTCAGGGAAAGGTTTATCGCGATCGACAATTCAGGCCAGTCCCGGTCGGCGGGGCTTTTCGCCGCAATTGCCATGGCGTTGCATCGGATCATGTGGGCCATAATCGGCGCCCGCCGCTCGCGGGTAAGGACCTCGGCCGCCTTCAGCATTTGAGCGATCACCTGTCGCGGCTGGATGTCGCTGTGGCGCTGTTCCACGAGTGCCGCATAATACAGAAAGACCGGATCGTCCGCGCCAGCGGCCATGGCCTTGCGGCAGACGGCGAGCAGCCTGGCCTCGTCCGCCTCACTTCGGGTCCACTGCGTCGACAGCAGCACCGTCTGCCGGGCGTCGGCGTCCACCGCCGGCCCGCCATGCGACGAATCGTCGAACGCGGCCACCATCTGTCGGCGTATCCACAGGGCCTGCTCTCGCCGCTCGCGGTCGAGGGCGGCCAGTCGGGCGTAGATCTTGCGGTATTGTTTGATCCTGGCCGCGGGCTCCGGCGGCAGCGTATCCTGAATGGCGCTCACCACGCGTTCGATGACGGGAAACGCCGATATCGGCAGGTTACGCAGGGTGACATCGGCCGTCTCGCGCACACTTCCATCCGGATCGGCCATCTGAGCGATCAGCCTGAGAATCCGTGGCTCCAAGTCGGGATCCTCACGTCGACACCGTGCATTCCATGGCCGTCTCTCCCGATGGCAAACTCGTGGTCTCCGGTTCCGACGACATGACTGTCCGGGTCTGGGATCTGGCCGCCGGCAAGCAGACGCATTGTTTCGAAGGCCACACCGGCGCCGTCACGTCCGTTGCCTTCTCTCCCGACGGGAAGCTGGTGGCGTCGGGGAGCGAGGACCACACCGCACGCGTCTGGGAACTGGCAACGGGGCGGCTCATCTGCCAGTTCGACCGCGCGTCCGACCGCGTCAACTGCGTCGCTTTTTCCGCCAGCGGCAAATCCCTGCTGACGGGAAGCTGCGACATGTATCTGCGGGTGTGGAGCGTCGCGGAAGACAAGTTGTTGCGGCAGTTCCAGATGGCGTCGTGCGTGTACTTCATTGCGACCTCGAAGGACGGCAGCCACATCGCCTGCGGCATGCACAACGGCGGCGTCGTGGTCATTGACGGAGCCTCCGGCAAGAACGTCATCTCCATCCCAGGTCCCGCGAGGAGCACCCTCTGCGCCATGGCCATCACCGCTGATGGCTCGCGGTTGGTGACGTACGGCGGCGAAGGGCTGGTCGTGTGGGAACTCCCTTCCGGTCGCCCGCTGCTCAAACTGGGCCAGGTCGGCGGGGCACTTTGTGCTGCCATCGCTCCCGACGGCAGCACCTTTGCCCTGGCGAACAACCATGTCAGAGTGCATGACCTGACATCCGGCAAGCTTCTCCGCGAGTACAGATCTGAGAACACGAATCTGCCCGTGGCGGCGTTCACACCGAACGGCAAGTGTCTCATCACGGCCGGCGCGCTCTACGTCAGGCCGGCGCCAAGGCCGGCCGAGAGCTGCGGAATCCAGGTCTGGGACCTTGCCGCGGTTGAGCGATCCGAAGTGGAGCCCAGCCTGTACAAGGCCGACCCGGTCGGCTGGACCGACCTCTGGTCCGACGGCAAACTCGATGGCTGGAATGCCTATGACTGGCCGCCAGGACCCGCCGCTGCGAAACTCGCGACCCCGCCCGCCGGCGTCTGGACCTGGAATCGGGAACTTGGGACATTCCGGTCGCCTGCAAAGGGCCGCGTGCAGTGGCTCAGCGACGGCGAGTATTCCGACTTCATCCTGCATCTGGAGTATCGGTTTCAAGAGCACGGCCCGCGGGAATTTCAGACGCTGGTGCGCATGCAGCCGGGAGAGCCACGGTGCAACTCCATTAATGTGGGTCGAAGCGAATGGACGGGGGTCACTGTCTCGTCGGCCAGCATGCGCGATGGCGTCGTGGAGTGTCAGCCCGGATTCATGTTTGAGCGCCATAGCAAGCGTTGGCAGTCGGCTGCGGCCGAATACCCGAAGGAGTGGCGGAAGCCAGCGGCAAAGGACAAGCGTCCCCCGAACGCCCCAGTGCCGAAAGACCTCGGGCCTGGCGCCGTGCCCACCGTGGACAGAATGTGGAACTGGAACAGCCTGGATATCGTCGTCAAAGGTGACACCATTTCCAGTTATACCAACGGCGCCCTGGTATCCCGCTGCACCGGTGTGCCGGCGGCCTCGGGGCGCATCGGTTTCTTCACCGAGAATACGGACGTTGAACTGTTCAATGTGAAGATCAAACCACTCAAGCAGTAGCGATGGGCCCCGCGCCCCGGCCGCTTGGGCGTTGCCAGAGCGACGATCGGCACTGCGGACGGCCCGGCAGTCGTCCACCAAACAAAACACCGCTGGTGGGAACTGGGAAGCTCGCACCAGCGGGGATATGAGAAGCACGCGGGGTGGTCGGGCCACGGCGTGCCGCGGCGCGTGTGGGCACACGCCGTTACCCTCGTCATCGGCAGGATGAAGGGTGGGGGATGAGCACGTCGGAGGCGTCGATCGGCGATCCTGCTGCGGCTGGCGCCACGGGCGGTGCCCGGAGATGGACTTTCAAGGTAGCAATAGGGTAGCCACGGCACCGCCGCGGAAACGGCGCCTTTCCGCCGATACCTGCATGACACTGTAAAACAAGGGTTTTTGAATGCACCCGGGTGGGCTCGAACCACCGACCGTCGGATTAGAAATCCGATGCTCTATCCAACTGAGCTACGGGTGCAAGACGAACTCCTGCAGCCACTTGCAAACCGGCCACGCGGGCACAAGACCATCGGACCCGCAGGAACCGCGTGTCACAACCAAAAGCATAACTGGGGTTGTCGGCGCGGGCAAGCGAAACTCCATTCAACCATCCAGTGCCCCAGGGCAATCGCGAGTAGGCACAATTCGGTAGGATACGCATTCTTGCCTGTCATTGGATGGCCGAGTGGGGGACATTCTTGTCCCCCCGAGGCCATCCAAGTTCTTCGATGCCCCTACACGCAATCGCCCTGTCCAGTGCCCGACCCCTTGTTTGAACCGGTCACAACCGCGGATATCCTGTGGCGCCAGTGAGATCGGACTTTCCCGCGCTCCAGACGCGAAGGCGGTAAAGGGAATCTGGAATACAGGCGTGGAGGATGCGATGAAGTTGCAACTCCGCGACCGCTATCTGAAGGACAATGCGTGCCAACACCGCTTGTACATCGTCGTGTGGCCTGTGTGCGCGGCGTGGGACTCCTCTGATCCGCGGCACGGGACGTGATCGGTGAACCGACCACGCCGGGAGGGGATTGTGCATACGCAATTGCGAGACGCCGCGTGCCACGAAGAACGGGCGCCATCACCGCGACAGAAAGTGAAATGCCGCCCAGATGGCCGCGGCGGCCAGGGCGAGGCAGAGGAGGCGGCGGAGCAGGCGGCGGGTGCGGCGGGGGCGCAGGGCTTTCTCGACCCATTGGCGGACGGCGGGGGCGATGATGTCATCCGACGGGGTGAGCTGCGCGTAGGCGTCGTGGAGGCGGGTGAGCATGTCGGGGAGCGATGGGCCGAATATCGTGGTCAGGGATGCTTCGGCGGAGCGGAGATGGGCGGCGGCGGCGCTGGTGGAGCAGTCCATGGTGATGGCCAGGGGGCGCTCGGGGAGTTTCTCGCCGTGCGAGAGCAGGATGGCCTCGCGCTGCTGTTCGGGAAGGAGGCGCAGGGCGCGGACGAAGGCGACGAAGGCGGGGTCGCCGGCCATGCGGAGTGACGGCTGTTGCGGGAGGGCCGCAGTCCCCTGCGGCCGGTTTGCGGCGGAGCCGGCCCGGTCGTGCGGAAGCACGACCCTCCTGGATTCGAGGTCAGTCCCGTCGGCGAAGTGATGGGTGAGGACTTCCTGGGCGGCCGATGGCGTGTGTTTGGCCGAGCGGCGGGCGGTGAGGACGGTGTGGTGTAAGAACCAGCGCCAGGGGGCGTCGGGGTCCTGCCATGTGTCAAAGCGGCGGGCGCCCTGGCGCATGACGAAGGAGAGGATGCCGCGGGCGACGTCGTTGCGGCCGGCCAGGGCGAGGGCCATGCGGGCGACGGCGGGGTAGAGTTGGGCCAGCACGGCGTGGATGGCGTCGGGATGGCCGCGTTGGGCGGATTCGACGATGGTTGGGTCGAGGGACGGGTTCACGATAACTTCCCGAAATTGCACGCTTCCTCCGCCCTTTCAGGACGGGTGGTTAATCGCTCATTCTTACCCAGGGTGGGGCTTCGCCCAACCCTGGGCTGAATTCTTCGGCCCCTTCAGGGCCAAGACCGCACCTGCTGTCGCGTTCGTAGTACCGCCTTCAGGCGGGTCTTCAGACCGCCTGAAGACGGTACTACGAACAGTCAACGATTGGGCACGAAGCCGCGCGCGTCGGTCTGGCGGATCTGCAGAAGGCCCATGAGTGGGTCTTCGCGGACCAGGTCCACGGGGCCGGCCCAAGAGGCGGATTCGCCGGTGCGGCCGCGGTGCTGGAGGAAATTCATCCGCAGCATGAGCGGGCGCTCGGCGGCTTTTCCGGGCGGCAGGAGCGAATCCCAGGGGAGCATCGCCTCGCCGCGCCAGATGGCGTCGGTGACGTTGGTGGCGTAGCGGATGTCGGTGCTGCCGAATGCCTGCCAGGGGTTGACGTTGAGCTTGGGGTCCAGACGGCGGAAGACCTCGATCTGGCCGCGGGGCTTGAAGGTCAGGTGAAACAGCGGGCCGGGGCCGGCGGCGTAGATTGGCTGGAGGACGATCTCGACGATGTCCTCGCCCCAGGCCCGGCCGAACTGGCGCTCGACGAAGCTGCGCTCGGCGTTGGTGATGGGCGCGTCGGCCCCGCCGAGCCGGAAGGCGAAATAGAGGGATTGCGGCGTCCAGGTGGAATAGATCGCCGATTCCGTCGAGGCCAGGTCGAGTCGCTGGGCCTGAAGGGCGGGCCGGTCAATCAGCTTGACCATGCGGCCTTGGAAGAGGGCGTCCTCGCCCATCCAGTCTTTGAGGTTGCCATCGAGCACGATCTTTCGGCCTTGTCCAAGTTTCTCGCTGTATGACACGGGCAGCACCACCGACATGTGGTACGACTGCTTGGAGTATCCCTCGGTGAAGAGAAGTCTGGCGGGCTGGGCCTTGCCGGGCGAAAGGTTGACCAGATCGACGGCCGCTTCGATGTCGAAACGGCCGACGGAAAACGTGGCCGCGCGCGGCACGTCTACCGGCGTGGGCGAAACCGCCCACGATTCGGGGACGCCGTTCCATTGCAGGCGGTTGGGCTCGGGGTGCAGATCGGCCGGATTGTAGATGTCGATGCCGAGCTTGAGGGCGACGGAGTTCTTCATGCCGGCCGGTGACAGCGTCCACTCGGCCGAGCGCGGCACGAGAATGGGGCGGGCCTGCGCCTGGGTCCAGCCGGCGAGGTCGTAGGTGAGCTGGCGTTCGGCGACGGCATCCGTGGACTGGCCGGGCTTGGACAACTGGATGGTGCGCGAGAGCAGATCGACGGCCTGGTCCCAGGCCTTGGGGTCGGCCGAGGCGCTCATCAGGCCGTAGATGGCATCGGGCGCCTGTCCGGCCTGGAGTTCGACGGGCTTGACGAGCAGCCTGGCGATGGTGGCGGCGCGCTCACCCTGGCCGCGCTGGCGGGCGAGCCAGAGGTACTCGTAGTCTTGTTGTGCGCGTCTAAGCCACTTGAGTTGTATTGAGGGCACTGGTTGTGCGACGCCGAACCACTCGCCGGGATAGAACCAGACGACTTCGTCGGGGTCGGCCGGGATGTCGGGGCCGGTCAGGCCGGGCAGGACGGAGTTCCACTGCACGAGGCGGGCGTTGCGCAGGAACGCGAGCATGGCCCAGTGGCGGGTCTGGCGCTCGTCGGCGCCGGCGCCGACGCTGGGCACGAGGCCGGGCTGGTCGGTGCGCAGCCATTTCCCGACAGAAGCGAGCTTCTGGAGAGACGGCGTGGAGACGAGCGGGTCGGCCGAGACGAGCAGGCGCTCGAGGTGGTCGGGCAGGATTCGCCCGGCCGCGTCGTTGCCGGCCAGCCTCACCTGCTCTTCTTCCAGCGGAACGGAGACGCGAATCCGCGGATGGGCATTGAGTATCTGCGCGGCCTGGGTGGAGATGGCGTAGGACTCGTCGAGCCCGACGCGCCCGAAGCCCCGGCGCGGCAACTGCACGCCGGCGCGGACCAGCCAGTCGAGTTGGTCGAAGTGCGAGGCGACCTCGGCCCAGTAGAGCCGCTGCTGGTCGGGCGTGTACTCGTCGAGCTTGTCCATGACCGGCAGCGGCCAGTAGCCGGAGGGGACGGCGTCGGCGAACCCCGTCCCCTTAAGCCAGCCGGCGGCGAGCGAGTCGAAATCGGTCCAGTCGATGATCGGCTTGCCGCCGAGCCACTTGACGGTCGGCTGCATGCGCGGCACGACGAGGTCCAGCCGGTGCGCATGGGCGACGCGGACCATCTCGTCGATCAGTTTGATCGCCGGGGCCTGGGTTGCGTCTTTGCGCGAGAGCAGCCGCGGCGGGATGTTGGCGAAGAGACCCGGCCAGTGGCGCTGGAGCGATTCCCATTCGACGGCGCCGACGAGGGCGAGGTGGCGTTCGTCGGGCAGGACGAAGTCCTCGACGTGGATCTTCACCGGGGCGGAGAACGAGGAGCGGCCGTCTTCGATGAGGTCGCAATGGGTCTCGTAGTTGCCGGGGGCGATGGTCGGGGGGATCTGGATCTCGAACCAGATGATGGGCGGGCCGGCGACTTTGCGGAGTTGGGCCAGTTCCATCATCCCGTTGTTCAGTTCGAGCGGGACCATGGCCCGCGGGAGCAAGGATTCCTCGGCGTTGAGCCCGCTGTAGCGGACAAACCCGGCGCGATTGGCGTCGATGGGCAGCGGCACGACCTGGGCGGCGCTGGCATGGGTCAGCGGAATGGCGCCGGAGCCGCCGGCCTGCTGGATCGGGCCGAGTTGCAGGCTGTAGCCTTTGCGGGAGGCGTTCTTCGGCGGGTTGTTGATCTGGACGGCGAAATGGACGGTTTCATTGCGCGCTGCCCCGAGCAGGATGGGCGGGTTGACACCGATCGGCCGGACGGGATCGATGAAGCGGACCATCTGCACCCGAGCAGGCGGAGCGTCATCGGGCGCCGGCGACGGGGAGCCTCCCGAGCCGCCGGAGTTGCCGAAGGGGAACTTGCAGCCCGGGAGGGCGCCGAGGCCGAGGAGCATGGCGAAGAGGAAATGTAATTGATGTCTTTGCATGGTCGGCGGCGATGCATGAACGCATCTAGTCCCGTTGGAGTCTGCGTGATGGTTGGGCACGATCACGGCGAACGCCGCATTCTTGGTCGATGCTCCCTGTGGGGTACACCGTCCAATCGCGGCCATTGCCGGCGATAAACCCGGTTTGCCAGCGGCACAGGGTTTGCAACCTGCATCTTACCGGGCACGGCCGACGCAATACAAGAGCGGGCGGCCCGCCAGATCCGGGAGGGCGTGCCCACAGATTCGGGAGGGCGTGCCCACAGATTCGGGAGGGCCGTGCTTCTGCACGGCCGGAATGGTCGCGCCGCGAAACGGCCGCAGAGGACTGCGGCCCTCCCGGAAGAATGGTCACGCCCCTCCGGGAAAGCGACCGGGCGCACGCTGGGAAGAGTGCGCTGCGGTTGGACAGTCCTCGTTTCCTCCTCCGCCAGGCCGCACGGTCAAACCCTCGTCCGTGCGGCCTTTTTGTTTTGCCACATTCGCCGGCATGGATACTCAGGCCGGTGTGGGGTACGCTACGGGCGTTACGGGATGGGCATGACCCGAGCGGGAGCGGACGATGAGGCCAATCACACTTGTTTTGCTGGCGGCGATGCTGGCTATGCCAGGCCAGGCCGCCACGCCGGATTTTGGTCCGAACGTCCTGATCTTCGATCCGGCCATGACCACCATCCAGGGCCAGGTCGATGCGGTGTTCCAGAAGCAGGAACGCAATCAGTTCGGCGCCGACCGATGCGCCTATCTCTTCAAGCCGGGGAAGTACAACCTGGACGTGCAGGTGGGTTTCTACATGCAGGTGCTCGGCCTGGGACAGTCGCCCGACGCTGTGGATATCAGTGGCGCGGTGTCCAAGGCAACGTGGATGCGGGGCAATGCCACCTGCAATTTTTGGCGCACGGCCGAGAATCTGGCGGTGACTCCCACGCAGGATCGGAACGTCAATGTCTGGGCGGTGTCGCAGGGCGCTGCACTGCGCCGGGTGCATGTGAAGGGAGACGTGAATCTGTGGGACAACGGCTGGTCCAGCGGCGGGTTCATGGCCGACTGCAAGATTGACGGCCAGGTGAAATCGGGATCGCAGCAGCAGTGGTTCTCGAGGAACGACCAGTGGGGCAGTTGGGCTGGCGGGTCGTGGAACATGGTCTTTGTTGGCACGGTCAATCCGCCGGCCGGAAACTGGCCTGCTCGACCGTACACCGTGATCGACAAGACGCCGGTGATTCGCGAGAAGCCGTACCTGTTCATCGACGACGGCGGGCGGTATTTCGCAATGGTGCCGAGCCTCACGAAAAGTGGCGCGAAGGGGATCACCTGGGCCAACGGGACTACGCCCGGAACGTCGGTGCCAATCGAAGAGTTCTACCTGGCGCATCCGGGAACCGACAACGCCGCCAGCATCAACGCGGCGCTGGCGCTGGGAAAGAACCTGCTGCTGACGCCGGGCATCTATCATCTGGAGAGCAGCATCCGCGTGGCACGGGCGGGCACGGTGGTGCTCGGGCTGGGATACCCGACGCTGGTGCCGGATAAGGGGATGCCGGCGATGGTGATTGCCGATGTCGATGGCGTGAAAGTGGGCGGGATCCTCTACGAAGCGGGAGCCACCAACTCGGCGACGCTGCTGCAGGTTGGGGAGCCGGGCAGTTCGGCAGCGCACGCCGCCGACCCCGTGTTTCTGTACGACATCTACTGCCGGGCGGGAGGAGCGGCCGTCGGGTCCGTCGACTGCATGGTCACCATCCACAGCAACGACGTGGTGGGGGACAATTTCTGGCTGTGGCGGGCGGATCATGGCCGGGGCGTCGGTTGGACCGCCAACAGGAACGCCACCGGGCTGATCGTCAACGGCAAAGACGTCACGCTCTACGGCCTGTTCGTCGAGCACAGCCAGGAATACCAGACGATCTGGAACGGCAACGGCGGGCGCGTCTATTTCTATCAGTCTGAAATGCCCTACGATCCGCCGAGCGAGGATGCGTGGAAGCACGGGTCGGTGGCCGGATACGCGTCGTACAAAGTCGGCGACACGGTGACCACGCACGAAGCGTGGGGGCTGGGCGTCTACTGTGTGTTTCATCGCGCGCCGGTCGTGGCCGAAAATGCCATCGAAACGCCCGCCGGCCCCGGAATCAAGATGCACCATATGGTGACCATCCGGCTGGGCGGCGGGCAGCGCGGCAGCGGCATCAGGCATGTCATCAATGGCACCGGCGACCCGGTGATCACAACCATGAAGGCGACCGTTGATTAGGATGGGAGGATCGGACTATGAAAGCATCGTGTTTCGTGTGGGCGTCGTTGTTGGTGTTGCAGACTTGTCTTGCGCCGGCGGCCGATTTGTCTGCGAATCCGCAGCGGGAGGTGCTGTGGTATCGCCAGCCAGGCGTGAAATGGATGGAGGGGATGCCCCTGGGCAATGGCATGATGGGGGCCATGGTCTTTGGTGGCGTTCAGCAGGAGCGAATCGCGCTGAACGAGTCCAGCTTTTGGTCGGGACGGCCCCACGACTACGACGATCCGGAGGCGATCAAGTATTTCCCGCAGATTCGCGACCTGGTGTTCGCCGGCAAGTTCCAGGAAGCCGAGAAGATGGCGGATGAGCATTTCTACGGCAAACCGGCGGCCCAGCAGGCGTTTCAGCCGCTGGGGGATCTGCTGCTGTCTTTTGCCGGCATCGACAAAGTCGACGATTACCGGCGCGAGTTGGACATCGAAACCGGCGTAGCGAAGGTAAGTTACCGTGTCGGCGATGCAGTCCTCACGCGCGAGGTCTTCATCTCCTATCCGGATCGGGCGATGGTCGTGCGCATCACCGGCGACAAGCCCGGCCGGGTGTCGGTTGGGGCGCAGTTCAAGAGCCCTTACCTGGAGAGTGCGGCCGCCAAACCGGGCAAGCTGGTCATGGATGGATGCTGGAAAGGCCCGATCCCGGGGAACAACTGGCTGATTGCGCCGGTCGAAGGCAAAGGCATGCGTTTCCAGGCGGCGCTGCTGGCGTTGCCCGAAGGCGGGCGGTCGCAGGCCACCGACACGAGCGTGAGTATTCAGGAGGCCAACGCGGTTACGTTCATCGTCGTGGCGGCCACCAGCTTCGTGAATTACCACGACATCAGCGGCGACCCGGCGGCCGCCTGCGAGAAGATTCTGGCCGGCGCTGCCGGCAAGGATTACCCGACGCTGCGCCGGCGGCACGAGGACGATTTCCGTGGGCTGATGGGCCGGGTGCATCTGAACGTCGGCGACGTTTCGATGAACGACAAGCCGATCGACGAGCGCCTTAAGGCATACCGTGATGGCAACGCAGATTTGAACCTGGAGGCGCTGTGTTTCCAGTTTGGCCGGTATATCCTTGCCGCCAGCAGCCGCGCCGGCGGCCAGCCTGCCAACCTTCAGGGGATCTGGGACGAAGCCGTGTCGCCATCCTGGGGCAGCAAGTACACCATCAACATCAACACGCAGATGAACTACTGGCCCGCCGAGGTCTGCAATCTGCCCGAGTGCCACCAGCCGCTGTTCGACATGCTGCGGGACATCTCGGTCACCGGCGCCAAAACGGCCAGGACCTATTACGGCGTCAATGGCTGGGTGGCGCATCACAACATCGACCTGTGGCGCGGGACGGCGCCGGTCGACGCGGCGCGGTTTGGAATGTGGCCGGTGGGGGGAGCGTGGCTTTGCCAACATTTGTGGGAGCACTACGCGTTCACCGGTGATCGGCAGTTTCTCAAGGAGTATTATCCGATCATGAAGGGGTCGGCCCAGTTCCTGCTGGAACTGCTGGTGGAGGATCCCAAGCATCATTGGCTGGTGACGCCGTTTTCGATGTCGCCGGAGCACGGATACTTCGACAGCAACGGCAAGATGTCGTTCCTGTCGCCCGCGCCGACGATGGATGTCGCCATCATGCGCGAGTTGTTCCCACACTGCATCGAGGCCGGCAAACTGCTCGGCGTTGACGAAGAGTTCCGCGCGAAATTGGAAGCTGCCCTCAAAAGGCTTCCGCCGTACCAGATCAACAGCCGCGGATATTTGCAGGAGTGGATCGAGGATTGGAAGCCGGGAGACCAGGGGCACAATGTCTCACCCAACTTCACTCTGTATCCCGGCAGTTCCATCACCCTGCGCGGCACGCCGCAACTGGCCGCCGCGATCGAGAAATGGATGGAGACGCGGCGCGGCCGGGGCGGCTGGCCGACCGCATGGGACATTTCCGTCTGGGCACGCCTGGAGCGCGGCGACAAAGTGAATTCATGGATGCAGGCGTTTGTTCGCAATTCGCCGGCCATCAACCTGCACAACAGCGGCGCCAATCAGTCGGATGCCACGTTTGGCTACACGGCCGGCGTCGCCGAGGCACTGCTGCAAAGCCACGCCGGCGAGATCAGCCTCCTGCCCGCGCTGCCGACCGGGTGGAGTGATGGTTCCGTAAGCGGTTTGCGCGCCCGCGGCGGATTTGAGGTGAACATTCAGTGGAAAGGCGGCAAGTTGGTGTCGGCGGAGATTCGCAACGCCAGTGCGGCGGCATGCAAGGTGCGCTACGGAGCGAAGACGGCGAATGTATCCGTCAAAGCCGGCCAAACCGTGCGATTGAATGGTGAATTGGTTGTGAGTAATTAAGGAATGCGCCCGGAACATCATGCTGGTTTGTCCGACCGGGTGCCACGGCTTGTCCGTAGTACCGCCTTTAGGCGGTCTGAAGAGCCGCCTGAAGGTGGTACTACAAACGTGACCGCGAAACACGGCTTGCAGTAGACAAGCCGTGGCACCCAATATCGGAAGTTATTCCTGGCTCGTTTCCAGGTTCGCCAACACCCAGAGGAGGCACAGCTATGACGATCCGCCATCGATCGAACGTGACGTGGACGAGACTGATTATCTGGGCGTCGATCGCCATGGCCATAGCCGGCTACGGCGCGACCGGCCACGCCGCCGGCCAGTACTTCAAGGTGGACTATCCGGCCTCAACCGCCGCGGATGAATTGCAGATCGCTGTCACCTACACCGTCTGGATCCCCGACGGGCTTACTCGTCTGCGCGGCATCATCGTCCACCAGCACGGCGCTGGAACGACGGCATCGAAGGAAGGCTCCACCGCCGCCTATGACCTGCACTGGCAGGCGCTGGCGAAGAAATGGGACTGCGCATTGCTCGGGCCTTCGTACCACGTGCTCAACGAGAAGATCGACATCTCGCCCGGCGCCTCGGAACTCTGGTTCGACCCGCGCCGAGGCTCGGAGAAGGTGTTCCTCAAGGCGCTGACCGACCTCGCCGCCAAGTCCGGCCACGCCGAACTCGACACCATCCCCTGGGCGCTCTGGGGCCATTCCGGCGGCGGCATCTGGGCCGATGTGATGACCACGCTGCATCCCGACCGCGTCATCGCCGTGTGGATGCGCTCCGGCTCGGCGGTCATGTTCCTCAGCCATCCCGAGTTCACGCGGCCCAAAGTCCCGGCCGCCCTCTACGCCATTCCCATGATGTGCAACCCCGGCGTGAAGGAGAAGCCGGCCAACAGGGATCCCGCCGCACTCGACAATCGCAGTCCCGAAGAGAAGGTGAAGGGCCCCTGGCTGGGCGGCCTGGCCACGTTCCGCGAATACCGCGCCCAGGGCGGGCTGATTGGCTTTGCGCCCGACCCGCGCACGGGCCACGAATGCGGCGACAGCCGCTACCTCGCCATACCCTTCCTCGATGCCTGCCTGGCCATGCGCCTGCCCGACAAGGGCGCCAAGGATCAGACGCTTAAGCCGATGGACCTGAGCCAGGCGTGGCTGGCGCCGCTGCTGGGTGAAGAGGCCCAGCCAGCGGCCGCGTTCAAGGGCAATCCCAACGAAGCTGTCTGGTTGCCCAATGGCGCGGTGGCCAAGGCGTGGATCGAATACGTCAAGACCGGCGCCGTCGGCGACACCACACTGCCACCCGCGCCGTTCGACGTCCGCGTCACGCCCAAGGTCGACCAGGGCACCGAGATCACCTGGAGCGCCGAGGCGGATTTCGAGAGCGGCATCGCGCAGTTCATTATCCTGCGTGACGGTCAGGAACTCGCGAGAGTTCCCGAGAAGCCCATCGGCAAGTTCGGCAGGCCACTGTTTCAAGCGATGACGTATCATGATACGCCAAGTCAACCCCTGCCCGCGATGCGGTATGTGGACACGACGGCGAAGGTGGGGGAGAATCATTCGTATACGGTGATCACGGCAAACAGCGTGGGGCTAAGATCGGAGCCAGCCAACGCTTCAAAGTAGGCAATTTCGCCGGACGCGACGCTTTCGTCCGAGGAGTAACCGGCTATGTCGTACGTTGAAAGAATATGCGAGCCGCTGATCGAGACGCTGACAACCGCCGCTGGTACTACGCCAGCACCCCCAGCCCCGCCGTGCCCGATGGCCTCGGTGACGAGGAGGCGATTCGCGCGATCTGGGCCTCTGATGTGGCCAGATGAACTCATGCCCTTCAGGTTCCAGACGGTATCGCGAGACTGCCGATTTCGTCCACACTCTCACTTGGCTTTCTTGCCGCCTCTGGCCGTCCGCTCTGCGGTGAAGGCCGATGAGTCGCCTTCGAGGAAAGACAACTCGCCTTCCAGCCTGCCATCGTCTTGCAGCACGGCCCAGCCACGCCCGCTCGCCGGGTCCATCTCGTCGTTGCCCTCCCAAGTCCATTCAGCGGCAGGCTTGCCGTTTCGGTCGGTGAACACTACTGTCATTTCGCCGGTGACGTATCCGAAGTGGAACTCGACCTGCCCATGAGGATCGAAGCGAATGAACCCCGGCACTTCGATGTCCACGAAATCCTGATCCCACTGGTCCATGTGGGTGATCTTGTATGCGCCGGTGATGGGGTGGGCTTGGCTCATGTGCGGGCCATTGTATCGACGCCGGGCAAAGGGTTCCAAGGGCACCGCTGACGGCCGGAGCGGCTGGGGCTTCATTTCCCGTCCTTACGTTGGTTAGACCGACGCAGTGTTCGGTTGGCAACGAGTCGGGTCGATGGTAAGTTTGGGCCCGACGCGATTGCCCCTGAAAATGGATCAGAATCGGTGAATCCGCATGCTTCTCACCTCAAACGATGTCGGCATATTTTTCAACCTCCAGCGGTCGCTGCTGTTCTTCGTGAATCAGAGACTCCAAGTAATCCCCGACCGTCCCGCCAACCCCGATGGATTTTCGTCCGTGCCACCAGCGGCTCGCCTTAAGGTCCGTAACGCACTCCTCCAACACCTGGACCTGATCCAGTCCTTTGTCGATGAGAATCCAGCTCAACTTCCACAAGACGAGCTCGACATCGTTCTTTCCTGGCAGCATCTCGTTCACGGCAACTTCTACGTTTGGCTGAGAATCCGATGGTGTGGATGCTTCAGGTCAACGGGTTCCTGATGGACGTTCGCCGTGCTCCCAGGGAAGTGCAGAAGATGGCCTTCAACAAGGGTTTGATCCCCTATATTCCTGCGGATCGGGGGCAAGGTGGGTGAGCAGCGGCAAGGCGAACATCCCGTCGTATACGGTCGATGCTATTTACGTCCCTTTCAGGCCGAGATCGACCACTTCGTAGACTGCCTGTCCACAGGAGTGGAGTCCCACTGCAATCTGGAGGATGCGATCAAGACGCACGAAGTCGTCTTCGCGGCCCTGGAGTGCTACCGCACGCGCACGCCGGTGAGGCTGCGCCGTTGAGCAGCGCGTCGCTCCGTTCAGAACCGATAGGAAATGTTGAGCATCAGCTCGGTCTCGGGGTAGTTCAGCGTGGGCTGGTAGTGGATGTCGACGCTGTTGTGTGGCAGGCGGGCGTCGTTGGCAAAAAGGTTGTAGAGGCCGAGCTGGACTTCCAGCCCCTTGACGCGCGCCGGTTCGCGCGCCGTGAAGACGATGTTGGTGATGAACGTCGGATCGGTCGATTCGCCCAGGTCGGACGTCATCGGCCCGACGATCTGCGGCTCGATGGCGAGGAATGTCCGGCTGTTGAAGACCGGCACGACCAGCGAAGCGCCGGCGATCCACTCGGGCGAGTGCGTCAGCCGATTGCCCTGGTCATCCTCCGCGCGGGTCAGCGCGCCATGCACGCGGACGCTCGCGCCGCTCGCCCAGCGCCGCTGCACCTCGGCCTCGATGCCGTAGGCCCGCACCGGGTCGCCGTTCTGTGTCTGGATCGTGTCGCCGCCGATGCCGACGTCGCTCATGGCGTCGGCCATGCTCCAGTAGAAGCCGCCCAGCGACGTGCGCAGGCCGTCCGTGAACTGGCGTTCCCAGACCACTTCGTAGGTGTCGATGACTTCCGCCGTGAGGTCGGGATTCGGGGCGTTGTAGCCGGGCGCCCCGTAGAACATCTCGTACAGGTTCGGCGGGCGGAACGCCCGGCCGTAGAGCAGCTTGACCGTGTCGGCCTTGTCGGGCGTGACGAGCACGGCGGCCCGCGGACAGACCTGCGCGCCCAGCCGCTGCACCTGGTCCAGCCGCACGCCGGCCACCAGCGTCAGCCAGTTCGCAGCTTTCCATTCTCCCTCGGCGAAGAGCCCCCAGGTGTTGTACGATTTCCCCTGGTTCACGATTTGGCCGTGGAGGTCATCGCGGTCCCGTTGAACCGTGTACAAGGCCTCAGTCGCCTCGGCGCCAGCCAGCAGGTGGAACTGGCTGCTGATCTGCCAGTCGTAGTGGACTTCCTGGCCGAGCCAGTCGTCCCCGGCGGCCATGTCGTATCCATACGCCGGGGTGCTGGTCGACGGATTGGCTGCGTAAGTGAGGTTCTGGCGGTAGGCGTAGTGTCCGTACCAGACCTTGGCGTGCAGGCTCTGGCCTTTGGCGAAATCGTGGTCGTAACTGAGCGTGACGTTGTTGCGGTCCTCGTGCATGCTGCCGGGATCGAAGAACGAGGCGAGGTAAGTCGCCGACCGGTTGTCGCGCTCGCGGGTCTCCAGGTCGAACGCCGCCGTGAAATCGCCTTTGCGGATCTTGAGAAAACCCGCCACGGCCGCTTCATCGTCGGCATTCTCAATGTGTCCATAGTTGTGGGCGGCGTCGTTGACGCCGTCGTAGATGATGTCGGTTGTGCCCCGGCTGCTGTATGCCGAGAAGGAACCGATAATGTCCCAGCCGCTTTCGGTCTTCGTACCGTAGAGCAGCGAGGTGCGCGCGGTTCCGCTGGTACCCCCCTCGACGCGCACCTGGCCGCCCCGAAGGTCAGCTCCATCTTTGGTGACGACGTTGACGACGCCGAAGACGGCATTGCCGCCGTACAGCGCCGAGCCCGGGCCGCGGATGATCTCCACCCGCTTGATGGCCTCCATGGGAACGACGAAGTCCTGGTCCAGGTGGGTCTGGTTGTAGACGTTCTCGCGCGTCGGCCGGCCGTCGACCAGCGTGAGGATGCGGGCGTTCCATTCGCCCGGCCGCAGGAAGCCGCGGACGCCGGCAAACCAGTTCAGTCCGTCGGTATAGACATAGAAACCGCGCTGGGCGCGGAGGACGTCGGCGATGTTCCGATAACCGAACAGGTCGATCTCATCGTCCGTGACGACGCTGACCGAGGCCGCGGCCTGTCGCTGCGTCTGCTCCCTTTTCCCAGCAGCCACGACGATCGGGATCGTCATCAGGTCTTCCAGGCTGAGTCGGGTGAGATCCTCGTCTGGTCCCTGGCGCGTCGCGGGCGGCTGCGTTGCCGCGGCGTCCGCGCCGCGGACGGACGGGCAGGCACAGAGTCCCAGTATGGCCGCACCCAGCAGAAACCACCGGGCTGGCCACGGGATTATCAGACTGTAGCCTTGCGTGGGCATGAGTTGAGGGAGTCAGTGCCAACAGGGCCTGGTCGGAATCGCGTACGTGCCTATCGAGACTATCGACAGGGACTGACAACTCCTTAATCCCTAATGAAAGCGGGTGGCGGTCCTAAATGGCTGTGCGCAATCACGCGCTGCCGTAGCAC
>JBIOJL010000027.1:0-26145 GCA_044450885.1 Tepidisphaerales bacterium
CGTCAGGAGCATCGAATCAGTGACAAATGACAAGTGACAAATGACAAGTGACAAATAGCCAATAACAAACAACCAAAACCCGCGTTCATCTGGGCGTATGCCCCGACGGCGGCAGCGGCGGCGGAACCGGCTGCTGCGTGCTCAGGTCCCGCTTCTTGTCCTCGTCGGTCTTGTCGTCGCTCGCGCAGCCGGCGAGGCCCGCCAGCAGCATCGCGCCGGCCAGAACCAGAATGCATGTTCGCATGTGGACTCCTGATGTTTGCCGGGGAGATTCTACCAGATCTGCACCCACAGTCACCGGCTACCCCCGGAACGTAAACCAGGGAGCGCCCCGACCGCCTGTGGCCGCGATGGGTCATCGCGGCCGGGTACCTCAATTAACGCCTGCAGCCGCGATCAACGATCGCGGCGACACGCACTCCGCGCTTGGCAAGACAACCGCATGCCGGTAGAGTCGCGCGGCGCACGAAGGAGGCCCCGGCAATGAGTCTATCAGGCGTTCGCGTGCTCGTGACCGGCGGCGCCGGGTTCATCGGCCACCATCTGGCCGCCGCCCTCGTCCAGCGCGGCGCGCGGGTACGCGTCCTCGACGACCTCTCCTCCGGCCGCCGGGCGCGGCTGGAAAGCCTCTCTGCACAGATCGAGCTGGTTGTCGGCTCCATCACCGATCCCCGCGCCGTGGACCCGGCCATGCAGGATGTGGAGATCGTGTTCCACCAGGCGGCCATGGTCAGCGTGCCCCAGTCGATGGACCGGCCACTGGATTACCAGCACGTCAACTCCACCGGCACCCTCACCGTCCTCGAAGCCGCGCGGGCGGCCGGCGTGCGCCGCATCGTCTACGCCGCCAGCAGTTCGGCCTACGGCCCGCAGCAAACCATGCCTCTCATTGAAACCATGCGGCCCATGCCCATCAGCCCTTACGCCGCGTCCAAGCTCTCCGGCGAATTCCACTGCGCCGTCTATGCCAGCGCCTTCGCCCGCGAGACGGTCAGCCTGCGCTACTTCAACGTTTTCGGCCCGGGTCAGGACCCCAAAAGCCAGTACGGCGCCCTCATCCCAACTGTGGCGACACGCATGCTCCGCGGCCAGCGGCCCCTCATCTACGGCGACGGCGAGCAAACCCGCGATTTCTGTTTCGTCGCCAATGTCGTCGAGGCCAACCTCCTGGCCGCCGAGGCGCCGAAGCTGTCCGGCGAGGTGTTGAACATCGCCTGCGGCCGGCGTGTTAGCGTCAACGACGTCGTCCGCCTGACGAACCGGCTGCTGGGGACGAACATCCCGGGCGATCTCCAGCCGCCGCGAGCCGGCGACGTCCACGATTCTCTGGCGGACGTCTCCCGGGCTCGGGCCGTCATCGGCTATGAACCCAAGATGCATTTCGAGGAGGGGCTCGGCCGGGCACTGGAATACTATCGCACGCTGGTCTGATTCACCGCCGGCTCCGGCCGAGTTCGGAGTTCACCCGTCAGCCTGTCATGCGTACGTCTTCGCAGGAAGACACGCTAAAGCGTGAACTCCGAACACGAACTCACGCCCCCCGCCCGAACAGTTCGACTGCGCCGATCACGTTCATTTTGTGCTTCTCCAGCGTGCGGATGGCCTGGTCGGGGTCCTCGAAGCGGAAGACCAGCGTCGCCTTGCTGGCCTTCGGCCCGTCGGTGAACGCATACATGTACTCGATGGACAGCTTCTCGCTCTCGCAAACCGTCAACACCTCGGCCAGTCCGCCCGGGCGGTCCTCGACGTCGAGCGCCAGCACCTCGGTGACGTTCACGACGAAACCGGCTTTGCTCAGCACGTCCTTGGCCCGCTGCCAGTCCTGCACGATCAGACGCAGGATGCCGAACTGCTGGCTGTCGGCCAGGCAGAGCGTGACGATGTTGATGCCCGCCTTCGCCAGCGCTGCCATGGGAGCGCCGAGCTGGCCGGTCCGGTTTTCCAGGAAGAGCGACAGTTGATGGATCTTCATATCTTGCCCCAGTCCTTTGCGGGCGCGACCACAAAATCGGGAGGGTCGTGCTTCTGCACGGCCGCGGCCGCACGGAGTGCGGCCCTCCCGGGAACACGGTCACGCCCTCCTTTACTTGAGTTCCCTTTGATCGTGTACGCGGGCGGCCTTGCCCTCCGAGCGGCGGATGGTGCGCGGCTCCACGAGCGTCACCTTGCAGCGAACGCCCAGCGTATGTTCCAGCGATTGGCCAAGCCGGTTCCGCAGGTTTTCCAACACGCGGATCTTGTCCGAGAACGCCTCGGGACCGACTTCGACCTTCACCTCCATTTCGTCCAGGCCCTTGTCGCGGGTCAGGACGATCTGGTAGTGCGGCTGCGTCCCCTCAACGGCCAGCAGGGCACACTCGACCTGCGACGGGAAGACGTTCACGCCGCGGATGATGAACATGTCATCCGACCGCCGCGTGATGCGTGCAATCCGCCGGATGCTCCGCCCGCAGCCGCAGGATTCCCGGATCAGCCGGGTCACGTCGCGGGTGCGGTAGCGGATCATCGGCATCGCCTGCTTGCTGAGCGTCGTCAGTACCAGTTCGCCTTCCTCTCCGTCGGGAAGCACCTCACATGTCTTGGGGTCGATGATTTCCGGCAGGAAATGGTCCTCGAAGACGTGCAGGCCGGACTGGCAGCAGCATTCGGAGGCCACGCCCGGGCCGATGATCTCCGACAGCCCGTAGATGTCGTAGGCTTTGATGCCCGACTCGGCCTGCATGCGCTGGCGCATGGCCTCGGACCAGGGCTCGGCGCCGAAGACGCCGACGCGGAGTTTGGGCCGCGAGCCCATTTCGACGGCCCGTTCCCACAGGTGCAGGAAGTACGACGGCGTGCAGCAGATGGCCGTCACGCCGAAGTCGGTCAGCACCATGACCTGGCGTTCGGTGTTGCCGCCGGAAATGGGAATGACGGTTGCGCCCAGCGCCTCGGCCCCATAGTGCGCGCCGAGCCCGCCGGTGAACAGGCCATACCCGTAGGCATTTTGCACGATGTCGCCGCGGTGTACGCCGCAGGCCGCGAAGGTGCGGACCATCACGTTCTGCCAGACCCCGACGTCGGCCTGGGTGTAGGCGACGACGATCGGCTTGCCGGTCGTTCCCGACGAGGCGTGCAGGCGGACGATCTCCTCCATGGGCGAGGCGAACAGGCCGAACGGATAGGTGTCGCGCAGGTCGGTCTTGACCGTGAACGGCAGCTTGGCGGCGTCGGAAAGCTTCTCGATGTGCCCCGGCTTGATCCCGCGCTCCTCCATGCGCGAGCGGAAGAGCTTCACATGGTCGTAGGCACGCTGCACCGTCGCCCTCAGGCGGCGAAGTTGTACTTCCTCCAGCTGTTTCCGCGGCAGGTAGTCCGGCGCGCTGGCCGAGTTGAACCCTTCGCCCACGTCGTTCCAGTTGGTCAGCATTACGGTCTCCTGCGCTCGCGCGAGTGATCGGTCATCAGTGATCGGTGATAGGGACTGGCGACTGATCACCGATCACTGATGACCGATCACCCACCGCACTCCGTCCCATCTCAAACGCCTTCACGTTCGCGTCCATGCCCTTCTCGGGAAGCGCCGCCGCCAGCGCCTCCTGCCAGAGATTCACGGGCAGATCCAGGTGCTTGCTGAGCATGCCCATCAGGGCGATGTTGAGCGACCGCTTGCCGGGCAGGTCGTTCTCGTCGACCATCTCCGGCCGGATCAGCACGCCGCCGGGCCTGAGCACCGCCAGGTTGTTCTCCACCTGGTCCGGCGAAAGCACCACCAGGTAGTCCGCCTCGCCGGCCGGCACCATCGGCGACAGCACCCGCGGCCCGAAGCGCACGTCCGTGGCCACCGACCCGCCGCGCTGGCTCATGCCGTGGACCTCGGCTTTCTTGACATCCAGCCCCGCGCGGAAGGCCGCGTCGGCCAGGATGTCGGACGCCTTCACAACGCCCTGCCCGCCGAGCCCGGCGATCACCACGTTGGTCACTTTGCCTGCCATATCCCTGCTCATGAATCCTCCGTCAACAACTCCGCCAACCACGCCGGACAGCGGATCGGCCGCCCGGCGGCGTCCGTGATCGCATGCACCGTATACCCGTCGACAACCTTCGCGCCGCCGGCCTGGGTGATCTCCACGTCAAACCTCATGCTCGCCCGGCCAGACTGGCTGATTCGCGTGCTGACCACCAGCACGTCGTCATACCTGGCCCGGCCGCGGTAGTTCACGTGCGCCTCGACCAGCGGCAGAAACGCGCCGCGTCTCTCCATCTCCGCGTAAGGCAACCCGAGCGCCCGCAGCGCCTCGGTCCGCCCGCACTCGAACCACTCCAGCGCCCGCGAGTTGTAGAACGTCCCAAGCTGGTCCGTCTCGCTGTAGCGAACGCGAAGTTCCATCCTGTGCTGCAACCGATCCGACGGCATGAAGATGCTCCGGTCAATAGTCGCCATTAATCAACGGACGATTGTATCCTGTTTCCTGATTCTCGCTACCCCAGGATGATTCTGGTGTGTTCTTCTGGTGTCAGTGCTTCGCCGGCGTTGGCGGCGGCTGAACCTCGGCTTCGATCGGCGACGCCGCGTCCGCGGAAACCTTGACGCTTTTCTTGACCACCGTGATCGGTGCGTCGTAATTCTGTTTCCAGACGATGTCATAGGTGCCGGCGGGGACGAGCAAGGGCAGGTCGAATCGGCCGTCGGACCGGATGTTCGGCGTGCCGGCCTCCTGGCCGGAGGGGATAACGCCCCAGAATCCATAGCCTTTGTCCGGCGCGGGCGTGGTGGGCGGAACCTTGAGGCGAATGCCGGTGGCAGCTTTGACATGGACGAGCTTGGCACCGGTGGCATCAACGTTGGCGGTCAGAAGAAACGGGTCTCTGCCGTAACGATCGACCCAGTAGACGTCATACGTAGCCGGCGGAAGCAGGAGCGGGTCATTCTTCTTCGACCAGTTGATGAACTCCTTGATTGGCGGCCGCGTGCCCGCGGGCACCACGCCCCAGCGGCCGTAGTCCGCGTGGCGCGGCGGCACCCAGTCGGCGACATCGAGTGCGATGCCGGCGGTGGCCGCCACCGTCGTCCGCGCGTTGGGTTTCACTTCGACGGCCCCTGCCAGCAGGAACGGGGCGTGGTCATAGTCCTGGACCCAGTAGACGTCGTAAATAGCAGGCGGAAGAAGGAGCGGGTCATCCTTCTTCGACCAATTGATAAGCGCCTTGATCGGCGGCCCCGTGCCCGCGAGCACCACGCCCCAGCGGCCGTAGTCCGCGTGGCGCGGCGGCACCCAGGCGGCCGAATCGAGCGTGATGCCGGCGGTGGCCGCGACGGTCACGTTGCCGTTCTCCCTGGCTTCGACGCCGCTGGCGAGCATGAGTGGCTCGTGGTCATAGTCCTGGACCCAGTAGATGTGGTATCGGCCCGGCAGAACGAACAGCGTCAGCTGCTTCGCCGTGGCTCGAATGGCAAATGCTGGCGGATCGCCGGCGCGGACGATGCCCCACCATCCGTAGGTGGCATCACGCGCGGGCACCCATGGGCCGACGTCCAACCGGATCGACGACGACGCGATCGGCACCGTGATCATGCCGCCGGCTTTGACGTCGATCTCGCTGGCCACGAGCACGGGCCTGCCGAGTTGTCTCTGGGTTTGGACCCAATAGACGTCGTACTTTCCCGCTGGAAGCAGCAGGGGATCAGCCGAGCCGTCCGCCCGGCCGGAAAAGGGAATCGTGGAGTTGGAATCCGAAAGAAGAACGAACCAGCAGTACGGGGCAGGCAGGTCCTTGGGCAGTTGCAGGCTTATCCCCGTGTTCAAGGGCATCGTGGTGGGATGACCCTTGGCAACCAGCACTCCCTTCGCCAGGCGCACCGCGCTGGGAATCGGCTGGTCCGCCGCTCCCACCACCTCATTGGCGTAAATATCATAGGTGCCCGGCATCAGCGGGCCGGAACTGGCGGCCTGATGGAGGCCGGCCGGATCGAGAGATGGTCCCAGCGCCGAACCCGCTGGAACCGCCCACCACTTGGGGAGTTTCTCCGGCGCGACGCCGGCCGGCGGAGCCAGATCGATCCGCGTCCGGCTGACCTCCTGGAGCGCCGCCCGGACCTGATGCTCCAGCTCTTCAATCTTCCCCAATTCCGGCGGTTCGGGCCAGGTGGCCTGGGAGTGGGCGGTCTCCAGTTTCTTGCGGACCGCTTGCGTCGCCGCCAGCCGATCGCGCCGCGCCTCGAGCCCGGCTTGAATCCGGGCGGGCGTCAGACCCACGATGGTCTGCCGCAGCTTTTCGATCTGCGCCGTCGTGAAGCCCGCGGTCTGAAGTTGATTCACGAGTTCCGGCGGCAGGCCCGCTTGCCTTACGCTCTGTTGCCACTGAGCCAGCGCGTCGGGCAGATGGATGCCCTTCTTCTCCAAAGCGGCAATCGCCTGATCGGTCGAAGCTTGGGCCGCGATCTCCATTTCAAGGTGTGCCAGGATTGCCTTTCGGCTTTCGGCTTTCGCCTGAACCGCGGCCGCTACCGCGTTCTGGAGTTCCTTCTGCATCGTCACGGCATCACCGGCGGCGGTGGCGGCGCGATACCGTTGGTTCGCCGTCGTAACAGCCAGCAACGCCCGCCTTTCATTGTCGCGGAAGGGTTCCGTCTTTGTGCCGGTGTGAAGCATTTCGGGATGGGCGTCCCCGGCACTGCCGCTTTCCTTGGCCCCTGCATAGACTTCCTGGCCCTTATCGACCAGGTGGTCGATCGCAACGGCCTCCGCGGTCTCCCTTACAGCGTCTAAGAGCACGTCGCCGGCCTTTCCGGCCGCGGCCTCGAGAACGCCATTCGCAAGGCCCACGCCGAAATCCCCCAATCCCGAGATGATCGCGTTGCCCAGTGGATCGGATTGAATGCCTTCCTTCGGATCGGGACCGGCATTCGGATCGAACGGCGTGTCAGGCTTGTCACTGTGGGGCAAGTAAGGGAAGTCGCCCGTCACCGCCGGGCACCTTGCCTTAAGAACGTTCCATCGTTGCCTGACGGATTGCATCTCGTTGCGGAAGATTTTCTGCAACGTCGCGTTGTTGCGAAAGGCGGGCTCATTAGCCAACTCTGCGAGCGCCTTTCCCTGATCGAGCAGGGCTTGTGCCTCCTTCGCGCAATCGGTCGGCGGCGCACCATTCGAGTCACCGCCGCTCCCGGTTCCATGTCGGTAGACCCCATGGCCGTTGATCGGATTGAAGATCGGCTTATCCTGCGCCATAGCTGTCGCTCCCAGCGCCAACAGCAAGATGAGGAAAGCCGCCAGAGTTTCGCCTTGCTTCGATCCATCCGCGAAGCGTCCGTGATTCCAGAATCGAACGCTGTTGCCCGGAACGTGGCAGAAGAGTGATTGTGCATCGTGATGCATATGCGCCTCGATCTTGGGCGGGACACCCGATACCGTCAGCCCGGCGACATAAGGGCGATCGCGCAACAATGTTAGGTCTGTAGTCCGCGAGAAGCCACGAAAATCGGAGCCAGCGGTGCGGTTATTCCCAACCTCCAAAGCGAGCGGCCAGCCGGCATCACTTGCCTGGCTCAGCGCTTCGACAAATTTCCGCACTGCGGTGTTCCGCGTAGTCCAACGACAAGAACGGCTGATGGCCCTCGAACGGAACGATGAATGGACTATCCCCGAAAGTCCTGTACGCCTCGCACAGGGCAGCGGGCGTCATACCGGGCGTGTAAGACAGACGCAGGAACTCATCCACCACCGCCTTGCAGGCCGCCACGGCCGACTGGTAGGTCTCGAATTCCCCGATCTGGTATCGTTCCGACTCGACCATCCGGTGGAAGTTGTCTTCTATGAGGACGATGAACTTGGGCATGGGCATCAAACCTCGTGGAGTCCAACATCCAACATCGATCCCCGGTAACCATCTCCTAACTTAGCCCAAATGTACCTTGCAGATCGTAGGTTGAGCATCGGAAACGGGTCAACCTGCGCGGTTCAGGCACAGGGAATCCTCGGACTGATCGCGGACGGCGGGAAGCAGCACACTGACCGCCGCATCGATGGGGAACAGGCCGGCAGCACCATGCCCGGCGCCCGCGAGATTGCCGCCAGGCGGGCGTCCGCGGCAAATCCAAACACATGGCGATGGCTCGTGTATGCAAGGATGGATTCGACTTCTCTGACACCTTCGGAGCAGACTATGCCAACTTGGAAGCTGATCGTCGCAACGATTCTGATGGCCGTCCCCGTATGGGCCGGCGAGCACTGGCCGCAATTTCGCGGGCCGGAGGGCAACGGCCATTCCGATGCGACGGGCCTTCCGATCACCTGGAGCGAGACGCAGAATGTCGTCTGGAAGACCGCGATTCACGATCTGGGCTGGTCGTCGCCGGTGGTCTGGGGAAACCAGATCTGGATGACGACCGCCACCACCAACGGGCGTGAGATGTTCGCCGTGTGTGTCGATCTGGCGAGCGGCAAGGTGATCCACGACGTAAAGGTCTTCGATACGCCGGCGCCCGAGCACGTCGCCAGCATGAACAGCTATGCGTCACCGACGCCGGTGGTCGAAGCCGGCCGGCTCTATGTGCATTACGGCACCTACGGCATTGCCTGTCTGGACACCGGAACGGCAAAAGTGATCTGGAGCCGTCGCGACCTGAAGTGCGACCACCACGAAGGCCCTGGCTCGTCGCCGATGGTGTGCGGAAACCTGCTGATCGTCCACGTCGATGGCCGCGATGTGCAGTACGTCATCGCGCTGGACAAGAGCACCGGCCAGACGGTCTGGAAGACCGACCGCTCGATCAACTACAGCGCCTACGGCCCGAACGAGCGGAAAGCATTCTGCACGCCGATCGTGATTGAATCAGACGGCGGCAAACAGCTCATCAGCCCGGGCGCAAAAGCGGTGATGGGCTACGACCCGGCCACGGGACGTGAACTCTGGAAGGTCCGCTACAACGGCTGGTCGGTTACGCCGCGGCCCCTGTCCGGGCAGGGATTGCTGTTCATCATCACCGACTATGAACGGCCGGAACTCTGGGCGATCAAGCCGGGCGGGAATGGCGATGTAACCGGCAGTCATGTAGCCTGGAAGATGACCAAAGGCGCGCCGTCGCGGCCGTGCATGCTCCTCATCGATGACCTGCTGTACATGGTGAGTTCCGACGGGATGGCCTGCTGCGTGGAAGCCAGGTCCGGACAGTTGGTCTGGAAGCAGCGGCTGGCGGGCAGCTACTCCGCATCGCCGATCTACGCCGACGGGCGCATCTACTTCTTCAGTCATGAGGCGGTCGCGACCGTGATCCAACCGGGCCGCGAATACAAGCTTCTCGCGACCAACGAGTTCGATCGCCCGCAAGAGCTGATGGCCAGCCCCGCAGTAGTTGGCAAAGCTCTGTTGGTGCGTACCAAGGCGCATCTTTACCGCATTGAGAAGGGGGATTAGGTCCAGCGGATTCAACAAGGTGGACGTGAGTCGAGACGCAGGGCATTTGCGAGGCCGGGCAGGCGCAGAACAACGGGTTTTGCGTTGTCTCCAGAGCGGGCGAAGGGATTTGAACCCTCGACATTCACGTTGGGAACGTGACGCTCTACCAACTGAGCTACGCCCGCATATGCGGAATCCTAACCGACCGGGGCTCAACGTCAAGGCCGCGGCTCAACTCCTCAACTCAGAACCTGCTGCGGCTGAACGTCCGCCCCGGCGTGCAATGCCCGGCCATGAACCACGACCAAAGTCATGTCGTCGACCAGTTCCGCGCCGTCCCGGAAGCCATTCACGACCTGGACGAGATTCTCCACCGAGTTGGACGCGGAGCCGGCCCGGCCGAACGCCTTCCGCAGGCGGATCGGTTCGAACGGCTCACCCAGGGGGGATCGCGCATCGATCACGCCATCGGTGTAGAGCAGCAGGGCATAGGTGTCGGGCAGGATGAAGCTCTCCGTCGTGTACTTCTCCTGATGCTCCACGCCGAGCACCAGGTTCGAGTCGGCGTCGAGCGGGACCGCGTTCCGGCCGTCGTGCAGCAGCGGAGCGTAATGCCCGGCGCTGGCAACCTCCAGCGTGTTGGCCGACAGATCCAGAACCATCACGCACACAGTGACGAACTGGCCGTTGAACACCTGCCCGCAAAGCTGCCGGTTGACTTCCGTCAGGCACTCGCCCGGATCGCGCATGCGCATCATGGTGTTGCGGATCAGCAGTTGGGTGGTCGCCATGAGGAAGGCGGCCGACATCCCGTGGCCGGTCACGTCGCCGATGCTGATGACGATCCGCCCGTCGCGCAGCTCGAACCAGTCATAGAAATCGCCCGAGACGTGGCTGGCCGGCTCGTTGACCGCGGCGATGTCCACGCCCAATCCGTCGGATTTCTGCGGCAGCCACGCAAGTTGTATCCGCCTGGCCTGGGCCATTTCCCCGCTGAGGATCTCGTTGCGGATGCGCGCCACGCGCAACTGCGAGCGGATGAGGGCCGTGGAACTGGATACGAGCAGCACGGTCATGGTGGCCACCAGAAACACGGCCCACCAGAGGGCTTTGCGGAAGATCGCCCCGACCATCTCGTCGATGGACGAGGTGTTGGAGGAAATCAACAGGAACCAGGTCTTGTCGGCCACGACAACGGGTTCGATGGTGGCCAACTCCTTGCTGCCGGGTCTGAAGGAGACGGTCCCGCTCTTGCCGTCGGCGATCTGCTGGCGGCTGTCGGCGATGGCTTTGGCGATGGCCGGTGCGGGCGCCGCGCCAGCTTGGTTTCCGGTCGGGGGCGCGTCAGGCCCCAGTTCCGCTTCCGATGACGCCATGGTGACGCCGCGTTCGTCCACGAGCGCGGCCACGAGTTCGACGCGCGGCTGTCCGGCCGGTTTCGCGTCGCTCGGTCGGCGGCCCAGATCATCGAGAAATCGCGTCTTGACCCCTTCGACCGGCACGACAGCCACAAACCAGACCTCGTCGACCATTCGCCCTCCGACAAATTGCCGCACGTGCGAAGGGAAGACAATGATGTGGGCCGGCCCGCCCATGGTGTCCCGGGCCATGCCGATGGCCGGCTTCTCGATCTGCTTGAGGTATCCCGCCACCTCGTGCATCACGGCTTCCTGGATTGGTCTCTCCACACGGGGCGGGTAGAAGCCGATGAGAACGAGATCACCGGTCTCACGAGGCGGCGATGACGGCCGAGTGGGCGGCACGTTCCCCCTGGGACGGCCTCGCTCCGGAAGCTCCGCCGTACGGCCGACAACCATGAGGGCGGCCACGCGATCGTGCCCACCGGGCCCGACGAGTTGATGGCCGACGAGCTTGGTGGCGTTCTCGAGCGTGTTGGCGCTCAGTCGAAACGGCAGCAGGCTGTCCCGCTGATCGCGTTCGAGGATATCGAGCGAGGAGAGGATCGCCCGGTAGTGTGATTCGATGCCGTTGCTGGTCTGCTGGGCGAGCAGGCCCTGCTTGTCCAGGAACTGTTCGATCGCCTGTTCCCGCGCCCGGTTGTATACGCCCCGCGCCGCCAGCGTGACGCCGGCGGCGATGACCACCAGCAGCAACAGGTGGATCAGCAGGATCTTCCGTGCGTATCGTCTTGCCAGTTCTTCCATGACGGCCTCATTCCCCGCGGGAGACCCCGGATGATCACCCGCACCAACCTTAGAGACGCTGCCCATCCCGCTATATTGCGGCCGGGACCAGCGCGGCAACGGCAACCGGTGGGTTCCACAACACCATCGCGACCGCATTCAATACCCCCAGACCCCATCAAAGGTTTCACGCCGGCGGGGCGTGCCCACAGATTCGGGACGGCCGTGCTTCTGCACGGCCGGAATGGTCGCGCCGCTAAACGGCCGCAGAGGACTGCGGCCCTCCCGGACGAATGGTCACACCCCGCCGGCATGAGCCCCGTTTGGGATTTGTGGTCAGTCCGCCATGTTGCGTTGCCGCATCCGGAGCGGATCGGTGATGTCTTCATCTCGTGGATTCCACACCGAGACGTCTGTCCGGCCAGGGGCTCCAAGGCATGATCCGGCCCTTCATGGGGATGTCGGGCGCCAGACATGCGTGCAGGAAGGCGTTCGGGGCCATCGTCTCCCAGACCGTGAACTCGTTCTGCTCGACGACCGACCAGCCATCGGTAAAACGCATCGCCGGGGGGCGCTGGGGCATCGCCGGATAGAGATGCTGCGTGACGACCTTGATGTACGGCATACCGCCCGGCGGATCGGTGATGCCGTAGATGACCAACCCCGGCGCCGGGCCGAGAGGCGTGCGGAGGTGGGCGTAGGAATCCAGGTGCAGCGGGTTGAACGGCGGGCTTGCGCCAAGCCCGGAAGTGAAGCAGCGGCCCAGCGGGTTGGCGCCCAGGACCCAGTCGGCCAGCCTCAGGGCGGCCTGATGGTAGCGCTCGTCGCCGGTCAGGCGATGGGCGTGGATCAGGAAGTCGCCGTAGCGCCCCACACCGGTGGAGGCGCCCCAGCCCGCGGTGGACACGGTCGCAAAGCCGTCGCCACTGAGTTTCTTCATGACCTCGTCGGCCTTGCGGATGACGGCGGCGCGGATGGCTTGGACAATGGCAGCATCTTTAGGGCGCGTGGTGTCCAGTACGTAGGAGATAAAGTAGTGCGTGAAGGATGCCCCCTTGTCCACCGTGTCGATGTTGAAGTAAGTGCCATGGTACTGGGCGGGCCACTGGCTCTTGCGGCCATCCAGCTCGAAGATGGTGCGGGCCTGCTCTTTGAAGACGCTGTGGTAGCGCTCCTCACCGGTGGCCAGGTACAACTGGCCGGAGGCAAAGAGCAGCGCCCCCGGCGACCATTGATAGGCGGCATCCTCGCGATGGCGCTCGTAGAAATCCCACGCCTTCTTCGCCCGCGCCAGCAGGCCATCCGCGCGCGGAGCGTCAAACGGCCTGACCATTCGCGCGGCGTAGGCCATCAGCGCACCGCCGGCGAGGGTGGTGTGGCCGTAGCGGCAAAACGTGCGGTAGACGAGCTTGTCGGTGCCCGCGTTCACCTCGCCGTAGGTTGGGTGGCGGTCGGACTCGAAGCCGGCGCGGATGCCGCCATCGTCCTCCTGCAGGCACTCCCACGCGCGGATGCTGAAGATCGCCTCATCCAGCAGATCGGGAATGCCGTTCCTGCCCTCGGGAATGTCGAGTTGGCCATCGACGAACTTCGCCGGGAAGAGTTCGTACGCATTGAGCAGCCAACCGGCCACGAGCGTGTGTCCCAGCCGCACATCAAAGTCGCCCGCATCGTGATGCCCGCCGACGTGCGCGATCTTGCGCTGGCCGCGTTCCTTGATGAAGTCGGGCGGGGCGACATCGGTCACTTCCAGTTCGGTGTGACAGGCGGGGCGTTCCCAGTCGGTCCACGGTCTTTCCAGGGCCACGCCGCAGCGCTGGTGGTAAAAGCCCTTGAGGTGCGCGTAGAAAGTGTGATGGGCGGGCTCATCGCCGAAGAAGAAACCGGGACTGCGTCCGGTGCCGGCCATTCGCAGGTAATATTGCCCGGGCGCCTTCATGGCCGACAGATCGACGCGCCAGTAGGGCCCGCCGTTGACGGGATCGGCCGCGACCGGGCGGAGCGGGGCTCTGGCGATCTCGCGCCCGCTCCTGGCGTCACAGAGCCAGACGTCCGCCGGCGCTTCCACGGCCATCCCCAGATCCCCGCACCACGCCGCAAAGAAGGCATCCCGCTGAATGCTGTCGCGATGATATCCCACCTGGTTCACCCGGAACGACTCGCACGCAATCTCGGCGGCTTTCATGGTCAGTTCCGTATTGCCGCCAGGGAAACGGATCTCAGCCTTGGCAAGTTCTTTGAGAGGCTCGGGCAGGACCAGGTAGATTCGATGCTCGATGACCTGCGGATACCGCTGCTTCTGCCAGTCCGTACACTTTTCCTCATAGACCGTGCGTGAGAGCCGGCCGACCTTGACCGGTGGCTTGCCGTTGATGGCATACGCCTCCGGCTGTTGCGCGGGTGGTGCGGTTGCGTCATCGGCGATGAACACGAGCACCATCACGCGAGGCCCGGCCATCTCGACGGCAGGCGGGATCGCGGCGGCCAGCGCGGAACAAGCCAGCAGCATCACGCCAACTCCGATAACCATGCGGAAGGAGGTCGCCATGCCTTGGTTACGCGCCGACGTCGGAACGTGTTGCCGCAGGACGGCCGCGTGTTCGGAATGCATGCGCGGGCGTATCGGCAACGCCTTGCCGGAAGTGCATACGCCCAAGCGCACACTCCGAGCATCCAACACCGAGCATCCAACAACCGAGCATCCAACACGCTCGACAGGCAGCGCCGTTACGTGTACGCTTTCGGCCCGATGATCGAGAAGTCTTTCCTGGTTCAGAAGTTCGCGAAGCTCCAGCTCGGCGCGATCCACATCATCGGCTATAGCGTGGCCGGCGAGGAATCCGTCGTGCAGGTGCCGGAGTTGGATGTCTGCTTCGACATCGGGCGGGCGCCCTACTTCTCCCTCACCAGCAACCACATCTGCATCACCCACGGCCACATGGACCATCTGGCGGGACTCGCCTACTACCTCTCGCAGCGGAATTTCCAGGGCATGAAGCCGGGCATCATCCTCATACCTGCGGAACTGGCCGATCCGGTGGACGCCATGCTGCGCTGCTGGCGTGCCGTCGAGCGACAGGACACGCCCTACACCATCGTGCCCATGTCGCGCGGCCAGGATTACGCGGTGCGCAAGGACTATCTCATCCGCGCCATCGAGACGCACCACGCCGGGCCGAGCCTGGGCTATGCGCTGATCTCAGTCCGCGAGAAGCTCAAGCCGGAGTACATGGGCATACCGGGGCAGGAACTGGCGGCGATGCGCAAGAAGGGCGTGGAGATCCAGTACCGCACCGAGATCCCGCTGGTGGCCTATCTCGGCGACACCACCATCGGCCCGGTCTTCGAGCATCCGGACGTGCGCACCGCCGAAGTGCTGATCACCGAATGCACGTTCTTCGACCCGGCCCACCGCAACCGCGCCAAGATCGGCCGGCACCTGCACATCGATCACTTCGTCGATCTGCTGCCGACACTGAAGAACCAGCAGATCGTGCTGACCCATGTCTCGCGCCGCACCAGCCTGCGCCGGGCCAAGGCGGCGCTCCGCAAGCGCATCGGCGACGAGGCCATGGAGCGGGTCCACTTCCTGATGGATTTCGAAGGTTCCGCCGACGCCGGCGACGTCGAACAGGCCGGCCCGCCGCCGAGCGAAACGGCGGAGTGACGCTTGTCTGCGAGACCGCAGCGCAGATCCTATTCACCTCGGAAAGAGTTAAACACGAAGTCACGAAGACACGAAGCGGTATCTGGTTATGGGATCGCCTTGGTTCCAGGCATGACCAATCTGATCAAAAGAAACACGAAAATGGTGTCCATCGCCGAATTGGCAACCAACGCCAAGCACCGCTTCGTGTCTTCGTGCCTTCGTGTTTGATCCTCTTCGTTTGCAGCGCAGCTCACGCCCGCCAAGGGCGCTCGCGCTTCTCGAATTCCTTGAACACGCGGACGGCGCAGGAGCAGTTCTCCTTGACCTGGAAATCGAACATCCCCACGGCCATGAAATCGGCGCCGTTCTTGACGGCGAACTTGAAGCCGTCCTCCGGCCGGTACGCACCGGCCGCGAGCACCTTGAACGCTACCCACGGCTTGGTGACGGTCTTCATGAAGGCGGCCGTCTCTTCCGGGTTGATGCACCACATGTTGTCGTACCACCCCTTGCCGCCGCTGAGCCAGATGAATTCCTTGCGGAGTTCCTTGGGAGTGGCCGAGGGATAGTCGTCGTTGTGGAAGGTCTTGACGTAGAAGTCGCACGGCACCTGCGTCTTTTCACAGGCCATCGGCACCAGGAGCGAGTGCCCGCCGACGCCCACGGGCAGGTTGTGTTTCTTGGCCAGTTCCACCGCGCGGCCGATCTTGTCCACCGCGTCGGCCGCGACGAGCTGGTCGGCCGACACGCCCCAGACGTACAGCGCGATCGCGCCGGAATCGACCTGCTTTTTGATGTGGTCCGTCAGGGCCGTCTCGGTTTGTTCGCGGGAGACCTCGATGTGCGGGATGAACTGCATCTTGCCGCCGAATTCGCGGTTGTACTTCTGCACGAAGTTCGCCCCGGTCTCGAACAGGGTGTTGATCCCATACGCCTCGGCCAGCGCCATGGTCTCCATCATCTTGGCTTCCGTCGCATACGCCCGGAAGAGGCTGTGGACGTACTTGAGATCGCGGCAGTGCAGGTACCCGGACACGAGATTGCCGCCCAGCATGATGCGGCTGATCTTCGTCTTGCCGAGCACGCCGCAGGGCATTTCCGCGGCCTTGGACGCCGGCACGGAAGCGGCGATGGCCCGCGGGGTCGGCGGCGGCTGCACCGGAGGCGTGTCCGCGCGAACACCGCCCGCGGCGACGCCGATGGCGCCTGCGGCGAGGGATTGTTTGACGAATACTCGACGGCTGACGTTGTCTGGGTGTTCCATGGCGGTTTCCTTGTGTTCTTGATCTTGGTAGCGTGATCAGTTGCTTGTGTTGCCGTTCGCTCTGCAAACTGAGCGCGAGAATCCGCAGGTTGCCGAACTGGACGCGGGTCTTCATGCCTCCATGAACAGAACGGGTGAGACGGCGAAATACCGCGCCAGTTTGAGAATCTGAGCTTTGCTCATCGACCTTCTGCCATGCAGGATCAAGGATGCGCCCGGTTGGCTGCCGATTACCCGGCCCAATTCGCGGACGTTCATGCCTTTTTCGCCCATGAGGAACCGCAGGCGGTCGGCGGGGACCATCGCCGGCAACGCGGCCAGGCGTCTCCCCTGCTCATAGCGCTGCACGAGCATCGCCAGCATTTCGATGTAGTCCCGTTCACCCGAATCCCGCGCAGATTCCGGTTTGGCCGTCTCCAATTTCAGGAGCACGGCGATCGCCTTGTCCAACTCCCTCTCGGACCGGATGGCACGCAAGGGCAAGGTGCGGATCAGGTCGAAATAGCTGTCCCGGGCTCCCTGTCTGGTCGCGGTGGTGCTCATGGTTCTATTTCCATCTGCCGCGTGTGTATTCCGCGTGAGTCATGACATCCAGTACGACGACTCGTTGGGCCGCGTAGTTGATCTTGTAATAGGCGGCTGTCGGTGTCAAGCCGAAACTGTCGGGCCTGCACCACAACGCCCCATTTGCTTTTTCCGTTCCTTCCGCTAAATCACCCCATCTTCGGAGAACTCATGAACGCCACCGAACTCAAGAACAAACTCGTATCCATCGGCCAGCAGAACGTCTTCCGCTTCTGGGACCAGGTAGACGACGCGGCGAAGCAGAAGCTGGCCGCACAGCTTGAAACACTTGATGCAGCCCTGATCGCGCAACTGGCCGAGGAATACGTGCGGAACAAGCCGCAGTTTCCGCTGCCCAAAGATATCCAGCCAGTGAAGGCGTATCCGCGCACGGCCGGGCCGGGGCAGGAATCGCTCTATCGCCAGGCCGCCGAACGCGGGCGGCAGTTGCTGAAGGATGGCAAGGTGGCCGCGTTCCTCGTGGCCGGCGGCCAGGGCAGCCGCCTGGGCTATGAAGGCCCCAAGGGTGAATTCCCCGTCACGCCGATCAAGCGCAAGCCGCTCTTCCAGGTGTTTGCCGAACAGCTTCTGGCACATTCGCGCGACTCCGGCCGGGGGATTCCCTGGTACATCATGACCAGCGACACGAATGATGCCGCCACCCGGGCGTTCTTCGCCAAACACAACTCCTTCTGCTACGACCCGAAACTCATCCGCTTCTTCCAGCAGGGCATGATGCCGGCCTTCAGCTTCGACGGGCAACTGCTGCTGGCCGACAAGGACTCGCTGGCCCTCAGCCCCGACGGCCACGGCGGCTCGCTCCGGGCCCTGCTCAAGTCCGGCGCTCTGGCCGACATGAAGTCGCGGGGCATCGAGCACCTCTCGTATTTCCAGGTGGACAACCCGATTGTCCAGTGTATCGACCCGCTGTTCCTTGGCCTGCACGCTACCACGAGTTCGGAGATGTCCTCCAAGACCGTGTCCAAGGCCGGCGCCAAGGAACGCGTCGGCAACTTCTGCGTCGGCGACGGCGCAACCCAGGTCATCGAATACTCCGACCTGCCCGACTCGCTGGCCGTCCAGACCAGTGCCGACGGCTCGCTGCGCTTCAATGCCGGTTCCATCGCCATCCACGCGCTGCGCGTGTCGTTCATCGAACGCCTCACCACCGGCGGCCAGCTCAAGCTTCCCTGGCACCGCGCCGAGAAGAAGGTCGCCTGCGTCGACGCCGCCGGCAATCCCGTCAAGCCGGACAAGCCCAATGCCGTCAAGCTCGAACAATTCGTCTTCGACGCCATTCCCCTGGCCCGCAACGCCATCGTCTACACCACCGAACGTGCCGAGGAATTCTCGCCCGTGAAGAATGCCGAAGGCGCCGACTCGCCCGCCACGTGTACCCGCGACCAGATCCGCCGCGCCGCCAGGTGGCTCGCCGCCGCCGGTGTATCGGTGCCGGCCAAGGGAGACGAGGTCGACGCGACCATCGAAATCTCGCCGCTGGTCGCGGTATCGGCCGAGCAGCTCAAGACGCGGTCGCTTTCCAAGGCGGTCGCGCCGGGCGAACAGTTGTATCTCGGGTGATGCCATTTGGGAGTGCGGTGGCTTGACACCGCTTTTCCATCGGCGTCACGACCCGCGTCATGGAACCAAGACTGAAGCCCAGCGGGAATCCGGCTTCATTGTTCGCCGCCTCGTGCCGGTTCTGAACTTCAACATCAACCCTGCCGCACATGGGAAAGCGGCGTCGAGCCGCCGCACCTCCAAGACAAGCGGCGTCAAGCCGCCGCAATCCAGAAACATTCCCGGCAATCCACGGTATACAGAGTCATCGGACGCCCCGGTACGGGCGTCCCTTACAGGAGAGCCCATGTTCCACTTCGTTCGCAAGACCGCCGTCGCCGCCATTCTCGCCCTCACTATCGTCCTGCCATCGTTGGCGGCCCAGCCCAAAGAATCGGCCGTGGAGCCCAAGCCGCGCGACGCCGGGTGGGTGAAGCGCCACGAAGGCTTCGTCAAGGAAGTCAAGGACCTGGCCGGAAAGGTCGACCTGCTCTTCGTCGGCGATTCCATCACCGACGGCTGGCGCGGCGGCGGCAAGGCGGTGTGGAAGGAGAACTACGCCCCGCTCAATGCGTTCAACATCGGCATCGGCGGCGACCGCACACAACATGTCATCTGGCGTCTGCAGAACGGCGAGGTCGAGGGCATCTCTCCCAAACTCGCGGTCATGATGATCGGCACCAACAACCTCGGCGGCAACACCAACGACGAGATCGTGGCCGGGATCACCGGATGCGTGAAGGAACTTCAGACCCGCCTGCCCAAGACCAAGGTCCTGCTGCTGGGCGTGTTCCCCCGCGGCATGGCGGCCGACAACCCCGCCCGCGCCCGCATCAAGGCCATCAACGCCGACATCGCCAAGCTCGACGATGGTGGCAAGACCGTGAAGTACCTGGACATCGGCGAGAAGTTCCTCGACAAGGACGGCGTGCTCACCAAGGAAATCATGCCCGACGCCCTGCACCCCAACGCCAAGGGCTACCAGATCTGGGCCGATGCGATCAAGGACACGGTGGCGGAGATGATGAAGTAGTTCACACCTTCCACGCCCCGCGATACGCCCGCGAGAGCATCCGGTTGGCCAGGTCGTCGTCGATGAACCGCTCGGCCTGCGGGTCCCAGCGCAACTTCCGGCCGACTTGCATGGCAATGTTGCCGAGGTGCGAAGGCGTGATCGAGCGGTGGGCCACCTCGGCCGGGGCGGCGGTGATTCGGCGGGACTTCACGCAGTCGATGAAGTTGCCGTGGTGGTCTTTGCTGTCGTAGAGATGGACCTCGTCGGGCCCGATCGTCGCCTGCGCCAGTTCCGGGGGAAGCTTGCCTTCGAAGTCGAGTTGGCCATCGGCGCCTTCAAAGCGCGTTGGGCCGCCGCTCTTGACGATCATCTTCACGCCGCTGGCATACGTGCAGGTAAACTCGAAACTCTCGGCCGCATTCCACACCCGTGAACGCGGCGGGAATGTGCCCTTGCCTTCGACCTCGACCGGCCCGGTGTGCTCGGCGCCCATGCCCCAGTGGGCCACGTCGACCATGTGGGCGCCCCAGTCGGTGACGTTGCCGCCGGAATAGTCCAGGTTCCAGCGGAAGTTCCAGTGGCAACGGTTGTAGGTGTACGGCGCTTCCGGCGCGGGCCCGAGCCACAGGTCATAGTCGAACCCGACGGGCACGGGCTCGGGATCGAACGTGGACTTGGCATTCTTGCGGAGCCAGTAATGGCCGGGCAGGCCGATGCGCACGGTCTGGAGCTTGCCAAGCCGGCCATTGCGCACCAGTTCGCACACATGCCGGCATTGCGGGCTGGATCGGCGCTGGCTGCCGCACTGGAAGATGCGCCCGTAGCGCTGCACCGCATCGACCATCGCCCGTCCGTCGGCCACGGTCAGCGACATCGGCTTCTCGCAGTAGATGTCCTTGCCGGAGGCGGCCGCCAGAACCGTGATGCCCGCGTGCCAGTGGTCGGGCGTGGCGATGGAGACGGCGTCGATGTCCTTGCGCTCAAGAAGCTGGCGGAAATCGCTGTAGCCGGCCGGCTGCTTCCCGCCGTATCGTTTGGCAACGCTCTCCACGGCCGGCGCCAGTCCGCGCACCCAGTTGTCCTCGTACCGGTCGCTCCCGGCGTCCACATCACACAATGCAACAATCTGCACATCATCGCGACCCAGGAACGCGCCCATGTCGACGGTTCCCCGGCCCCCGAGGCCGATGCAACCCATGGTGATGCGGTTGGAGGGCGCCGGCCGGCCGTCGGCACCGAGCGCGGATGCGGGGATGACATAAGGGGCGGCCAGTGCGGCCGACGCGGCGGCGAGAACGCGGCGACGGGAGATCGAAGGCATCGGAGGCTCCTTTGCAGTTGGTACGTCGGGGTGGGGGGGGCGTTGAGGGAGACGTGTGGCCACGACTGTAGCCGCGATGGGTCATCGCGGCGCGGAACCGCGATCAGCGATCGCGGCTACAGGTGAAGCCAAGGGCCGGTCTCCGGGACCGCGATCAACGATCGCGGCTACAGGCGCTCAATGCGCATCCGGCTCCAGCGGCCCGGCCAGTTGCCGTATGAAGAACAGCCGCCCCGGCATGGTCGGCATCCAGGTGCTGGGAAGCCACGGCGTCGGCCCATATTGCAGGGTGATGCACAGGCTTTGGCCCTGCCACATCGCTCCGCGTTCGGGATAGGCTCCATCCGCGCCGCCGATGCAGAAGTCGCTCTGCAGGAACAGCCCCGGACCGATCGTGTTGGCAAAGCACGGCACCAGCGTCAACCGGCTGTTGAACGAGGTGATCGCGTTCTGCTCGATGGTCAGCGGATGCAGCGCCACGCCCCGCCGGTGCGTCTGCCGCTTCCAGTCCGCGAGCCGCGGATACTCCCCGGCCAGTTGCGGCTCCCAGAACGCGATGTGACACACCCGGCCAATGCCGTACGCTGTCACCAGCTTCCCGCCGCCGGCCTTGATCTTCCCGATCTTCTCCGCATAGGTCGGCAGATTCGACCGCAGCGCGAAATTCCGCTGCCGCGGCGGAACCGTCAGCCGTCCAAGCGGCCCGAAGAGCGCCCCCTTCATCGCGTGCTCGAACCCGCCGGGCTGGTTGCCCGGCATGGTGTTGCCCCTGGCGTCCGACCACTCATCCATGTTGAACGTGGTCACGTGATCGCAGGCCGTGCGGCTCTTTGTCAGCCGGGCCACGACCGTGCGATACATGCCCATCGGCCCGACCGGCAGGATCAATGCCAGTTGTCGCCCCGCGCGCCGGGTCGACTCGATCTCGTCCGCGATGGCGTCGCCCATGCGAACGTCCAACTCCGCCACATCACGCACGGGCACCGGCGCGAACGACTCGTTCCACCATTTGCCCGGGCGCATGACGCCCTTGATCCCCAGCCCGCAGCAGCGGTCGATCCGCCGCAGGTCCCAGCCGGCCGGATAGAAACCATCCAGCAGCGAGCCCTTGATCGTGTTGAGCATCGTCAGCGTCCTGGCCATTACTTCTTCTCCTTCCCGAACAACTTGGCGAGCAGATCGTCGGCCGGATAGGAATGCGGCCGGTATTGCACGAAGTTCTCGGCGTACTTCACTCCCAGATCCCTGCCCCTGGCCGCGCTCAGCCGTTTCATTGCGTCGAGGTATTCGTCGATCCCATGGTGCGCCCGCAGCCATTCCCGCTGCGAAGCATGGCACGCCAGCATCTTCGTTTTCAGCTTGAATTGTTTGCTGATGTCCACCAGCGTGCCGATCTCGGCCGGGCGGCCGTGGTCGTCGATGCCCTCGACCGGGTCCGTGAAATAGACGTGCGGAACCGCGGCGTGCGGCTGCCGCGGCACCTGCGACACGTTCGGCGCGCCGTAGACGAAACTGGCCGCCCGCACAAGCTGGCTGACCTGCTCGTGGTCCATCATGTAGTCGCGGATCGGATGGGTGATGACCAATTGCGGCGTGACCCTGCGGAACAGGTCGAGCGTCTTCACCAGCGCCGGCCGGTCGAAGACCACCATGCCGTCGCGCTCGTCGAGGCAGTGATATGTCGCCCCGATCAGCCCGGCCGCCTTGCTTGCCTCGCGCGTGCGGATCGAAGCGATATCCCACCGCGTATGCACCATCGTCCCGCAATCGCCGGGGGTCGCCGTGGCGATGTGGACCTCCCAGCCGAGTTCCGCCAGCCGGATCAGCGTGCCGGCACAGAAGAATTCGGCATCATCCGGATGCGCCACGAACGCCAGAACCACGTTCTTCATAGGGGTCACCTCTGCCAACAGTATCTCCGGGAACTTTTTGCTTTCAATCGCGCCCCGTTCCGGTGTACAATACGCAGGTCACATCTGCACCGGTCCCAAAACGAGGAGAAGACATGCCCGAATCGAGCACCGCCACAGTACCGCCGCTGGATCTTGCCCGCATCGACGACTCGGAAGTGCGCCGCGCGCTTCGAGGCCTGCAAGCCGAGTTCGCCGGCAAACTCGCGCAGATGCAGGTCCAGGTCGATGCCATGGTGCAACTGCTGGTCGACAAGCACATCGGCAGCCTCGGCGAATTCCGCCGCGAAGTCGCCAAGCTCCAGCAGGACCACGGCAAGCTCGAGCGTCTGCACGGCGCCATGAGCGGCGGCCCGGCCCAGCCTGCCGGCGGCCCGGTCATCCGCAGCGTGCCGCCGGCCGGCAGCGTCCACTGAGGACGCCGGCCAGCCCCGTTGGGGGCGATAGATATTAGCCCACGACGTAAGTCGTGGGTTGAAAAAGGACAAGACCTGAATCCAGCCCCGGAGGGGCGACACAAGCGTTCTTTCGCCCCTGGGCTGACATCAACTGATGGCCCTTATCCCCCCATGGCTTGCGCCATGGGCTAACATGTTTGGCCCCTGACGGGGCTCATGTGGCGGTGCGCAAACGCCCGGCATCCGCTACAATGCCCCCATGATCGAGACCCGCTGGATCGCCACCGTCTTGTTCGTGTCTCTCTGCAGTCCTCCCCTGCTCGCCCAGACCACGCGCACCACCGCCCCGGCCACGAGCCGGCCTCAGTCGACGACGCAAACCGCCGCTCTGACGGTGCCGACCCCCGCCACGACCGCTCCCCCGGCAGCCGAACCGAAATCCGAACCCAACCCTTATCTCTCGCTCTACGTTGAAGAAGCCATGGTCCTGGCCACCGCCATCGGCGCCATTGTCTGCGCGCCCATCCTCATCGAATTCCTCGTGGACCGCCGCAAACGCAAGGAACGTATCGCCCTGTCCATCGAGGTTTCCGACGTCGAATCTCTCAAGCCGAGACTGGCCGGCCTCGACGATCTGCTGGAATCCATCGCCGATCTCATCGACCGGGCCCAGCACCCGAAAGACTACCAGACCCTCCGCGTCGGCAACGAAATCCTCATCATCGGCGGCCAGCTCTCCGGCAAGAAGACCCTCGCCGCCGTCATCGCCAAACGCGCCGAACTCGACCGCCTCATCACCGTCTACAACCCCCGCAACGCCGACGCCCTGGCCAAGGCCAAGAGCCTCATTTCCCGCTACCGCGACGAAAAAGTCATGCTCCTGCTCCCCTCGATCGACCTCGCCTTCGACCAGGAGGACGAGGAAGTCCAGGCCGAACTCGAGGCCCTCATTGAAAGCACCAGCGGCCTGGCCAACGTCCTGGTCATCGGCACCGCCACCGCCCTGGTGCCCGACAGCGCCCTGGACAACCTCTTCGGCATCAAGCTCGTCCTGCCCGGGCCCGCGCTGATCGAAACCCAGAAGCGGAAGCTGTCCCCCCGCGCCACCCGTGTCCTTGAAGCCGTCTGCCGCTTCTACCTCGACGAAGCCCGCCAGTTCGGCTGTGTCCTTGCGGATTTCAGCGCGGAGCGGTTCGAGGCCCGCGTCATGTCGGCCGTCACCAACGCCGCCGAGATCGAGGACATCGTCACCCTCTGCGAAACCACCGCTCTCCACCGCCGCCGCATCGGCCAGTCCGACAGACTTGCCATCACGCCCGACATCCTGGAAACGTCCATTTCCCGAGTCATCGTCAGCCAGGTGAAGGCGGATTGATTTGAGCGCCCGAAGGCGGAAAGGCAGATTGATGTGTTTCGCCTGCCGCCGATATGTGATATACTTCTGTTGACCAGTCAGGAGCCACGATGTCTGCGAACTTTCAATCCATCATCACCATCGAACCGGGCAAGCGCGGCGGCAAGCCCTGCATCCGCGGCATGCGCATGACGGTCTACGACGTGCTCTCGTACCTTGCCGCGGACATGACCTACGACGAGATTCTTGCCGATTTCCCGTATCTGACGCGCGACGACATTCAAGCGTGTCTCGCCTACGCCGCCGAACGTGAGCGGCAGATGGTATTGATGCCGGTGTGAAACTCCTCCTTGAAGACGCACTCCGTATCGAGTACGACGCGCTGCGTGAATTCGAGCAGGATCCAACTCTGGCAACCTTTGTGATTCGCCGCTCACGGCCGACTTGAGACGAAGTCATCGTCAGCCAAGTGAAGGCGGATTGAGCGGATAGTTCAAGGGTTCAAGATGGTGAACACGGCGCCCCCGATCCACTATCTTCCCTTCACGTCATAACACAACAGCAGATCCTGATCGCGCAGGTACAGTTTGCCGTTGGCGATGATCGGGTGGGGCCACGCCTTCTCCTTCGCCCGGTCGGGCTGTTGGAGACGGCCCTTTTCCGTGAACCCGCCGGCGGCCGGCTGCACGAGCACGACCGTGCCGTCATCCTCCTGGCGGAAATAGAGCATCCCGTCCGCAAACGATACAGCGCCCTTCTTGACCTTGTCCTTCTCCGCCCAAAGGAGCTTGCCACTCTTGAGGTCCTGGCAAATCAGGCCCTTCCCATCGGAATAGCCGAACGCATTCTCACCCACCTGAACGACGCCGCCGTGGTGGTTGGCCATTTCCTTGTTCGCGTACACCTGTTCGGCCGAGAACTTGCCGGCGTCGGACGTGATCTTGAAGGCGTTGCAGCCCACGCCATATCCGGAGGTGACGTAGACGATGTTCCCGTCGACGATGGGCGTGGTGATCACCGCGGTCGCTCCTTTACGCGGCGCCTTCCAGAGCACGGCGCCATCCGTGGGAGAGATGCCCACGAGGTTGTTCATGAAGAGCTGGACGTATTGGCGCATGCCGCCCAGTTCGGCGATCACGATCGACGAATACTGCGCGCCCTCGCTGAATCCCTTGGATTGCCAGATCACATCGCCCGTCTTGCGGTTGAGAGCAACCACCGCGCCGCCCGGCCCGCCCGGCGTCACCACCACCCGATCGCCATCCACCAGCGGCGATTCGGAGAAGCCCCATTCCGGCCGCTGCGCGCCGAAATCCCTGCCGTAGTTCTTTCGCCACTGCTCCTTGCCATCGGCCGCGGCAACGCAGATCAGTTCGCCCCACTGATCCACGGCGAACACCTGGCCGCCGTCCACGGTGGGCAGGCAGCGCGGCCCGGCGAAGCCGCCCCATCCGGGTGCGCCCGGCTTGCCGACCTTGGTCGTCCAGGCCACCTTGCCATCCGCAGCGCTCAGCGCCATGACCACACTGGCATCGCCAACGTCGCCCATCGTGTACAGGCGATCGCCCAGCGTCATCGGGAAGTTGAG
>JBIOJL010000028.1:0-25980 GCA_044450885.1 Tepidisphaerales bacterium
CTTATCCACACCCCCCCCCCGGGCGGGGGGGTTTGCGCGCTCCCCCGCCTCCGGGGGTTTCCCCCCCCCCCCCCCCCCCGGTACTCCGAACAAGCACCCGGAAAGCGAAATCCGACCGTTGGTTCGCTCGCGATCCGCCTGGGTCGGGGCCGTCCATCGGATGAACCAAGCCTATTTCAGCAGTTCGGTCCCCGCCGGTTGGCGGCCATTGAGATTGGCTGACTCTTCCTCGGTCAGGCGAGCGGCGGCCTTGGGCAGAACCGACAGCAGGTTCTCCCTCGCCAGCTTGTTGGCGGTGGCGGGCTGAAGAGCATCGAGGAAGGTGTAGTATTTGAGGATCTCTTTGGAGTAATCGCGGAAGTGGCCGACCTTGTCGGTACCGATCATGAAACGATCCGGGAAGGCTTCGATGAGTTTGACCCACGCCGGATTGGGCTTGGGCGTTTTGCCCTCATTGGTTTGCAGGAGGTCGTTCTCGTAGACCACCCACGACACATCCACCCAGAGATTCGGGTACTTGCGGAGCAGGGCTTCCAGGTCCTGGGTCAGCGTGGGAATGTCGATGCGGCGGCTGATGCCCGCATGGCACCAGACAAAGCGCGTGGTGGGATGATCGCGGAGGGCCGCCTCGACTTCGCCCAGGTAGATCGGCTCGCGCTTCCAGACCGAGCCGATGTTGGAGTGCAGGAAGACCGGCAGGTCGTGTTTGCCGGCGAACGCGAAGACCCGGCCCAGCGCCAGGTTGTCGGCACGGGCGGGGGTTCCGTAGGTGAGGGCGGTCAGATCGTCGTGGCGGGTCATCACCTCGCCGATGCCCTGCCAGAGGCCGGGATACCAGTCGATCATCCGCTGGACGTGGTCGAGCGCGTTGCGGTCGGCGCCGTTGAAGCCACAGATGGTGGGATGAAGCCGGCGCTGCTGGCCGGCCGGCAGGGACTGCACCTGCCGGGCGACGAGCACATCGGTGGCGGAGTACCAGTAGCAGCGCGAGTCATCCTCGAGATAATACTCGGGGCGAAGCCGCTCGCCCTGCGGCCACTCCTTGACCAGCGGCATGCCGCTGACCACCGCCTCTTCGACGCCGCAGCCGTCCATGGCCGCCAGCGCCGCGCCGATGCCGTCGGTGCGCTGCAGGAAGTCGACCAGGTGAAGGTGGCAATCCGCCATGCGGTAGCGAACCGCCGGCGGGGCGGCGGATGGCGCGATCGGCGCAGGCGACCGGTCACCTGGGGCGTGAGAGGTTTGCGGGTGCTGCGCGCATGCGGAACAGAGCAGTGCGAGAGACCAGACCCAGAAGCAGGATGTTTTGTAGATTGGCACGAGACAACTGTATTCAGTCAGCCCGATCACTTCAACGTGGAGGCGAAACGAAGCGGATGGACGAGTGTGAAGACGGATTGTGGCGATCGCGAGGGTGCATGACACTTTCCGCGGGTGTGGTCTTGGCCCCGAAGGGGCCGCTGGGTTGTAGCCACGGGTGTAGCGACGCCGCTCTGGGCGTCGCGGAACCCGTGGAGATTAGGTCCTCGTTCCTTCTCTTCGCCCCGGAGGGGCGACGGAATGCCTCGGATTGGCCCGTCGCATCTCGGGAAGTTCCTCCGCCCCTCCGGGGCGGACCGGTCAAATGAACCCGTTTCCCACGGGTTCCGCTCCGCCCGCCTTGCGGCGGGCTGCGCTTCACCCGTGGCTACAATCCGCTGGCCCCTTCGGGGCCAAAACCGAACCCGCCGAGAACATCATGCACCCCGATCGGGAGGGTGGTGTTCCTGTGCGACCGGGGCCGCGATCGGCGATCGCGGCTACAGAGCGGGGACCGCGATCGGCGATCGCGACTACAGACGATTCATCCGCGCTTGCCGGCGCCGCTTTCGCCAGACAACCAGCGCCGCGGCGCCGGCCAGCAGCACCATGCACCCGCCAATGGTCGTATAACGCACCCAGCGCCGGCGCTGAAACAGGAGCGTCGCCCTGGTTATGAGGCCATTCTTCTGTTTGGCCGAGGCAAGTTCCCGCACCGGCACCTCGCGGGCGTGCAACTGCTCCGCCAACTCCGCCATCGCGCTCGCCATCTCCGGCTTTTCCGCCAGGTTCGCCAGTTCATTCGGATCCGTCTGATGGTCGTACAACTCCTTCGCCTGCGCGGCGCCGCGCCATTCGGTGTAGCGGTAGCGCTGCGTGCGGATCGACCGGCCGATCACCTGGGCCTTGGGAAGACGCAACACCGTATAGGCCGGCCGGTCCCACGCCGCGTCGGGGTCGGCCAGCAACGGCGCCAGGCTCCGGCCCATGAGCTTCGCATGCCGCGGCAGCCCGGCCAGTTCCGCCACGGTCGGATAGACATCCAGCAGTTCCACCGGGCGGGTACACAGCTTTCCCCGGCCGGCAACGCCCGCGCCGGCGACGATCAGCGGCACGCGGCAGGATTCCTCGAAGAGCGTCCGCTTGCCCCAGCAGGTGTTTTCCCCGAGCTGAAATCCGTTGTCGCCGAATAGAACCACAACCGTGTTATCCCACATTTTCTGCTGGTCGAGATAGTCCAGCACCAGCCCGACCTGGGCATCGACGAACGAAACCGCCGCGTAATAGCCCAGCACGCACTGCCGCGCATCCTGGTCGCTGGCCGGGAGATTGTTCACCGATTCGTTGAACACGAACGATGGCAGCGACGACAGATACCCCGCCGGCGGCCTGGGCGCCAGGGGCATCTTCGAGACGTCGTACTGGTCGAAGTATTTGCGGGGCACGTCCCAGGGAAGATGCGGCTTGCGAAATCCCAGCCCCATGAAGACCGGCTTGCCTTGTGCCGAATGCTGCTTGAGCAGGCTGACGGCCTCGCGGGCGGCCTGGCCGTCGCGGATCGCCTCGTCGGGCACGTCCATCGGATGAGACTCGCGAATCTCGCCGAGGCTGTGGTCCCGCGCTTCATCCGTTTCAGCGGCCGGCCAGTCGTTCAGCCGCAGCACATCCCAGCCGCCCGCGTCATCGGTGGCTTTGGTTCCCGGCCGCTTGGGATCGATGTGCAGCTCTGACCCGTGGAAGATCTTGCTGATGCCGATGGTCCGGTATCCATTGCCCTGAAACAGCCGGTGCAGGAACGGCGGATCGCCCGCCTGCGGCTTGTAGTTGAGGCCCTGCCCGAGCACGCCGGTCCCCTCGGGCGTCAGCCCGCTCATGAACGACGACCGCGACGGGTTGCAGATCGGCAACTGGCAATAGGCGCGCTCGAACCGCACGCCCCGCGCCGCCAGGCGGTCGATGTTCGGCGACTTCACCACGCCGTCGCCAAAACACCCCAGCCGGCAGTTCAGGTCGTCGCAGACGATGACGATGACGTTGAGTTTCCTCGCCGCATCGTCCGCGGCCGCCGACAGGCTGCAAGTAGACACAACCAGCAAACCAATCAAGCCAAGAGCAACCACCGAAGAATCCGTGCTAGTTCCACGCAGCATTTGAACTCCTGACAAGACCTGTAAGACAACCATTCTACATCTTTGAGCGGGAGCGTACATTACCGGGACATTGCGCGCAACCTGAACAGATTGCCATCATGACAGCGCCGCAACCAGTGGGATTCAGGCACGATGGCACGGAGGCGCGAGGTGGAGGGGGTGTGCCCAAAACTCCGGGCGACAATGGTCGCAACAGTGCCGCCAGTGCCCTCACTGGCGGTCTTGATCGATGGCCGACTCTGCCGGTGAGGGCACCGGCAGCACTTGCCCGGATTTTTTGGCACACCCGGTGGCGGAGAGTCCGCCCGGACTGCTGGCTCCTGGCCGGCAACCCGGTACACTGCCCGGCGAAGTGGCGTGGCCACAAATTCCCGGCACGCCCGGTACCGCCATCGCAGCAGACCCATGCGCATCCTTTTCCTCACCGAGCGTTTCCCTCCGGATATCGGCGGCCTGGCCAGGTCGAGCGGCCGCATCGCGGCGTCACTGGCGTTGCTGGGGCACGAGGTGCAAGTCGTGGCCTGGACCCGCCAGCTTCCGCCGGGAACGGCCGCCTCGGAGAACCTCGGCCAGGGGGGCGGCATGCTCCACCGCCTGGGGCTCTTCGCCGCGACCGATACCACGCTGCAACACACGGCGCTCTTTCTCGAAGATCTGCACGCGCGGTCGCCCCTGGACCTGGTCTGGGGACACTACCTGCATCCGGCGGGGTTCGCGGCCGTTCTGTTCGCCCGCTCGCGCCGCATTCCGGCCATCGTCAGCGCCAGGGGCAACGACGTCGACAGGCTGCTCTATCCTCCGGGGGATTTTGCACGTTTGCAGTATACGTTGCAGAACGCTTCGCTGGTCACGTCCGTGTCAGAGGATCTGGCCGGGAAGATGCGGCTGATCTGCGACAGCACGCCGATCGAGGTGTTGCCCAACGTCGTCGATACGCTGGTCTTCTGTCCGGGGCCGGCCAGTGCGGAATTGCGACAGAGGCTGGCAATCTCCGCGGGCCATTCCGTGATCGGGTTCTCCGGCGAGCTGCGCTACAAGAAGGGGATCGACTTCCTGCTGCGGGCGCTGCCGGTGGTGCTGCAAACCCGGCCGGCGACACTGCTGGTCATCGGGCAGGCCCGCGCCGAGGACCAGCAGCGCCTGGCAACGCTGTCACTGGACCATCCGGAGATCGCCCGGCAGATCGTCGTCACGGGGCACATCGAGTCGCCGGCCGACGTCGCCGGGCATTTGCGGCTGGTCGATGTCTACGTCCAGCCGTCGCTGTGGGATGGGATGCCCAATGCGCTTCTGGAAGCCATGGCGTGCGGGCTGCCGTGCATCGGGTCATCGGCCGGCGGGATTCCGGAAGTGATCGAGCACGGCCGGACCGGATCGATCATCCCCACGCCGCAGCTTCACCGGCTGGGCGAGGCCATCGTGGAACTGCTGGCTCAGCCGGTCGAGGTGCGCTCAGCGCTCGGCCGCTCGGCACGCGAGCGGATCGTCGCGTCGTTCTCCCCGGCCAGCGAAGAGAAGATGCTGCGGCGGGTTCTCTCGCGCGTGAGCGACTTTGGAGTGCGGCGGCTTGACGCCGCTTTTCCATCGTCGTGACGATTCGCGTCATGACGCCACGGGCGCTGTTGGGCGGCAACGCGGTGTATTCTTTTGCATACCAATCGCCGCTTCACTCGCGCATGACCTTGACTTTCCCTCGCCAGCCGGATGGCATATCCGTGTCCCCACGCGAGGTGTTCGTGTCTGGCCGCATCGTCCTCATCCTCTGCCTTCTCGCCCTGGCCGCACCGGCGGGCGCGCGGCCCGTCACGCAACCCGCTCTGACGCCGCCCGACCGGACCATCCGCATCCAGACGGAAGCCGATGTCTACGTCCTCGAATTCACCGCCGACAGCAAATCCGTCTACGCCGAAGCCGATGTTCGCCAGGTCAACGTCTGGCGCGTGATCCTCTATCACTGGCCCGAAGCGGCCGCCGTTGTCTCCGGTCTGCTCCTCCTGCGCCGGCTCATCCGCGTGGCCCGCCTTCCGCAAGTCTCCGGCGAGGAACACTGCCGCCGTTGCAACTACCTGCTGAAAAACCTCCTCAGCCAGCAATGCCCCGAATGCGGCACCGAACTCACGCCGGCTAACCGCCTGCCCGGCCGCCGCCGCCGGCCGCGCGTCGTGGTGGTCGCAAGTCTCCTCACGGGCATTGCCCTCGCCTATCTCCTGACCGCCCATCGACTTCCCCGCGAGGGCCGCCCCAGCGACTGGCTCGACTGGCGCTCCATGCGTCTGGCCGAGTGGGCCGAGGAGGCCAATCAACACTGGATCACCCGCCATGTGCAGCGCGACCACGTCGTCTTCCTCGTCAATGTCAACGATGGCAGCGTCCGCAAATTCTGCCGCGTCCAACTCGGCGATAACCGGGCTTCCCTCTATTCGGTGTTGTCCGCGGATCGCAGGTTCCTCTTCTGCACGGAACTGGCCTATCGCCATGGCGACACAATTGGCGTCGCGCAGATCGACCTCGCAACCGGCAAGGTCATCCGCCGGTTCGAAGACACCTTTGTGGTTGGGGTCGCATCACGGACGTTGTTCATCGAGGGTCCATACGCCACGCCGGCGACGCCTGCCGGAGAAGCAGGCGGGCGGGGAGGCGGAGGGAAATCACCGCCCAGGGCTGCGTACTTGCGTGCCCTTGATATTCAGAGCGGCAAGAAAGTCAACGAGTTGTTCATCGGCGAGTTTTCCGAGGAGGTGCTGGTCGCGCCAACTCCCGGCCGCGATCTGGCCGTCGTCGTGGAACGGCGGCGCGGTACCGCGCGCGTCTGGGATCCCGTCTCCGGCCAAATACTGCGATCCTTTGCCCACGAAGCCGGTGTCCGTTGCGTTGGAGACGGTCAACTGTTCCAGGCCACGGTTGATGCCATCCATCTCCGCGTCACATCACGCGACATCCTCACCGGCGACCGGACAAACCTGTTTACCTTCGACAAGGAACGGCCGTTAGACATGGCCGCCGGTAGTGGCACGCTCGTGATCACCTGCGGGCACGAATCCGGTTGCCTGGCCGCATTTTCCGTCAACGTGAGAACGGGAGACCGTAAACAATGGGCCATGAGCCATGGACGCCTGACGCTGTCCCCCGACGGCCGCAGCATGGCCCTTTCCAAACAGCGTGTCGGCAGCAATTGGCTGCCGCGCCCCCTTCCCCCGGAATACTGGGACATCCGCATCTACACCATACAGCGCTGACCATCAATTCCCACAAGTCTCGTGTGCCTATCAACCTCTCTCCTTCCCGTTTCGCTCCGATTCAGGCAACCAATACCGGCCGGGCGCACGTCGAAAAGCGGCGTCGAGCCGCCGCACTCCAAAGGTGGCCCTACGGACGCCCAGAACCTCTTCGTAGGCGTCGATCAATCGCTGGCCGGCGATGTGCCAGGTGAACTCCGCCTCCACGCGACGCCGGGCGGCATTGCTCAATCGCAGCGCCAAATCCGGGTCGGCCAGCAAGCGCAGGACCGCATCCTTGATCGCCTTGGCCGATCCGGGCTTGACCAATAGCGCCTCTCGTTCGTTGCCCGCCAGCGCTGAGACTACCGGCATATCGGAGGCAACCAGCGGCGTGCCGCCGGCCATCGCCTCCAGCACCTTCAGCGGACAACATCCCTGCACCAGATTGCGATCGTTGCGGAGGAGCGGAGCCAGGGCAATATGATGCTCGTGGTGAATTCGGGCCACCATTGCCTGATCGCCCGCTTCGAGAATGGTGACATGCTCAAGCACGCCCAGTTCGCGGCACGCATCCTCGATCTCCGCGCGGCGGCGGGGTGTCATCGGCCCCAGCAGCGTGAGTGTTGCAGACACATCCTTGCGTATCAGTTCCAGCGCCTCGATGGCCCGGTAAACCCCCTGCCACGCGGCCATCGTGCCGCTGTAGAGTAGCCGGATCGGGCTCGCGGCAGGCAGTTTCGGCGGCGAATAATCAAACACCGACAGGTCCACGCCGTTGGGAATGACCCGGATGCGCTCGGCCGGGACGCCCCTGGAAATGAGATACTCGGCATTGGTGGGACTGACGGTGAGCACCAGATCGGCCGCCCGCAGGCAGACATCCTCCTGGGCGATGAGTTTGCCGAGAAACTCGCGGTCGTCGGCGATGCCCGGGTAGTGGTACTTGAGTTCGATGGAGGGAAGTCCGTTGACCTCGAAAACGAGCTTGTCGCAGACGTGCGCTTTGTGGAGGGCCAGCGGATAGCCCTCGAAGATCGAGCGGAAATGAAGGACCTCGACCTTGCGACGGTTCCACCAGCGGGCGAGATTGCGGCGGAAGTCGTTGGCCCGGGCAATCAGATTCTCGCCCCGCGCCGGCAGCGGGTGGTGGTTGACGCCGGGCGGCACGGCCGCGCCGGGCGTGACCATTGTCTTGGCAGGGCCGCAGTCCTCTGCGGGCGTGTTGGGCGGGGCAGCCGTCCCGGCCGTGCCGGAGCACGGCCCTCCCGGCTTTGTGGTCACGCCCGCCACTCCGTTGGCGTCGGATGCAACCGTCACCAGGTCCACGGGCCCGAACGCCTCGCCCAGCGCGCGTGCGAAGGCTGCGATATGCACGGCCGCCCCCTTGGGCGCGCCGAGGCGGTCAAACACAACATAGACACACTTCGCGGTTGACATTGCCTTGTGCGGAATCTAGCCTGAGAACCTACGGGAGATACACATGACTTCTCCGCCGCCTGTGCCGAGTGCCGGGCCGTTCGAGCAGAGCCACATTCACGATCGCCAGGCGACGGGCGGGGACATTCTCGCCGATTTCCCCCGCCTACGCGAGATCGCCGCCAAACGCGCCGCCACCCGATCGCAGTGGAAGATGCTGATGATCGTCTGCATCATTGCGGCCATTCCCCTGATCTTGCTGACCGTCGTGGCGCCGCCGCTGTTCCTGCTGCCGCTGCTGGCCATCGTGGGCGCGATCGTCTTCGGCGTGCTCATGTCCCGCATACCGGTGTATGACCTGCGGCAATTCGACGCGGCCGAGCAGATCATCAAGCTGGCCAGCGCGGACGCGGCCGCCGACGCCCCGCTGACTCTGCGCCTGGACATGCGGCCGCACGACTGCGGCGAGAAACTCACCGGCACGGGCAAGGCCGGCGGCTGGGATGTGAAATACTACATCAGCCCGTGGCTGACGCTGACCGGCCGATTTCTCGACGGCTCCCGGTTTGACATCCGGCTGATCACCCGCTTCCAGTCGCGCAAGAAATGGAAGCGGTCGCGCAGCGGCAAGCAGAAACGCAAGACCAAAACCAAGGAGTCGCTGCGAGTCTACGTCGGACTACGGATCAAGGCGGAGAAGTATGCCCATGTGGAGAAGCTGGCCCAGGGCGCCGCTCCGGCGGTGAAGCTTCCGCCGGAGGTCAGGCTGCGCAATCTGGGCATCACGGCCGACTCGCTGGACCTGACGGTCGACGCCGGCGGTTGGACGGCCACGGGTCTGGAAGCCACTCCCACGGGGCAGACCAACGCCCCGCATCTGGTGGCGCTGATGCTGCTGAGCCTGTACCAGGTGCTGAACCTGTCCAAAGCCATCGACAAACGAGGCCACGCCGCATGAAACACGGACTCCTCTCCATACTGGTCATCGGCATCGCACTCCTGGCAATCGGCGCGCAGCCGGCCGCCCGGCCGGACAAGCTGAAGTTCAAGGGCGCCGAGGGATTCTCGCTCAAGCTCAAGGACGACGGGCTCAAGGTCGTCGATGACCAGGACACGGAACTGGCGAGAATCCGCGTCGAGGAAAGCGGCAAGGTCAAGATCAAGGACGCGCAGGACGCGGTGCTCGGCTACGTCACCGGCAAGGACCCGCAGTGGCATCTGAAGGATGCTGCGCGGAGTAAAACGCTGTTCCAACTCACGCGCCAGCCCAACGGCGACATGAAGCTCGAAGATGGAGCCGGGACGCTGCTGTGCAGTGTTAAGAAGGGCGATGCTCACGCGGAGGTCGCCGACGCTGGCGGCAAGGGCCTGTTCCGGGTGCAGGCGAAGAACGGCAAAACCAGCATTCGCGACGACGCTGACAAAGTGGTGCTGACGACGGATGCGGCAATCGAGCCGCAGGTGGCCGCCCTGTTTGTGCTGAAGGACCTGACGCTGGCTCAGCGGGCGGCGTTCTGGCTGGCGATGGAGCAGTCGCAGAAGTTGGAGAAATAGCATGCAGATCCAAGGGCTCAACCGGGTTCCATGCGAGGAGAAGACGGGTTTCCTCTTCAGCCACGCCTGTCAACAAATGGCGTACCACCGCTGCGACGTCTGCGGGAAGGCCGTGTGCGAAAAGCACGTGCAGTGGGCAGATACCGCGGAGTTGACGGCCATGAACATGCTCAACCCCAATCAGCCCCGGCCGGTGACCGACAACGCGTCGGTGTGTACGACTTGCGCCAAGCGGCTGGGCCGGAACCGCAGTTCATCCGTCCACCGCTATCGAACCCAGGACGACCTGTTCTGGTACTCGGACCTGTACTACCCCGGCTACGGCTTCTACGGTCCGGGTTACTGGGGGCACGCTTATATTTCCGACGTTTCGAGCTTCGGCGGCGATTCCGGCGGCGGTCTTCCACCACTGCCGCATGCCCCGACGACGCGCCCGGCGTACGATCCCAACGACTTCACCGACGCGGATTCGCTGCCGCTGGAAAAGGAAGACGACGCCAACTTTGAGATGGACAAGAGCGGGAGCTGACCGCCTGCAAAGGAGTCGATCCATGGGTCGTCCAACCTGCGTTCGCGTAATCTCGATGTTCTGCATCTTCACACTCTCCTTCATTGGCGACGTCCGCGCGCAGACGCTCTGGCGCATCGGCCAGGAGGATGGGAAGAACAGCGAGTTCGCCCTTGCTCCGCGCGGGTACAGCCAGTTCAAAGAAGATGGGTTCTTCATCGTCGGACAATCCGAAACGAAGAAGGACTGGCCGTATGTACACCCGGGCCCGGTGGACCAATGGGCCGGCGGCCGCCCGCATGTCTTCACCGTCATTTTCGGCGTGAGCCGGGTCCCGGCCAGCGGCGATTGCGCGCTGGTGCTCGATCTCATGGACACCCAGAGCAAGGCGCCGCCCGCGTTGCGGGTGGCGATCAACGGCCAACCCTACGAAGTGAAACTCCCGGCCGGAGGCGGTGATGCCTCAATCTCCGGCCAGCCCGAGGCCGGGCGCAAACACAAGGCCGGAATCAGTTTTCCGGCGACAGCGCTCAAGGCCGGCAACAACCGGATCGACATCACCACGCTGTCGGGCAGTTGGATGCTTTACGACTGCGTGTCTCTCGATGCTCCGGCGGGAGTGACGGCCAGCCCGGTGGAGGATTTCACGGAACTGGCCGCAGTCGGTGTCTCGCCCACCGTGGTCGAGCGCGAGGGCGCTCGAGTGCTTGTGGCCTCGGCATCGGTCCTGCGTATCGGATCGCCTGCGGACGCCGAGGTTCGGATCGACGGCAAGGCCGCAAAGACATTGAAGCTCGCGACAGGGCGGCAGACGGTGGAGTTTACGGTACCCGCGGTCGATCGCCTGCGACAGGCCGTAGTCTCCCTGGCCGTCGGCGGCGCCGAGATCGGGCAGCGCCCGCTCACGCTGGTTCCCGGCGTGAGCGAGATCGTCATCGTCTTCAAGACCCACTTTGACATCGGCTACACGGACATGGCGAAGAACGTCGTGCAGACCTACCGCACGCGATTCATGGACAGCGCCCTGAAGGTGGCTGACGAAAGCCGTTCGCTGCCGCCGTCGCAGCAGTTCGCCTGGACCATTCCCGGCTGGCCGATGTACAAGATTCTCCAGGATTTCCCCGGCAGTTTGCCCGAACGGCAGGCGCGCGTCCGGCAGGCCCTGAAAGAGCGGCGGTTCGTGCTCCACGCCCTGCCGTTCACCACGCACACCGAACTGCTCGAACCGGAGGACCTGGTGCGCGGGCTCGGGTATTCATCGCGCATCTCGCGCCAACTTGGCCTGGAATTGCCCCGCGATGCCAAGATGACCGACGTCCCCGAGCACGCGGGGATCATGGCCACGCTGCTCAAACATGCCGGCGTCGACTTCATGCACATCGGTTGCAACATGATGAGCGGTTCCCCGCAAGTGCCCCCGCTCTACTGGTGGGAAGGCCCCGATGGCTCGCGGGTGCTGACGATGTACTCGCCGGATTATGGCACCGGGCTTTTTCCGCCGGCCGACTGGCCGCACCGCACCTGGCTGGCGCTGCTGCACACCGGCGACAACCATGGCCCGCCGCGGCCGGAGGAAGTGAAGAAGGCGGTCGATGAGATCGCCCGCAAGATGCCCGGCGTGAAAGTGCGCATCGGCCGGCTGTCCGATTTCGCCGATGCGATCCTCGCCGAGAAGCCGGACCTGCCCATCGTGCGCGGCGAGATGCCCGACACCTGGATCCACGGGCCGATGTCCGACCCGGCCGGCGCCCGGCTGGCCCGCAACACCCGGCCGCTCATCGGCGCAGCCGAAGCGCTCAACACCCAACTTCGCGCCTGGGGCCAGACCGTGCCCGATGCCGCCGAGCCCGTCGCCGCCGCGTGGGAGCAGAGCCTGCTCTACGGCGAGCACACCTGGGGCGGCTCGATCGGCTGGCTGCAAAATCACTTCGCGTTCGGCGAGGCGTTCACCAAAGAGCGCGAGGCCGGCCGCTACAAACGCAGTGAAGAATCGTGGGAGGAGCATTCCAATTACATCCGCCAGGCCGGCCAGATCATCACGCCGGTGCTGCAGACCAACCTCGATGCCCTCGCCGGCGGCGTGCAGCAGGACGGGTATCGTATCGTCGTTTACAACCCGCTCCCTTGGAAGCGGAGTGGCTGGGTGGATGTGGCCGTCAAGCCTGACATCGCTGCCGTCCGCGCGGCCGACAGCGATCAAATCATCCCGGTCACGCCAACCGGGTTTGTCGCCACCGACATCCCGCCGCTCGGCTACCGCACGTATGTGCCGGCGCAGGGCCGTGCCGCCTCAACACGCATCACGGTCGATGCCCCGGCGGCCACCATCGACACGCCCTTCTTCAAAGCCGTCCTCGATCCGGCGAAAGGCACGGTCAAATCGCTGGTGGAAAAGCGGACCGGCCGCGAGATCGTTGATGCCACGGCGAGCCACGGTTTCGGCCAGTTCTTCTACGAACGATTCGACCACGCGCAGGTCCGCGGCTACATGGACGCCTACCTCAAGCACCGCAACTGGGAACTCGATTTCGACAAGCCCGGCATGCCGCCGGCCGACAAGGCGCCCTACACCTCCGCCGCGCCGGCGGGTTTCAAGTTGCGTTTCGAGCAGGCAGCCAACTCAGTTGCCGCGATCATGGAGGCCCCGGCCGGCAACGGCGTACACTGCGCCGTCACCACGCGGCTCGTCCTCCGCGACAACCTGCCCTGCGCGGACCTGGAGATTACGCTCCACGACAAGCCGCTGGAGCCCATGCCGGAAGCCGGCTGGCTCTGCCTGCCGTTCCGGGCCGACAATCCCGGCTTCCGCCTCGGCCGCCTCGGCGCCATCCTCGATCCGGCCACCGGCATCGTTCCCGGCAGCAACCGCCACCTCTTCGGCATCAACACAGGTGTTGCCATCCTGGACACCAACGGCGGCGCCGCCTTCTGCGCGATGGACCACCCGCTGGTCAGCCTGGAAACGCCGGGATGCTGGAAGTTCTCCAGGGATTTCGTCCCCAAGAAGCCCGTGGCCTTCGTGAACCTGTTCAACAACCAGTGGAACACGAATTTCCGCCTCTGGAACAGCGGCACCTGGACCTCGCGCGTGCGCATCTGGGCCTTCGGCAGGTACGACGCCGACGCGGCGCTGATCACCCCGTCCCTGGAAGCCCGCCTGCCCCTGCTGGCGGCGGCGTCCGACGCCCCGGCCGGCAAACTGCCGCCCGCGCGATCGGGGCTGCAACTGTCCCGCACGGGAATCTCCATCACCGCGTTCGGCGACAATCCCGACGGACCGGGCACGGTGCTGCGGCTGTGGGAACTGGCCGGCGTGTCGGGCAGGCTCAACGTGAAACTGCCGCAAGGCATGGCCGCGCAAGCGGTTCAACCGCTGGACCTGCGCGGCCGGCCGATCGGAGAAGCGATTCCCGTGAACGACGGCGGCTTCAGTGTCGAACTGGGCGCATTTGCGCCACTGAGTCTGCAACTGGCGAATCCGCGTTAGGGCGTCGGCACTCGCGCACCCAACACCACCCCCGGTCCGCGATAGATTCAATATGCGAATCCACCTCTCGTACGCCCTTGTCGTGTTGCTCGTCTCCGCAATGGCGGCAGCCGCCGAGCCACAACTGTTCTATGTCGCACCCAACGGCAACGACGTCTGGACCGGTCGGCTCGCCGCGCCCAACGCCGGGCGGACGGATGGCCCGTTTGCATCGCCGGCCGGCGCCCGCGACGCCCTTCGCCGCGCCCGCGCGGCCAGCGTCGTCGGATCTGTCACCGTCCAGGTCCGTGCCGGCACCTATCGCCTTGGCACTCCCTTCATTCTCGAAGCCCAGGACTCCGGCTCGGCCGACGCACCGGTTGTCTACGAGGCATTTCCCGGCGAGCGGCCGGTCTTGAGCGGCGGCCGGCCGATCACCGGCTTCCGCCAGAACGGCAACCTCTGGGAAGCCGAGATCCCCGAGGCCAAAGCCGGGCAGTGGTATTTCCGCCAGTTGTTCGTCGCCGGCCAGCGCCGCCAGCTCGCCCGCTCGCCCAACACCGGCTACCACCGCATCGCCACGCTCATTCCCGGCCCGCCCATCCCCAACGCCAAGCCCATCGCCCGCGACAAGTTCATCTTCGCGCCCGGCGACATCAAGCCGTATGCCCGCCTCGGCGATGCCTATGTCGTGCTCATGCACTCCTGGGAAACGTCCATCCATCCGCTCAAGTCCGTCGACACCGCCACCAACACGGTCCAGTTCGCCGCGCCCATGAAGGAATGGTGGTGCATCGGCTACTGGGAAGACCACCAGCGCTACTACGTCGAGAACGCCCTCGAACTGCTCGACCAGCCCGGCGAGTGGTACCTCAATCGCGAAACCGGCGTCCTCAGCTACTGGCCGATGCCCGGCGAAAAACTCGGCCAGACCGAAGTCATCGCCCCGGTGCTTCCGGAACTCGTGCGCCTGGCCGGGAATGCCGACAAGGGCGAGTTCGTGCGAAACGTCACGCTGCGCGGCCTGGTCTTCCACCACGCCGACTGGATTCTCGACCCCAGGGGCAACAGCAGCACCCAGGCGGCTGTCGACGTGCCCGCGGCCGTCACCGCCGACGGCGCACTCAATTGTGCCTTCGAAGGCTGCGAAGTGGCCCACATCGGCACCTACGGCGTCTGGTTCCGGCGCGGCTGCAAGGACTGCCGCATCCAGCATAATCGTCTGTTCGATCTCGGCGCCGGCGGCATTCGCGTCGGCGAGGCCAACATGGCCAGGACGGATGTGGCCGAGACCAGCCGCACCCTGGTCGACAACAACCACCTCTACGACGGCGGCCGCATCTATCCCGGCTGCATCGGCATCTGGCTCGCCCAGGCCAGCCACAACCGGATCTCCCACAACGACATCCACGACTTCTACTACACCGGCATCAGCGTCGGCTGGAACTGGGGCCTCACGCCCGACCGCACCCACGACAACATCATCGAGTTCAACCACGTCCACGACCTCGGCCACGGCGTGATGAGCGACTGCGGGGCTGATCTACTGCCTGGGTGTCTCCCCCGGCAGCGTCATCCGCAACAACGTCTTCCACGACATGTGGCCCTATTCCCAGCCGGCCCTGGGCTGGGGCATCTACCTCGACGCCCAGACCGGCAACTACACGGTTGAGAACAATCTTGTCTACAACACGCTCAGCGGCGGCCTGATGTTCAACAACGGCGGCCACGAGCACGTCATCCGCAACAACATCTTCGCCCTCTCCGCCAACCAGGCCCTCTGGCCCTATTCCGAAAAGCGCCCCAGCAGCTTCCGCCGCAACATCGTCTACCTCACTCAAGGTTCGCTGCTGATCCCGCACGGCGAAGCCTCGCTCAACCAGCGGTTGGCCGCCAAGGAATCCCCCGGCGACTGGGATGAGAACATCTACTGGCACACCGCCGGGCCGGACGCGCTCCGCTTCTACCGCCGCACTTTCGCCGACTGGCAGGCCATCGGCCTCGACCGCCACTCGCGTATCGCCGACCCACAGTTCGTCAACCCCGCGGCCGCCGACTTTACCCTCAAGCCCACATCTCCAGCGCTGGAACTCGGCTTCCAGCCGCTGGACATCAGCAAAGCCGGCCTCTACGGCGATGACGCCTGGACCGCCGAAGTCCGCCATGCCAACTGCCCGCACGTGCAATTGCCCCCGCCGCCGGCGCCGCCCAAGCCGCTCGCCATCGACGACGACTTCGAGAAGACCCCCGTCGGCGCGCACCCGGCCAACGCCCACGTCAGCGGCGAGAGAGAAGGCGCTTCCATCCGCGTCACCGACGAACGCGCCGCCTCCGGCCGCCACAGCCTGAAGATCACCGACTCCAAGACGCTCCAGCCCGCCTGGGAGCCGCACTTCTACTACGAACCGCACATGACCGCAGGCGCCGTCCGCCAGAGTTTCGACGTCTGGTTTCCCGCCGACGCCCAGTTCTTCTGCGAATGGCGCGACTCGGCCGAATATCCCAAGAACGTCGGACCCAGTGTCCGCTTCGACGGCACCGGCAAGGTCAGCGTCGCCGGCAAAGTCGTGGCCGAGGTGCCCGCCCGGACGTGGGTTCATGTCCAGATCGACGCCGCCCTGGGCAAGACCGCCCCCCGCACGTTCAAGCTCGCCCTCACGCCCACCGGCGCCGCGCCCCGGGTCTTCGACAACCTCCCCATCACCGGCGCCGATTTCCATGAACTCCACTGGCTCGGCTTCAGCAGCACCGCGGTCGCGGACACGGCATACTATCTCGACAATTTGGCCATATCGGGATCTCAGGCCCTGGCGCAGGCCCCGCCGACCGCCGCCAACACCGCAGTCATTCCCGTCCCGAAATTGGAGAACGACAGCTACGACTGGTACGCCCGCCACGCCGCCGTGCTGGAGGTCCAGCAGAGGCTCAACCCGGAGATCGTGCTCATCGGCGACTCCATCACCCATTTCTGGGCCGGTGAACCCGTGGCCGGGAACCGCAACGGCCCCAACGCCTGGAAAACCGCTTTCGGCGACCGGCAGGTGCTGAACATGGGTTTCGGGTGGGACCGCACCCAGAACGTTCTCTGGCGCCTCGACCACGGCGAGTTCGACGGCCTGCACCCGCGCTTTATCGTGATCAACATCGGCACCAACAACCTCACCGGAACCCGCAACGCCCGCGAGAACACGCCGGCCGAGATCGCCGAGGCCGTCGCCCTCATCTGCGATCGCCTGGCCGCCAAATCGCCGGCCTCCAAGATCACGATCATGGGCGTCTTCCCCCGCGGCGAGAAAGCCGACAACCCATTGCGGCCCAAGATCCGCCGCCTCAACGAACTGCTGGCCGAATTGGCAAAGAAGAAGGGCGCCGCGTTCCTGGATATCGGCAGCAAGCTGGTCCAGGAAGACGGCACGATTTCCCGGCAGATCATGGGCGATTTCTGTCATCCGACCGAACAGGGCTACGCCATTTGGGCGGAGGCACTACAGCCTGTGCTCAAGAACTAACCTCCATGCCTCAACACCCGGCCGGACGCCTGCCGGATACTGTGTTTCACCTGCTCCCAAGTCATGCCGGTCAGGTCATGGATGGGAACATCCTCCGCTTCGGCCTCTTGAAAATAGGCCAACGACTTGATGACCGTCCAGGCATTGCCCGAAGGATACTTCCGCCGGTAGAAGTCGAGCATCTCTTCCAGTGAGAAATGGCTCAAGAGCGCCGCGACGTCCCAGAAATCCTTCTTCGCGCCCCGGTTGCTGACCGCATTGAGTTTCATGGCGACGATGTCTTGCAGACTGGCCATCCGGATCCAGTCGATCGTGACAAGGGGCTCTATCGGCGGATACTGATGGGCGAGAATGTCCACCTTCACCCCATCAACGAAACACCGAACCGTGTTCTTGCCGGTATCGACCTCAGCCGCATGCACGTTCTGGACCATCCAATCGGCAACAGCCTGGCTGTCGAACGGAGCATGTGTGAACAGATCGATATCAACGGATCGTCGATGGCCGATTTGTAGTGCAAGTGCGGTTCCGCCGACGAGGTAGAATGCGTCCAACGCCGGCGCCGACGAAAGCCGATGCAGGACATCCAGCAACCCCGGCGATGCGGCCTCAGACAGGTACGGCATCAGAAGACTCCTGTCTATGGGAACGGAAGGACTCAACGCCCTTGCCGAACAATGCGGCGAAAAAGGCGATGGTCCTGGGAGTCAGACCGCGAGCGTCGAGAAGCGCCTGTTCAATCCGATCCGGCCCGTAGAAGCTCCAGGTCAGACGCATGTCATCCAGGCTCCCGCGCTCGGCGATCCGTTCGATGATGAAGCCGGCATGCTGCTGAGAATCGAGGCGATGCACGTCAACATCCCAGAACAACTCCGGCCGGAGCCGGGACAGCAGAGGATCGTGGGATGGTTCATCTGGCATAGACGCCAACCGCCTTCCGAAGGGGCTGATAGAGATTGTAGTTTGAAGCCTGGCGATACTCCATAGTTCCGTGGCCAACAGCCAACAAGTTCCGTGGCCAACTGCGGACAGTCCCGCAGCCAACGGATCGGGGTGTGCTTCAGTTCACCTGTGTTGTGCGTCGTCGCGCCGCATCCTGCATCCCGCCTCATAGGCACGCAGCGCCTCCATCGCTTCGGGCCGCACCACGATGCCGGGCCGCGCAGCCTGCAACACGCCTACGGCCTCTTCGGCCGTGGCGGCCATCCTTTCGGCCAGCAGATACGCACCCGCCACCGCCGCCGTGCGCGAGTAGCCGACCTTGCAGTGGACGTACACCACGCCACGCCGCGACTCCCGCCGGATGAATTCCACCGCCTCCTGCAGTTGCTCCGGCGTCGGTGCCGTCAGGTCCATCACCGGCAACGGATGGTACGCGACTGCCAGCAGCGGCCGGGCCTCGGAGAACTCGCCGGTCAGATCCAGTGCGGCCGTCACGCCCGCGGCGACCGCCTGCCGGGCCTCACTGTCCGAGAGCTGTCGCCCGATCCAGACGCGTGGCGTCAGTGCATCCCACGGCCGGCAGCCGCGGGCGTAGTAGACCAGCGACAGCCGCTGGCCCAGCAGCACCGGCCAGTGTACGCACCACGTGCTCAAGGGCAGTCGGCCGGCGCTCTTGCGGAAGATGCCCGGGCCCAATCCGAAGTACGCCCCCGCGACCAGACCGAGCGATGCCGCCGGCCAGAGCAGCAACGCGCTCCACGGCAGCGCCACGAACCCGAGCCCCGCCAGCACCATCGCCCCCGCGGCGTAGTAGAGCCCGACCCGGCGGTTGCAGATCACCGGCGGTCGCAGGACGCATCCGAAGTTCGGTTGCGGCTCAAGAGTGGCAGAGCCGTCTCGGCTCTGCGTGCTTCCAGACGGCGGCGAGACGCCGCTGCCACCATCTCGCGGATGCACTGGCAACCGCAGCGGCTGGTCCTGGAAGAGGTAGAAGCACCAGGCCGCCAGCGCAAAGCCCCCGGCCACGTCGATCACATGATGCTGGTACGTCAGGACGGTTGAGAAGCCGATAAGGCTGAACCAGACGCGCAGCCCCAGGCGCAGGATGCCTCGCGTTTTCCGCGCGTACAACTCCACCAGGATCGCCCGCAGCGTGATGTGGAGCGATGGGAACTGGTTGAATGGCTGGTCGAGGCTGCGAAAGTTGTTGAAGATCAGCCCCAGCCAGCCGCCCACATGTGGCCGATCGAACGCAAACCGCAGCGGAAACAGCAGCCAGCACGCGCCGGAGATCAGGATGGCGGCGGCGATCCGGCTGGCGAGCGTGTACCGCTCGCGCGCGCCGGCGCACAGGAACGGGGACGCGATGAAGAAGAGGTCGATCGACATGTACGGCAGGATCATGGCCGGCACAAAGGGGATGTGCCGTTCCCAGGCGAAGTAGAAGCTGCCGACGCCGTGGCGCAGGGTCGTGAGCCAGTTGCAGCCGCCGTAGACGGCCAGGAAGAGCAGGCACAGCAGCGCCGAGGTTTTGCCGGCCGCTCTCCAGTTCATGTGCGTGTAACCCGCCGGGCCACGGAAACGGTGAAAATGCCCCAGGCGTCGATCTCCTGCGAGACCTTCTCGAAACCGGCCGCCCGCACGAGTTCATCCATCTCCGCCTGCGTGCGCCGGCGCATGATCCACGGCTTGCCCTCGCGGTTGGTCAGCACGCGGGCGATGAACTCCACCTGCGGATGCCACGGCTGGCAGGTGTAGATCAGGTGGCCGCCGTCGTCCATTGCGTCGGCGATCCCCCGCAGCGAACTCAGGACACAGTCGTTGTCGGCGAACAGTTCATAGATCCCGGATGCGATGGCGATGGTCGGCCGCGGCGCGATGGCCGCCAGCGATCCCCGGTCAAACGCGTCACCCTGCGCGATGGCCACGTCGCGGACGCCCAGCTTGCCCGCCAATTGCCGTGCGGCATCGAGATTGGCCTGTTGATAGTCGCGCAGAACCGCCGTGATGGGAACCTGCGTCATCGCCGCCATCGTCTCCAGCACATACCGTCCCGGTCCCGAGGCGACATCCAGCACCCGCACCGCCCGGCCGGCCCCGTGCGTCTGCTCGATCAGTTGCCGCAGCACGCGCTCCAGGTTCTGCCGCCGCATCCGGATGCCCCGCCAGCCGATGCTGTTGAGGTAGAAGTAGTCGATCAACCGCCCCAGCGGCGTGATCCCGCGCGGCTTGTTTTCATAGACATAATCGAGCGTCACGCCGGAGTCGAAGCCGGCCTGCCACCCCAGCCGAATGCCCTCGCTGAACTTGCCTCCCGTCTGCATGATGCGACGGATCATCGGCCAGATCATGCTCCCCGGCCCGCGCAGGAGATCGTACTCGGTCCGCGTGAAGCCGCCCTTGTCCGCCTCCAGCAGACTGTTGCGTTGCGCCGGCCGGGCGAAGCTGTCGAGGAGAAAGCTCCGTACTCGTTCCACAGCCCGGGCGCGCTCCGTCTCCTGAAAGATCGCATGCGAGAAGCCGGAAAGCACTTCCATCTGCTTGATCGTCGACCCCAGCCGCCGGAAGAATTCCTGCTGCCCGGCGACAGTGACGACCCAGTCGTTGCTGGCGGCCAGCATCAGCGTCGGCACGGTGATGGCCGCGGCGTCGTCGAGGAGACGCGTCGAGGTGTCGTGCAGGTCGAGCAGGATGTTGACGGCGATTTGCCGGAAGATGAGCGGGTCGGCATCATAGGCGGCCGCCTGTTGCGGGTCGTGCGTCAGCATCTTCGCCTTCACGTAGCTCTTGACGAATCCTGGCCCGAGGAACTTCTGCTTCAGCCGCAGCATCGGCACCGCCAGCGGCACGTACAACCTCACGCGAAACGCGGCCACCGCCAGGATCAGCGCCCGGATCGGCGGGGCGTAGTCGTGTACCCACGCCGTCGCGATCACCGCGCCGACGCTGTGCGCCAGCACCGCCACGTTCTCCATGGCGATGCCGTGCTTCGTGCAGACGTGCCGGGCAAAACAATCCGCATCCTTGATGACCGCCCCCAGATTCTCGGCCGCACCGCGCTCCCCCGGCGAACGGCCATGCCCGCGCTGGTCCCAGGCGAACACCGCGATGTCCTCCAGCTTCAGCGCCTCGACTGTTTCCTGCCAGCGCCCGGAGTGCTCGTGCCCGCGATGGAACAGCAGCAGCGCCTTTCCGGCCGATCTCTCCGGCAGCCAGGCCCGGTAGAACAGCTCCGTGCCATCCCACGACGCGAACGTGTGTTCCGTCATCTGCATAGCAGTTCCTCCACGGCATCCCGCAACTCCGCGGCAATCTGCTGCGCCAACTCCTTGTGCGGCGTCCGACCCGCATAGTTCCGCGGCTTGCCGATGATCAATCGCATCGCCCCCGGCCGCGGCAGGAATGCGCCCTTGGGCCAAGCGGCAAACGCGCCCTGCACGGCGCACGGCACCACCGGCAGGTCCATGCCCGCCGCCAGAGCGCCGATGCCCGGGCGAAATTCGCCCATGCGCCCCGTCGCCGAGCGCGTGCCTTCGGGAAAGAGGATCAGGATGTTGCCGGGATTGGCCAGCAGCCTGCGGCACAGGTCCAGGCTCTGCCGCACGTGGACCTTGCGCCCGAACGGCAGGGCGTTGATGAAGATCGCCGACAACACGGCGCGCGGCAGGCTCACGAAGAAATAGTCCTCCGCCACGGCCGGAAACGCCCGGTGGACCTTCTTCGCCGGCAGCGCCGCCAGCAACGCCAGCGCATCGAGGTGGCTGGAATGGTTGGCGACCATCACGAACGAGCCTTCGTCCGGCAGATTTTCGCGCCCCGCGATCTGCAGGCGGTGATAGATCTTCAGCCACGCCCGCAGCGACAGCGTGGCGATGGCGCGCAGCCCGTACACCAGCATGTCCGGCTCGCGCGGAAAATGGCGCAGCCGCTCGCCCAATGGCTGGTCGATGTCGGCGGCCGTTTCGTAATGCCACTGCGCATCGGACATGTTCACCAATGCTTGTAGTAAAAGTCGATCATGTGCATGAACAGCGGAGCAGTGTAGATCAGGCTGTCGATGCGATCCAGCACGCCGCCGTGGCCGGGGATGGTCGCGCCCATGTCCTTGACGCCCAGGTCGCGCTTGATGACGCTGATGGAGAGGTCGCCCAGTTGCCCGCCGATGCCCACGATCAGGCCGGTGAGGATCAACTGCGTCGTTTCAAAGTGCGGGAAGGAGAACCGCATCACCCAGGGCAACGCCATCGACACCGCCAGGGCGCCGATGGCGCCCTCCCAGGTCTTGCGCGGGCTGATCGCCCCGCGAAGCAGGTGCTTGCCCGACTGCCCCAGCGCCCGCCCGAAGGTGAAGGCGGCCACGTCGTTCATCTCCACGGCAAACAGCAGGTAGAGCAGATACCCGAGCCCTTTCGGGCTGCCGGCCAGAAAGGCCAGGTGCAGGAACATCCAGCCGATGTAGATGAACCCGAGGATCGCCAACGCCATTGCCTGCAGTTGCCCCTGCGTCTTGTTCCGCAGGATCGGGATGAGAATGAACAGCGCGATGGCGTACACCGGCAACGCCATGAACAGGCCGTACCATCCCGGCTGGCCGGTATTGGGGTTGGCTACGATTGCAGTCACCCCGACCGCCACCAGCGACAGGTAGACCGCACCGGTCATCCACCAGTCGCGATACAGCCCGGTGGCCCGGGCGAATTCCTTGAACCCGAAGACCGACAGCAGCACGAACAGCGCGGTCGTCGGCACCCGGCCGGCCCAGATGGCGGCGGCCGCCAGCGGAATCATCACCAGCCAGCTTCGATACGTGGCCCAGATCGGGCGCACGTCCTTGGCCAGCACCCAGGTGAGCAGCGACAGCAACATCCCGGCCACGACCAGAATGCCGGCCAGGATGGCCGCGTAGATCCAGTACACTTCGCCAGGCCAGGTCATGCCGAGGATCATAGCGCCCCGCGTTCTGCCTTGGCCGCCAGGGATGCGAAAATCCGCCGCAGCCGCACCGCGATCGTCTGCACGCAGCCGGCGACCACGGCCAGGCAGGTGCAGTCCATGACCGTCAACGATCTCCACAGGTTCGTGCCGTGCCCGCGCCAGAGCATAAACAGTGCCAGCCACGCCCCCAGATGCAGTGTGACCATCCGCCAGGGCTTGGACATGACCCCGCTGAACTGGCGCTGCACGCCCACCGCCTGGCCGAACATGCCCACGTAGGCGGTGAGCAGGGCGAAGATGGCCGCCCAGTAGCCGCTGAAGGGCGAGCAGAGTCCGCTGTGGGCCACGGCCGCGAAGACGATCACGTCCGAGATGCGGTCGGGAAGGTCGTTGAGGATCTCTCCGCGCGGGCTGGCCTGGCCGGCGGCCATCGCCACCATGCCGTCCAGCATGTTCAGCCACAACCGCAGGTAACAGAACAGCGGGGCCAGCAGCAACAGCCACGGGTGTACCGAGGCCCACCAGATGCAGAGCCCGGCCAGGCCGGACGCGACGATCGACGCATACGAGACCGCATCCGCATGGATCTTCCAGCGTACGCACAAGCGCACCGCGTAGTGGGCGGTCTTGCGGAACATTTCCGCAATCGGCCGGCGCGAAATGGGCTGGTAAGAGTTCGCGATCGTGTTTCCTGGCCAGAGACGCGGGCGATCATACAGGCACGCGCCGATGCCTGCCACGGAGCAAGTGGGGCCGACGCCCTCGTTGGCCTTCCCCGGATGCTCGCAGGCGGCCGACGGGCGTCGACCCCACTTGGTACAATACCCCCATGCGATTTCCCATTCTTCTCCTTCTGCCTTTCGCCCTTGCCGCGGGACCTTTGGAACGTCTGGGCGACAAACCGCTCGACGCTTCCGGTGCCGGCGAACTCGTCGTCGATGTCGTCGACGCCCAGGGCGCCGCCATGGCCGTCCGCGTGGTTGTCACTGCCGCCGACGGGACGCATCCCGATGGTTCGGGCCGCGGCGTCTACAAGGATGGTCGATTCTTCGCCGAGGGCACGTTCAAGGTAACCCTGCCGCCGGGGCGCACCGGGCTGAAACTGAGTTGCGGCCCGGAATTCGAGCCCATCGACGAAACCGTGGAGATTCCGGCCGGGCGCTCGGTGCAATTGCGGGCCGTCCCTCGGCGGTGGATCGACCTGGCGAAACTCGGCTGGTACGGCGGCGACCACCACGTCCACACCCAGCACGATGCCAAGGCCACCATCCGCACCGATTCCGCCTACACCGCGCTTCAGGGGCGCGCGAACGGACTGAGCGTCATCACCGAAGCCGACGCGGAGGTCACCGGAGCGGCCGCGGCCAATCTCGACACGGCGGCGTTTCTCTACCGGCGTGCCCCGGAACAGCGGCCGGGACCGTTTGTGGGACATATCAACACGCCGGGGATCACCCGGCCGATCGGAGACGAGCGGGCCGAGGCCCTGATGAAGCGCCCACTGCCGGCGCTGGCGCTGATGACCGCCGTGCATGAACTGGACGGCGCCTGCATCCGCACCCACACCTTCACTCCGCCGCACCTGCTGCACTGGATGGGAGCAACCGAGGCGTGGAGCGACGCGGCCCTGGGCATGTGCGGCGACCTGATGGATGTCGACGGCCAGGCATCCGAGATGCTCTACTTCGCCGCCCTGAACCTGGGCAACCGCGTGGCCGTCAGCAGCTACACCGACTGCGCCCTGGGCCGGCTGGACACGCTCTCGCCCGGCGACCGTCGCGTATATGCCAAATCCGGTAAACTCGACTACCCGGCCATGATCGCCGCCATGCGGATGGGCCGGACGTTTGCCACCAACGGCGGGCCGGTGTTTGCGTTCCTGGAGGTGGACGGGAAGGAACCGGGCGAGACGATTCACGCGGCCGCGGGGCAGAAGCTCAAGTTCCGCGGCACTGTGCGCAGCCTCGGCCCATTGCTGCAGGCGCAAGTGTTCGGACCGGCCGGGATGATGCACAGTTTCGATGTGTCGGGGCGCAGCGGCGAGGTGGTGGTCGAGCACGAGTTCACCGCCGGCGACGCCCCGGCGTGGTTCATCCTGCGCGCCCAGGACCAGCGCGGCAACTGGGCCATCACCAGTCCGGTGTACATCTTCCCGGCCGGCGCGAAACTCCCGGCGAGCGCGTCGGCCGTGCTCCTGTCCATCGCCAACCACACGCGGTACGTCGTGCTCAGCCGCGAGTTCTTCGCCCATGCGATCGTGACCGTCCGGCCGCCCGAGGGCCTGGCGGAGGTGCGGCTGATGAAGGATGGCAAACCGCTGCAGACCTGGAAACCGGCCGACGGCGACCAGTGGGCCAACGGGCGGGTGCCGGTGACGGAAATTTTCGGCGCCTATGCGCCCGGCTGGGCCTGGCACAAGGAGACCGGCGCCACCTGCCATTTCCAGGCCGACTGGCCGGTCACCGAGGCCGGCTGGTATGGCGTGACGGCGCTGACGAGCACCGGCCGGGAAATCCGCGGCGAGTCGCTCCGCTACGACCCGGCCAACCCCAAGAGCCATGCGATCTCCTCCGCCCGCCTTGCCGGCCCGGACACGACGCTGGAGTGGTGCGGCTACGGCGAGGAGATGGACCTGTCCGGGATTCGCCAGCCGTTTGCGGGCGACCACTGGTGGTATCCGAACAACAGCGCCTGGCGAATCAAGGGTGTGTTTGGCGGCAACCCGCGTGAGACCGGCGGAGGGAGGCAGGAAATGTTGTCGAGGGTGGTCCATCGCGACTGAACTTGTGGTGCAGGCTTCCAGCCTGCATAGGGTCTGTGCCGGCTGGAAGCCCGCACCACAATCGCCACCACACTTCAGCCGCGATGGGGTGGTCGGTGAGCGGTAGGCCGTGGCCGGTTGCGGACGGGGGCCGGCGCTCGTTCGTAGTACCGCCTTCAGGCGGCGCTTCACACCGCCTGACGGCGGTACTACGAACAAGCC
>JBIOJL010000029.1:0-25901 GCA_044450885.1 Tepidisphaerales bacterium
GCGACGCCCCACCGCCCGCGGGCGTCCAACCGGCGGAGTTAGCCGCCTGGACTTCGGTGGCCCGGGTCGTATTGAATTTGCATGAAACGATTACACGCGATTGAAGAAAACTAAACACGAAGGCGCGAAGACACGAAGCGGGGTCTGGTATTCAGAGCCGATCCGCAAGAGTTGGTGCTTTTTTCTTTGTCTTGATCGGAATTGTGGTCTCCTGAGCCAGAGTCGTTCGATTGGGCGGAAACCGCTTCGTGACTTCGTGGTGAAGAGTCTGTTTGGGAGGTGAGGCTGGCTGAAACTGGGTGAGTTGTGACTGAGATTCCAGTTGTACCGGCACGATGGCGTGTGCCGGCGATCGGATCGGCCCATGTTCCCGGTTCGGCACTCGCGGCAGATCCGATGGTTGTGTCGGAGACAGTTATGATACGCCGTTCCCAACCAGCAAAGACCCCCAGCCGCCGCTCAGCCGGAGCACACCTGTTCGAAGTCTCCATGCTCGAGTCGAGGCTGATGCTGGCCACTCACCCGCTGAGTGCCGTTCCGGCCCTGAATTCCGACCCCACCGCCTACGCCCAGCTCTATCTCAACTTCGTCGGTTGTCCTTCCCACGCCTGGAGCAGCTACAACGTGCCAGTCGTGCCCGCTTACGACCAGGACGGCGACCCAACCACGTTTTCGGATGGGGAACTGGCCAGCATCCAGGAAATCTGGGCCCGCGTGGCCGAAATGTACTCGCCGCTGAACATCAACGTGACAACAGTCATGCCGAGCGATTTCAATATCAAGCATGCGCTGGAGGTTACCATTGGCGGAGATGGGAGTTGGGCAGGTGGTTTAGGCGGCGTATCAAGGGTCGGCGAGTTCTGGCTTGGAACACAACGCGAAGCCTTTGTGTTTCCGGCGAACCTGTCGAACGGAACCCCGAAATACGTCGCTGATGCAGCCGCCCACGAGGCCGGACATGCCTTTGGGTTGAATCACCAGAGCACCTACTCCGGCACGACGAAGACGAGCGAATACAATCGTGGGGATTCGCTGCTGGCGCCCATTATGGGGACCGCGTACTATGCGGCGCGGGGCTTGTGGTGGAATGGCCCTGATTCCAACTCGTCGACGGAGATACAGGACGATTTGTGGTGGCTCTCCGGCTCGTGGAACGGCTTTGGCTACCGCCCCGACGACCACGGCAACACGCCCGCCACCGCCAGCCCGCTGACCGTCGCCGGCACCAGCCTCTCCGGGTCCGGCGTCATCGAGACCTGCCCGTGGACCGATGGGACGCACACGGCCGTCATCAGCGACAAGGATTACTTCTCGTTCACCACCCCGGCCGGCACGGTGAACTTCAATGTCGATGTGGCCCAGTACGGGCCGATGCTCAACGCCATAGTCGAATTGCGCGATGGCGGCGACAATCTGATCGCCACCGGAACGGGCGACGGCTTGGGCAAGACGCTGTCGGCGACCGTGGCCGCGGGAACGTACTACCTGGTGGTGAGAGGGGATAACACCTACGGCGACCTGGGGCAGTACACCATCTCCGGCAGCGTCACGCCCGCCGGCGCACCTGTGGCCAACGCCGGCGGGCCGTATACCGTGGCCGAGGGCGGGTCGGTGGTGCTCAGCGGCGCGGCCAGCACCGGTACGGGCCTGACCTACGCCTGGGACCTGAACGGCAACGGCATCTTCGGCGAAACTGGGGCCGCCGCCACCCATGGCGATGAAACCACAGTGTCGCCCACGTACCGCGGCGTCGACACCGGAACCTATACGCTCAGCCTCCGCGTCACCGATGCCTCGAACAATACCAGCACGGCCACCACGACCGTGACGGTGACCAACGTAGCGCCCACGGCGGCCATCACCGGCGCCCCGGCCGACTCACCCGAAGGCACGGCGATTACGGTTGGCAGCAGCGTGACCGATCCCGGCACGCTGGACACGTTCGCCTACGCCTGGAGCGTGTCCAAGAACGGCAGCCCGTTCTCCAGCGGCACGGCCAGCACGTTTACGTTTACTCCCGACGACAACGGCACGTACATCGTCAGCCTGACCGTCACCGACAAGGACGGCGGCATCGGCACGGCGGCCAACCAGACGATCAACGTCACCAATGTCGCCCCGACCGTGACCATCACCGGAGCCCCGGCCGGCTCGCCCGAAGGCACGGCCATTACGCTGGGCAGCACCGTGACGGACCCGAGCACTGCCGACACCGCGGCCGGGTTTACCTACGCTTGGAGCGTCACCAAGAACGGCGGCGCGTTCGCCAGCGGCACGGTCGGCGCGTTCAGCTTCACGCCCGACGACAGCGGGACGTACATTGTCAGCCTCACCGCCACCGACAAGGACGGCGGCGTCGGCACGGCGGCCAACCAGACGATCAACGTCACCAACGTGGCTCCCTCGCCCACCATCACCGGCCTGCCGGCCGGCAACACCAGCCCCGAGGAAACCACCATCAGCGTCGGCGTGAACCCCAACGATCCCGGAACGCTCGATACCTTCACCTATGCCTGGACGGTCACCCGCTCCGGCGCCACCTTCGCAACCGGCACGGCGGGGAGTTTCAGCTTCACACCCGATGCGCCGGGTGTGTATGCCGTTGGGGTCGTGGTGACGGACAACCACGGCGCCGCCGGCAACGCCTCGGCCAGCATCACCGCAACCCACGTCAGCTACCGCGTCACCGGATTCACCCCGACGGCCAGCGGGTTCGACGTGCAACTGATCCGGCCGGCCAACCTGAGTCTGCTGAAGCTGTACACCACGGAATCAGCGGCCCAGTTGCCGGATGTGACGCTGGTCGGCGCGACGGTCGGCTCGGTGCGTGGCTCGCTGGTGTGGGATTCGTCCACAAATACGGCCCACTTCATCAAGACCGGCGGCGTGCTGCTGCCTGATGCCTACACGGCGACGCTGGCCAGCCGGCCGGACGGCTGGGTGGACACGCGCGGGGAACAACTGGACGGGAATGCCGACGGGATTGCCGGTGGGGACTACGTCGCCCAGTTCACCGTGGCCGCCAGTTCCAGCCGGATCGTCAGCCTGAGCGACTTCGCCCGCGGTCCGGGGCAGGCCGTGAACCTGCCGGCCACCGGCAGTGGACTTCCCATCCGCATCAGCGACGGAACCGGCGTAACCAGCGTTCAACTGACGCTCGGTTACGATGCCTCGATCCTGGCGATCAACAATGTGACGGGGCCCGCGGGCTGGAGTGTGGACACGACCGGCTCGACACCTGGCCACCTGGTGATCAGCGCCTCGGGTCCGGCGTTGGCAAGCGGCGTGGTGACGCTGCTGGCTCTCAACGCGGCGGTGCGGAGTGATGCGCAGTACGGGTCGATGGAGATGCTGCGTATCAGCGGCCTGGCCGTCAATGGCGGGGCGATTGCCGCGACCGCGGATGACGCCGTGCATAAGGTGGCCTTCGTGGGGGATGCAACCGGCGATCGGTCCTACAGCGGCCTGGATGCCGCGGACATCGCCCGCGTCGTCGTGGGGCTGGATACGGGGTTCGCCGCGTACCCGCTGACTGACCCGGCAATCGTCGGCGATGCGACCGGCGACGGTACGCTCTCAGGCCTGGACGCAAACTCGGTGGCCCGCGAGTCGGTGGCCCTGTCTGTGCCCGAGATCCCCGACCTGCCCGCGGGCAACGTGTCGGTGCTGCCGTCCGGCGGTCTCGACCCGACCCTGGCCGTGGGCACGAGCGTGGGCGCTCCCGGTGACGTCGTGGATGTGCCGGTGAACATCAACTCCGGCGCCGGCCTGAAGGGCGTGGATCTTACCTTGAGCTACGCCACCACTGTCCTGCATCTGTCCAACACCGACGTCGTGCTTGGCGGCCTTCCGGCCGGCTGGTCGCTGGTGCGGAACGTGGATGATGTCAATGGCATCGTCCGCGTCAGCATGTATGACGCCGATCCACTGGCTGGCGGGTCGGGACCTCTGGTTGACCTCAAGTTCCACATCGCGGCAAGCGTACCGGATAGCTCGACGGCGGTTTCTCTGGTAACCAGCCCGGTCACCGCGAGCCGGCTCAACGAAGGCCGGCTGCCGCTGACTCCGGTTCCGGGCAGCGTCATGGTCCAAGCCAGTCTGCCCGCCTTGAATGTCGCCGGCGCGGTCCAACTGGGCGCTCCGGAATCGTTCGGAACCGTTTCGATCGCGGCCGGGGGCCGGCTCGACGTGGCCGCGGGCGGATCGAATCTTCTGCAGATGGCCTCCGTCATCATTAACCCGGGCGGCGTTCTCGATCTGGCCGACAACGATCTGGTGTTGACCAGCGCCGACTCCGCGACGTTCGACACCATCCGACAGTATCTCAGTGACGGGCGGATCATCACCAGCGTGGCCGAGCCCGTGCCCGGCCACTTCGCGACCCTGGCACCGATCGACAATCAGCTTCTTCATCTTCGCGTATGGGATGGCGCGACGATCAACGATGGGAGCAATTTCAGCCAGGTGATGATCAAGCATGCCTGGGTGGGCGACACGAACCTGGACGGCGTGGTCAACGCGGATGACTATCTCAACATCATTGCCAATCAGGGTCAGTCTGGGCAATGGATCACGGGTGATCTCAATGGCGATGGCATGGTGACGCCCGATGATCTGGCCATCGTCAGCAACAACCTCGGCGCTGGTCTGCCTCCGGCGTTCGGTCCACAACTGTCGGGCACCCCGTTTGTTGCTGCTCCCGCGGCGATTGCCAAGGCTGATTCCAAGGCCGTCGCCAAACCGGCTTCGAAGCAGCCCGCGAAGATCCGAGCCACGAGCAGTGCGAAGAAGAAGTGGGGTAGAAAACGATGATGGACGGTCACCGGGTGGACCGGCGACCCCGGAGGGCGCGGATGGGGCGGCCGGGCCGGCTGATGCGGTTTTCCTCGATTAAACAGGGGTTTTGACGCCGGAAGCGCCATCGGATACAGTGGGCGGGCCGACCCGGAGAGGTGGCAGAGTGGTTGAATGCGCCGGTTTCGAAAACCGGTCTGCCCGAAAGGGTAGCGGGGGTTCGAATCCCCCCCTCTCCGCTTACCAGCCCACCCGTGGTTCCTGGCTTCAGTGTTCCCGGGTGTAGCCTTTATTATTATAAATGATGCGCTCCGTACTACGCGTGTCCTGGAGGACCGACCATGACGATATCAGCGATTTCACGCCGGCATCTTCTCGGCGCTGTCGGAGCAATTGTCGCCGGATTCGGCACGGCAGAGCTCTTCGGCGCCGAAGCTGCGAAAGACAACATCCATCTCGGCATGATGCTCCAAGGCGGTTCGGCCGCCGAGCTGCAGGAGAAAGCCAGGGCCATTGCCGCCGTCGGCTTCGATACGGTGCAGGCGACGTTCTTCTTCCAGCCGACGGCCGAAGAACTCAAAGCGCTGGCCCGTACGCTTAAAGGCCTGAAACTGAAGACCGTCGCTTTCGGCACGTACTTCAACCTCTTCAAGCCCGACGATGCGGGCTTTATGGGATCGAACCAGGCGGTGATGAAACTGGTCGCAGCGCATGCCGGATTGTTCGACTGCAAGCAGTTCGTCACCTGGAGCGCGAGCCACTCGCCGCGCTTCGACGGCGCCGACCCGCGCAACCACACGCCCGAGACCGTCGCGCAACTGCATCGCGCCATTCGTGAGATCATTCTGCCGATCCTCGAACCCATCGGCGGCCGGGTCGCTTTCGAGCCGTACTTCCCGCATGTCCTGGGCACCGTGGAACTGGCCAAGGAGGTGTTGGCGCCGTTTCCGGCCGACCGCGTCGGGCTCCTGCTCGACCCGCCCAACTTCATCACGCCGGCGCTCTATCCGAAACGCGAGGAAGAGATGCGCCGGCTGTTCCGCGAACTGGGCGAGCGCATCCACCTCGTCCACTTGAAGGACATGAAACTCAACACCGCCGGCCAGAACGTGGACTTGCCCGGCCCCGGCGGCGGCGAGATGAACTACGCGCTGCTGATTTCCGAGATCCGCAAGCTCGACCGCCCACTGGCCTGCATCATCGAGCACATCAAGGCCGAACCGGCCGAGATGACCAGGACCAAGGCGTGGGTCGAAGATCAACTTCGGCAAAAGCCATGAGCAATTCCATCCGCATCAAATTGTTTCTCATGATGGCGCTGCAATTCTTCATCTGGGGCGCCTGGTTGCCGCTCATTTACAGTTATCTGCCCAGTCTCAAGTTCACTCCAGCGGAACAAGCCTGGATTCTCAATACGTTTCCCCTGGCGGCCATTGCCGGCATGTTCTTCAGCAACCAGTACGCGGACCGGCATTTTGCGGCCGAGAAATTTCTGGCCTTCAGCCACCTGGCCGGCGGAGGGGCGATGTTCCTATTGGCCTTTACCCACTCCTTCTGGCCGTTCTTTGGCCTGATGCTGCTGCACTGCCTGCTTTACGTCCCAACCATCTCCATCGTCAACTCGGTCACCTTCGCCCACCTGAAAGACCCGGAGAAGGAATTCGGCTGGGTGCGGATGGGCGGCTCGCCGGGATGGATCCTCGCCGGTTGGCTCTTTACGTTTATCCTGGTGGACTGGGACAAAGTGCATGCTGCCCATCCCAATGGCATGGTGAGTTGGCTGGGCACCGTGCTTGGTTCAGGGCTGACGGGCCCCGCGTTGGCGCACGGTACGCGCTGGACGTTTATCGCGGCCGGTATCGCTTCGTTTGTACTCGCGGTGTATAGCCTGACCTTGCCGCACACGCCCCCGCGGAAGATCGACCGGGGCACGGAAAGGTTTGCCTGGCTGGAGGCCGTCAGGCTGCTCAAACACCCGTTTATCCTGGTCCTCTGGCTGATCACCTTTGTGGATGCGTTTGTGCTCTACAGCTATTTCAATTGGACCGGCACCTTCCTGGGGACCGCGAGAGCGGCGGGCGGAGTGGGCATCCCCGGCAATTGGATCATGCCGGTGATGGGCCTGGGACAGTTGGCCGAGATGCTCACCATGTTCATCCTCGGCGCCACGCTCAAGCGGCTCGGCTGGCGGGTGACGATGGTCATCGGCATCCTGGGCCACACGGCCCGCTTCAGCGCATATGCCTTCTTCCCGAATCCGGCCGCGATCGTCGCCGTCCAATTGCTGCACGGGATCTGTTACGCCTTTTTCTTCGGCACCGTGTATATCTTCGTTGACAGCCATTTTCCGAAGGACGTGCGGGCCAGCGCCCAGGGACTGTTCAATGTGATGATCCTGGGTCTCGGCGCGTTGGCGGCCAACTCGGTCTGTCCCTATCTGATGCAGAGGGTTTTCACGAAGGACGGCGTCACGAACTTCCACAACCTGTTTCTCGTGCCCCTGGCGGCGGCCACCCTGGCCGCGATCGCGCTCGCGTTGTTCTTCCGCCCCCCGGTAAGACCTGGCACACAAACTGGGGTTTGACACCTGAGGGGAACGCACGGCGACGGCTCATTGGTCCGCCGGCGCTGGTGTTGTCAGGCGGATTGTCATCACATCACAGGTGAAGTAGCAATAACTGTGCCCAACCGTGCTTACGGAAGTGTCATTTGTCTCTTCGCGGGCGTGGGTAATACTATCCATCGTCGGAATCCACCTGGCTGGAATGACATCATGATGATGCGACGCGTGTTGTTGCGCGGAGAACACGGGTGACACCCGGCACGGCGGCCATGTTCACGTCCGCCGCGACGTTCCGTTTTGTGCGCATCTCGATGACTCCGGCAGCGGACACATACCTGTCGAGTGTGTCGAGGGCGCCGACTCACGTCCCGTGCCTGGAGGCGGCAGTTTGCGGTGGCCGTTCGGCCGCCAAGGAGTGCGGATGCCAAACCACATGCTTCAACAGCACCGCAAGCGGTGCGTGCGTCTCGGCCAATCCAAGCGTCGCCGGCACCTGAGCGAAGCGCTGGAACGTCGATTGGTTCTCAGCGGCGCGCATGACGCGGCGCTGCTGGCGGCCATCGACGGTGCGCTGCTGCCCAGCAATGCCTCCGGGATGGCGGCGTGGGCATCGAAGCTCGACGATCCATCGGCCATGGGCCGGAATCTGCCCCTGGCCGCCGCCGGGCTGGGCACGGCCTACGACCCCGGCGCCGCGCTCAAGTCGCTGCTGAACCGGCTGGCACCGACGTATGGATCGCTGGCGAGTCTCGTCGCGGGACTGGAAGGCAGCCCCGGGCTCGCCGATGGGGTGGCGGTGACCGCCAGCCGGGACAACCCGGACAATCTGGAGCTTGATGTCCACTTCAACACCACGACCGGCTTCCAGATGCCCGTGGCCGGGCAGTACGGGATCAACCTCGGGGTTACCGGCTCGTTGTCGCTGAATGCCACGCTGGACTTCCAGTTGACGATCGGCGCGTATTGGGACACCAGCACATCCAGCGCGGTCTTCTACGTTCTCGACACCAACGACGCATTGCAGATCTCCACGAGCACGGCGAACACTTCACTGAACGCGACCGGCTCGCTCGGCGTGGTCGACCTGGCCGTCACGGGAGGTTCGGCGTCGCTGTCGCCGACATTCGCCTTCAGCCTCATCGACCAGAACACGCCCAGCCAGCCCGGGCGCGTGACCCTGCCGGAACTGACCTCCACGCCGGTTCCCGCGCTGGTCGCGACGACGGCGACGCAGGCAGGGCCGACGACGTTCACCGTGAATTTCAATGCGCCACTGGCGCCGACCGCCCACGTCCTGACGATAGACTGGGGCGACCTGACCAAGCCGAACACCGCGACCTCAACGCTCAACACCGATCCGACGTTGTCGCAGCTTGCGGCCTACCAGAACATCCTGCCGACGACCTACAGCCTGGGCTTGGACAACCTGGTGCAGATCCTTACCGAGGCAACGACGACGAACCTCGGCGGCAACAATCCCTTTATGGCGACGTTGCCGCTGCTCAACACGTCGTTCGGCACGGTGCTCAACGTACAGCAGTTGCTCACCAACGCCCTGACCAATCATACGGATGCGACGACCAACGCCCAGAACCAGCAAGTGCTGGCGTTCAGCACGATCGGGCAGTTGCTCACGCTGCTGCAGAACCTGCCGGGCGTCGGGGCGGCCCACGCGAGCATGACGGCCAGCGCCGGCGACATTCGCTTCACCCTGAGCCTGCCGGCCAGCTCCAACCAGAACCTGCCGCTGACGCTGGGGATCGCATCGCAACTGAATCTGCCGGTCACGGGCTCGATGAGCGTGGCGATGACCACGACCACGAACGTGACGTTCGGGGTGAATACGGCCAACCAGTTCTTCCTCGTCGATACCGGAAGCCCGGTGCTGAACGCGAGCCTGTCGGCCACGGCGACGCTGGGCGGCAACACGACGCTTGGTTTCCTCGGCGTGACCATCACGGGCGGCATGGCGGGCATCACCGGTACCGCGACGCTCGCGCTGAAGGACCCGCAGACCGACAATCCCCCGACGCCCGGGATCATTTCGTCCACCGAGATGACCGGCGCGAATCTCAACGCGATGGCCGTGCCGGGCGTTTCCGGCACGGCGACCGCGTCGCTGCCGCTGACCACCAACCTGCCGGCGCTGGCGGCCGTTTCCGGCACGCTGGGAGTGTCGTGGGCAAACATCACGCAGGCGCAGACGTTCACGCTCAGCGACGCTGCGTTGACACAGTATCTCGGGTTTAACAATCTCACGTCGACGGCGGTGCTCAACGGCCTGGGTGCGCTGCCGGCCGTGCTAAACCACGCGGGCGACACCGCGTTCCTGGGAGAAAACCTGGCGTTCGTCGGGTCGAGCCTGGGCAGCGGCATCACGCTGGGCACGCAATTCCAGAACATCGTGAACGGCCTGGCCAGCATCAACACCGCGCAGGACTTGCAGAACGCGCTGAACAGCGCGCTGGGGGCGGCCAACGTGGCGGTAAGCCTCACGGCCAACGACATCGAGTTCGGTCTGACGGAGACACAGACGATTCCGGGGTCGCTCAAGTGGGCTGTGAACGTAACCGAGCCTGGTTCCGGCGACGGGTTTCAAAGCACGGGCACGGTCGCGGCGACGGGGACGTATACGGCGAAGATGCTCGTCGGGCTGTCGCTGCAGAACGGCGTGGCGGCGACGGACCAGTTCTACCTGATTCCGGGCGCGGGAAGCAGCCTGTCGGCCGGGTTCAAGGTGCAGCAGACGAGCACCGTCAACGCCGGCGCCTCGCTGGGATACCTGCAGGTCAACATCGCGGGCGGCAGCGCCACGATCACCAGTGCCGCCAATGCGGCGAACAACGCGACGGTCTCATTGCCGTTCATCGTGCCGGGCGGATCGGGGACGCAGATCACGCTGACCAAGCTGCAGGCCAACCCGCCGACCTCGGCGCTGGGAACGCCGACAACCGATGGCAAGGCGCAGGTGGTGTTTCCGCTGACCGGCCTGCCTTCGCCGGGGAGTGGTCCGCAGATCACCATTGCCTGGGCGGACATTTCCAAGCCCGGCACCGTGGTGGTCACGCCGCAGAACCTGGGCGACCTGTCGCCGGGGAGCAATTACAGCGCTGCGGATGCGACCGCGGGAATCCAGGCGGTCATCACCATGATCAACGGCTGGGCCAACCTGCCGCTCCTGAACACGAATATTCCACTGGTGGGCTCGGCACTCAAATCGGTCTTCGACTTCATCTCCAAGGGGACCAGTTTCTTCCAGGCGATCGTCAGTGCCGGCGACAGCACGCCCGCGGCGTTTGACAGCGCCGTCCAGGGCGCCATCGCCAAGGCCGGGCTGGATGCCGGGTCGGTGACGCTGACGCCGCAGGCGGACAACAATCCCAGCACGGCCACGTTCCACTACCTGCTGAACTTCCACTACAACGTTGCGGGAATCTCCGAGCCGTTCAACTTCGGCGGCAACCTGTTCACGCTCAACGGCAATGTCAACGTGGGCGTGCAGTTCAACGCCAACCTCGAGTTCGGGCTGGACAAGAGCAATGGATTCTACCTGGTCGATCGCAGCACGGCGGCCAATCCCGAGATCTCGCTGTCGGCGGGCATAACCGCGAACTTCAACAAGATCGGCGGCAACTTCGGGCCGGTCAGCTACGGCGTTTCCAACGGCACCGGCAACGTCACGTTCAATATGGGGCTGGACCTGGTCAGCCCGCAGGGAACGGGCGGAAAGATCGGGCCGGGCGATCTGGCCAACAACATCAGCGCCGTGGTCCAGCCCGAGTTTCTCGCCGGCAGCGGCGCGAAGGTGGACTTGCCGATCGGGTTCTACCTCGGCAATGGCGGCCCCGGCGTGGCGACCGAGTTCAAAGCCCACTGGGATCCGACCCATCCCGACGCGTTCTACTTCGGCACCGGCAACTCCACGGACCCGGCCGACGGTTTCAGCCCGGTGCAATTCGAACTGGGCGATTTCATCAGCGGCATCATCGGGCCGCTGCTTCAGAACGTCCAGCAGTACGACCCGCTGCCGCAGAAACTGGTCGACCTGCTCAACTACCAGTTGCCGCTGATCAACGAGACGCCGGCGCAGATCCTGGGCGACGTGACGGGGATACCGGGGTTCGCGCTGTTGTTCAAGATAGCCAATGTGATCAACGAACTGTCCTCCCTGACCGGCGGAGGAACGCTGAACCTCAGCAGCTATCTCAGCACCGCTCCCAACACGGGTACGGCGCCGAGCCAGGCCGGGCAGGGCGGCACGCCGGCCGAACAGTCGCCGTTCCAGAGCTTCCTCTCCGACTTGCAGAACAACTATGGCATCACCATCCCGGTGCTGGCGAACCCGACCTCGTCGATCATCAATATTCTGTTGGGCAAGGATGTGACGCTGATCGAGTTCAAGCCCGGCGACAACGGGCATGTCGAAGTCTCCGCGTCGCTGACCAGCCCGTCGATAACCGTCCCGATTTTCAGCATCGGTTTCGCCGACGCCTCCGTGACCGCGGACATCGGCGGATCCGTCGGATTCTTCGCCAACATCGATCTGGGGATCAATTCCAGCGGGCTGACCGGGCACAACATTGACCATTCGTCCAACCTGCTGGACGGCTTCTTTGTCGGCAACCAGGACCGCTTCCAAGTGGGGTTCGAGGGACAGGTGTTCCTCGATTTGGGCGGGCAGGTGGACATCTTCGGCATTCCGATCGTCACGGTCTACGGCCGGCTGGGGCTGCAACTGGACCTGGGATTGCACTTCAACGACGTGCGCTACGTGTCGCCGGGCAGCACGACGCCGGTGGCGCCGCCGAACGGCGAGGTGGGCTATGGGGAAACCGGCGGCGACGGCCAAGTCACGCTGGACGAGATCAAGTACCTGGTGGGCACCTACGGGTTGCCGTGCGCGTTGGAACTCGGGGGACAGTTGAGCCTCTTCGGCGGCATCGGTTTCAAGGGTCCGGACATTCCCCTGATCGGGCCGATTCCGAATATCTACAAGCAACTCGGCACGATCCCGATCATCAATTTCGACATCGGGTGTACCCCGCCGCCGCCGCAGACGCTGGCGAACATCGTGGGCAACTCGCTGGTCATGGTGCCGGACTCGGGCACGGCCGGGAAGCACGTCGAAGTCAACATCTACTACAACGCGCAGGAGCAGCCGCAGGGAATCACCTTCGTCAAGTACGACGACAACGGAACGCTGAACCAGAGTTTTGATTTCGCGACGCTCAGCAATGCGGGCGTGACCAACCTCGTCGTTGAGGGAACCAACGGCCCGGACGTGATCCGCATCGACCCGATGGTCACGTCCGACTACAACTTCCAGCACATCACGGTCAACACCCACAATGGCGACGACACGGTGCAGTTCGGGAGCATCAACCAGCAGACCTCGCATCTGCTGGGGACGACGATCAACGCCGGGGACGGCAACGACAACATCACCGGGACGTTCAGGCCCGATTCGATTACGACCGGCAACGGCAACGACAACATCCTCGGCCTGATGGGCGACGACTCGATCACGGTCGGCAACGGCAAGGACACGGTGCAGGGCGGCACCGGCAACGACCTGATCAATACCGGCGGCGGGCAGAGCGAAGTCCACCTCGGCGACGGCAACAACACCGTCTTTGTCGGCAACGGCGGCAACCTCATCACCAGCGGCAACGGCAACAACACCGTCACCGGCGGCTCGGGCGGCGACAAATATCACATGGGCGACGGCGCCAACCACATCATGGCCGGCGACGGACCGGACGTCATTTACGTGGGTCAAGGCAACAACTATGTCAGCACCGGCGCCGGCAACGACGTCGTGTTCGCCGGCGACGGGAACAATACCATTGGCGGCGGCTCCGGCAACGATCAGCTCAACGCCGGGATGGGCAATAACGACATCTACGGCCAGGGCAACAACACCATCAAGACCGGCAACGGGAAGAATTACGTCAGCGCCGGGCCGGGCAACAACATCGTGCTCCTGGGCAATGGCGACAACAAGGTCGTCGCCGGCAACGGCGCCAACCTGATCACGACCGGCCACGGGCAGGACATTATTCTGGCCGGCAACGGCCCGGACACCGTCAACACCGGCGCCGGCGACGACTTCATCAGCGTGGGCCCGGGCAACGACCAGATCAACGGCGGGGGCGGCAACAACATGCTGGAGATCAGCGCCGACGGCAATTTCGTGCTCACAGGCCTGTCCACGACGGTCACGACGGCCAGTGGCCAGGGTGTCGTGACCTACTCCCAGATCCGGAATGTGACGCTGACCGGCGGGCCGGGCAATAACACATTTGATGTCAGCGCCTGGCCGGGCGGGCAGCCCGGGTCGGTGGTCATCAACGGCAACGGTGGCACCGACACGATCATTTCCAACAACGACACCGACTTTACGCTCACCGACTCGAGCCTGCGCCGTTCCGACGGAACCAGCTTTCTCCTGAACGGCATATCGCAGGCGCAACTGACGGGCGGGCCCAGCGACAACAGCTTCGACGTGAGCACGTTCAGCGGCCCGGTCGCCATCGACGGCGGCGCCGGCGTCAACGACTACAACCGCATCATCGACACTGCCCCCGGGACGTACACGCTGACCGACGCATCTCTGGTCCGCTCCACCGGCGCCACGGTCACGCTCGCCCGGATCAACCGCGCGACTCTGCCCGGCGGCGCCAGCACCGTCAACAGCGGCGGTTTCAGCGGTCTGGTGGACCTGACCCCCGGCACGTCCCCCGCCGGTACGCTCAACAGCGCCACGGATTCCTACGGCCGGTGGGTGGAACTGGGGCAGTCCGCCAGCAATGGCGGCGTGAGCAACAGCCCCGACTCGGCACTCGATCCGAGCATCGCCACCACCTCGACCGCCCAGTTCATCGCCTGGGCCGACAATCGCAGCGGGACCTACGAGATCTACGTCGCCGAGCGCGCCGCCGGCGCCTGGACGCAGTTGGCCGGCAGCGCCCAGGGCGGCGGGATCAGCAACACCGCCGGCAACTCCCGTCGGCCCAGCATTACCGTCGATGGATCGGGCAATCCCATCGTCGCCTGGACCGTGTTCAACGGCTCGTCCACCGACATCGAGGTCGCCACGTACTCGCCCACGGCCAACGCCGGCGCGGGCGGCTGGGTGGCCATGGGATCGTCGCTCGGCGCTGGCGGCATCAGCGGCACCGGAGCGGCGGACCATGCGCAGATCGTCTACACCGCGGCGGGCCCGGTTGTCGCCTGGCTGGACAGTTCGGGCGGCCCGGCCAATGTGTTTGTCAAACAGTTTGCCGGCGGACTCTGGTCGGCCCTGGGCACCGGGGCTGCCGGCGGTGCGGGAGTCAGCGGCTCGGGCGTCGCGGTCCCGGACTTTTCACTGGCCACCGACGGAACGAAAGTCGCCGTCTCGTGGACCCACGGGCCGTCGGGCTCTTCGCAGATCTACCTGGAACAGTTTGCGAGCGGTCTATGGTCGGCGGTGGGGCAGTCGGCGTCAGGCAACGGCTTGAGCAACACGCCCGGCTCCGCCGACCAGTCGAGCGTTGCGTACTACAACGGCGCGCTGTTCGTTGCCTGGCAGGCGACCGTCAACAACCCGACGATCTCGAGCAACGAGTCCGACATCGCCGCCGCGACCAGCGGTGGGGGCAACTGGTCTCCCGTCTCGATCGACACGCCGGGCAGTGCCGGCAACTCGGTCACGCGCGGCGCGGCCTCGCTGCCGCAACTGGCGCAGGCAGGCGGGACACTGGAACTGGTGTGGCTGGAGCGCCGGCTGGCGGGCGTGCCTTCTCAGGATACGGAAATCTACGCCAACCGCTTCAACGGCTCGGTGTTCGCGCGCGTCCTGCCCGGCGACGCCAGCTTCAACGGCATCCACTGGACCTCGTCCGTGATCTCGACGCTGGCCCTGTCGGTGGATTCGATCGGCCGGCCGTTCGTGGCCTGGGGCGACGGCAGCACGGGCGGCCCGCAGATATACGCGCTGGGTACCAGCTTCGCCATTCACAACATCTATTATGTCAACGACGCCAAATCGCTCGATGACTCTTTCACCACCGCCGCCGGGTCGTCCACCAACAGCGGGACGAGTCCGGCCTCGCCGCTGGATTCCGTCCAGTCCGTATTGGGCAAGTATTCCCTGGCGGCGGGCGACGTGATCCTCGTGGACAGCGGCGCCTACAGCGGCTTCACCCTCAGCGGCGCTCCCAGCGGCGTGCTCATCACCGGGCCCAGTGGCGTGCCGGCGACCTTCATCGGCGCGGTCATGCTCACCAACGTCCAGGGCGTCATCCTCCAGGGTCTGTCCATGACCGGCGGGCTGACGCTGACCAACTGCACCAACGTCGAGATCGCCAACGACAGCGCCTCCAGCCTGACGCTTTCCGGCGGCAGCGGAGATCGCGTCGACCACAGCGCCCTCGCGACGCTCACGATCAACGGAAACCCGACCAACGCTACATTCGTCAACAATACCGTCTCCGGGGCGGTCACCCTCTCCGGAAGCACCAACCTGGTCATGATCGGCAACTACATGAGCGGCGGCCTGACCGTCTCAACTCCCTCCGCGGGCACCATCACCGGCAACCACATCTCCGGCGGCCCGACCGCCCTCAACCTCGCCACCCAGTTCACCGGTTCCATCGACCACAACGCCATTTTCGGCTCCAACATCGGCGTTACCTACGCGACGCCCGCGCTGCTCAATGTCAACCGGATCTACAACAACAACACCGGCGTCGTCGACAGCGTCAACTCGCTCACCGGCGGCCTGGGGTTCGTCGCCGGATCCGTGGGCAACGAAATATTCAACAACTACGTCACCGGCGTGAATCTCACCGGCCTCATGCAACTCCAGCACGTCCACAACGACTCGACCGGCGTCACGGGTTCCGGCACACTGGGCAGCACCACGCTGGACAACGCCAACCTGATCGAGATGAACTACACGGGCACGAACTTCACCGGTACCATCCAGTTCAACCGCATCGCCCGCAACAACGTCGGCATCCAGGCCACCAATGGCCAGATCGTCATCCACAACCTGATCTATCGGAACCTGACCGCGGGGATCGACACCGGCGGCGCCAACGACGTGCGCATCATCAACAACACCTTCTATTCCACTTCCGGCAACAACATCCAGGTGGATGGCGGCTCGAGCAACGTGCAGGCGCTGAACAACATCATGTGGACGACGGCCGGTTACGACCTTTACGTGGCGGACAACAGCCGTGCCGGTTTCTTCAGCGACTACAACGACCTGTTCAGCACCGGCACCGGCAAGCTCGTGCATTGGCTGCTGGACTTCATCGACATCCTCGACTGGCAGGTGACGCTCAACCGCCTCGATCTGCACTCCATCGGCACCACCGTCATCAACCCCACCTGGGCCCAGCCGCAGTTCGTGAACCTGGCGCGCGACAACTTCAGCATCCTTCCTCTCGTCAACGGAATCCGCGCCTCCAGCCCGACGCTGGACACCGCCGATCCGGTAACCGACATCGGCCAGCCGGGATCGTACGTGAACCTGCTGGCCAACCCCTCCTTCGAGTCGGGCGTGACTTCCTGGATCGTCAATGTCGGCGGCGGCACGCAATCGGCCAACCCGGCGCCGTTCAACGGAAGCAACTATTTCTATTCCGGTGCGGTCGGCTCGGGATTCGCCCAGCAGACGATCAGCCTCACCGGGGCCGGTTTCACGGCCGCGCAGCTCGATGGCCAGGGCCTGGTTGCGGTGTTCGGCGGGCGCGTGCGCTCGGCGGCGGAGACGCCCGTCGACCAGGGCCAGATCGTCTTCACGTTCCTCAACGGCTCCGGCGTCGCCATCGGCGCCCCCGACACGGTTCCCGCGAGCAATGCTTCCGATCGCTGGGAGTTGATCGGCGACCGTCTCCACATCCCCGTCGGCGCGCGCAGCGTGACCTACCGCTTCCAGTCGCTGCGCCAAACCGGATCTACCGACGACAGCTACCTGGACAACGCCTTTGTTTACGTGCTGCCGAGCACCACCGCGCCGGACATGGGCGCCTATGGCAACACTTCGAGCGACACCGATCTGCAATCTGCGCACGTCCACATCAATTATCCGGACCTCTACGTCGACTGGGAGTTGTCGACGCCGCACAACATCCAGTGGTCCACGTTCGGCGCGGCCGGGTCGCCGGTGAACATCGACCTCTACCAGGACACCGCCGGCACGCCCCAGTTCCTCATGCACATTGCCTCCAGCGTGGCGGACACCGGGCAATACACCTGGATCCCGCTGAACTCCGGCCTGACCTACGGTATGTACGGCCTGCGCCTCCAGGTATCGCTGGCGACCAACCCCTCGGTCTACGACCGTAGCACGGAAGCTTTCACCATTCCGGAAAACGGCCACAGCTACTACATCAACGATGCCTCGCAGACCGGCGATGTGTACACGACCGCCGTCGGCAGCAACCGCAACGACGGAAAACTTCCCGGGAAGCCCAAGCCGCTGCTGACCTCGCTGCTGCGCATCTACAATCTCGGCGGCGCCGACACCATCTTCGTCGATACCGGAACCTACTACCACTTCGATCCGGTCATCCTCAGCGGCAATCCCCTGGTCGGCAAAAACCAGGGCGTCACCATCACCGGCCCGGCCAACCCGGCCAATGTGGCGCAGATCAACACGCTCGGCTTCACCAGCCCGGCCGTTTTCGACATCAACAACGGCAACTTCGTCATCCTCACCCATCTGGCGATCAACGGCGGCGACTACGGCGTCTGGGCGCGCAACATCAGTACCAACTTCACCGGAACCTATCTCACGCTGACCCACAACGGCCTGGACGGGATCCGCCTGGAATCCGATTCCAGCACCAATGCCGTGCTGGACCACATTGTCTCGGCCAGCAACGGCCGCGACGGCATCTCCATCGGCGGCACGGGCATCAACCTCACCAACAGCATCGCCCATAACAACGGCAACGCCGGCATCCGCTACGACAACTCCGGCCCAGTGGTCGTCACCGGCAATCAGAGCTACTTGAACAAGTACGGGCTCTATATGCTCAACAGCACCGGCAATGCTGCGATGGTGGGCAATACCGATCTGACCAAGAACCTGGGCAACATCGTTCACGACAACAGTTCCTACGGCATCTATGCCAACGGCGTGATTGCCGTCGCGGGAAACACCGTGTTCGACACCGCCGCGCCCGGCGGGGCCGGGCCGGCCACCTTGACATTGTCTGCTCCGATCCCAGATCCCAACCCGACGCCTCCTCCGTACACGTACTTCCTGAGCGGCCAGACCTACTACTACCGCGTGACGGCCGTAACGCCCGCCGGCGAAACCCTGGCCACGCCGGAGGAGTCTGTTGCCGTTCCTGGAGGCCACTACGCCGAAGGGCTCAGTTGGCCCGCGGTCCCGGGTGCGTTGTATTACAATGTCTACCGCGGATATTCCGGCGGCGAGACGTTCGTGAGCACCGCGAGCGGCGCCGGGTTCCTGGATATGGGGACCATTTACGGTGGCACTGCGTTCCCCGGCACGGGGACTGTCGGAATCAATCTGCAAGCCGGCGCGTCGGCCACCGAAAACGTCGTCTACACCAACTACCGCGGCATCTACTCCAACAGCGGCGGCTCGGCCGGAATCACCAACAACCGCGTGTTCGACACCGCCGGCACGGGGATCTACGCCGCCAACAGCACCAGCGTCACCGGGAACGTCATTTACTCCAACATCGTCGGGCTCGAAGGCGACTCGGCGGCGGGCTCGACGCACAACTGGTCCAACAACCTGATCTACGCCGACAACGTCGACGCCATCGCGGGCATCTGGCTGCACAACGGCTTCTCGGCCAACATCTTCAACAACACCGTCTACCTGACGACCGGCGACGGCATCCGCATCGAAAGCAGCGGCGGCAACTTCAGCTTCCAGCACGTCAACATCCGCAACAACATCGTCTGGACCCAGAGCGGAACGGACCTTACCGTTACCCCGCAGGCCGAGATCAACTTCCAGAGCGACTACAATGATTTCTTCGTCAGCGGCAACGGGAGGGTCGGCCTGTGGGAAGGCGTGGCCCGCCCGACACTCCAGGCCTGGCGCCTGGCCGGGTATACCGATTTCAACAGCATCTCCGCCAATCCCCAGTTCGTGAACCCGGCCGGGGCCGACGGCAAACTCGGCTTCACCAGCTATGCCGACTTTGGCAGCGACGATGATTTCCACGAGCAGAGCATCGCCGGCAGCTTCCACGGCGGCAGCCTGGCGCCGGTCATCAGCGCCACGACCGGGCTGCCGACAGCGCTTGTGCCCACGCTCACGCCTGATGAGTCCAATTCCCCGGCGCTGGACCGGGGCGACGCAGCGTCCAGTTTCGCCAACGAACCCAGCCCCAACGGCGGGTTCATCAACCTCGGGACCTACGGCAACACCGCCCAGGCCTCGGAGTCCACGATTCCGTACGTGCTGGTGCTCAGCCCCAATGGCGGCGAAACGATCATCGAAAGCGAGACTTTCACTGTCACCTGGCGCAGCGAAGTCACCACCGGCACCGCCAGCATCGACCTGATGAGCGGCAACTCCGTCGTCCAGAACATCGCCAACGGCGTCCCCAACAGCGGCAGCTATGCCTGGAGCGTGCCGGCTTCCATCGCCCCCGGCAGCTACACCATCCGCATCTCGAGAACCAGTCCGTCGCCATCCTCGGGCATCAGCGCCGCCTCGTTCAACATCGTCGGTCCGGTCCACACTTTCTACGTCAACGACGGGACTTTCCAGGCCGGGGACTTCACCACCGCCGCCGGCGACGACGCCAACAACTCCGGTCTCGATCCCGCCGATCCCAAGGCATCGATCCGCGCCATCCTGCAGGCATACAACCTTCTTCCCGGCGACGTGATCGACGTGGACGCGGGCAACTACATGCTCAGCAACAACATCGTCGTTCCGGCAACCCGCTCCGGGATCATCATCCGCGGCTTCTACGACCCCGCCAATCCCACGCATGTCGCGATCATCAACCGCAACAGCACCACGGCCGGAAGCTATGTCTTTGACATCCAGGGCGCGACGAACGTGACGCTCGACCACCTCACGCTCGTCGGCGGCGACATCGGCGTCAACCTGGCCGACAACGCCACCGCCACCGGCTTCACGCTCTCCAACTCCGAGGTCTACGGCAGCGCCACCGACGGGGTCTACGTCGGCATCGCCAACAATGGCGCCGTGATCTCCGGCAACCGCATTCACGATGTCGCGGCCGGCTATCGCCCCACGGCCATCTACGTCGACAATGCCCAGGCGACCGTCTCTAACAACGTCGTTTACAATGAACAGTTCTACGGCATTGACGTCAGTCCGGGCCACAGCAGCACCGTCACCGGCAACACGGCGTACAACTCCGGCACCGGCATCTACGCCGACACCGCGACCATCTCCGGCAACATCGCCTACAACAATCCGTCCGCCGGCATCGTCGTCGGCGGCGGCGCCTCGGCGACCGGCAATACCACCTACAACGACACGGGCAGCGGCGGATATCCCCAGGCCGGCATCCAAGTCTATGGCGGGACCGTGCAGGGCAACATCTCCTACGCCAATGTGTACGGCATCTACGTCTCCGGTTCCGGAACGATCACCGGCAACCTGCTCTACAACAACACCACCGATGGCGCCGCGTTCGGCAACAGCACCGTGTTCAACGCCAACGTTGTCTACGGAAACGGCTGGGGCGTGGTCATCAACTCCGCGCCCAATGCCGCCGCCCGAGGACCGTCCCTGAGCAACGATCTCATCTACGGCAATACCAGCGGCGGAATTTCTCTCAACGGCGGCGACATCACGCCGATTGACAACAACACCATCTACCAGACCACCGGCGACGCCATCGACGTCACCGGCGCGCCATACTCGACCCAGGTTGACATCCGCAACAACATCCTCTGGGCCACCACCGGCTACGCCCTGCATGTCGATAGCTCGGCCCAATCGGGCATCACCGCCGATTTCAACGACCTCTACGCGACAGGCACCGGCAAGATCGGTTTCTGGCAGAACGTGGCGTACACGTCCCTGGCCACCTGGCAACTGGCCAGCCTCGAGGATGCCGACAGCATCTCCACCGATCCGCTCTTCGTGAACGCCGCGGCTGGCGACTTCCACGAACAGAGCCTCTACGGCAGCTTCCACGGCGGCTCGCTGGCGCCGGTGCTCAATGTCGCCACCGGGCTTCCGGTCCCCGCGACCGCCACGCTCACCAACGACGCCAGCCAGTCGCCGGCCATCGACCGCGGCGATGCGACCTTTGCCTACGCCAACGAGCCGGCGCCCAACGGCGGTTACATCAATCTCGGCGCCTACGGAAATACCACCCAAGCCTCCAAGAGCCCGACGGCCTACGTCATCGTCACCCAGCCCAGCGGCGGCCAGACCTGGATCGAAGGCCAGACCTACACCATCACCTGGCGCGATGCCAACATCGGCACCGGACTGGTCAACATCGACCTCATGACCTTCTCCGGCAACACCGCCACGCCCCAGAGCAACATCGTCACCGGCGCCGCCAACAGCGGCCACTACAGTTGGGCACCATCCGCTTCGATTCCACCCGCCAGCAACTACCTCATCCAGGTCACCCAGCAGGGTGGATCGTCGGCGTTGAGCCCGGCGGTGTTCAGTCTGGCCGCCCCGGTGCATACTTACTACGTCAACGATGCTACCGTCCAGGCCGGCGACTGGACCACGGCCCCCGGCAACGACGCCAACAGCGGCCTGGATCCCGCTCACCCCAAGGCGTCCATCGCCAGCGTCATTGCCAACTACAACCTGGGCGCGCTCGACACCATCATGGTCGATGCGGGGACATACAACCTCGCCGGCGACATCACGCTCCTGCCCGCCGTCTCGGGCCTCACGATCGAAGGATACAACAGCGCCACCTACCCCACGCGCAAGGCAATCCTCAACCGCGGCAACACCACCAGCGGCGCCTGCTTCACCCTCGACGGCGCGGCCAACGTGACCATCGACCATCTGGGCCTCACCGGCGGCCTGTATGGCTTCCAATCCACTTACCAGGTCGCCAGCAACAATGCCACGGTCTCCAATTGCGAGATCAATGGCAACAGTTCCAACGCCGTCTACCTGATTGGCGGGGCCAACAACTTCACGATCACCAATTGCTCCATACACAACGATGACCAGGGCATCACATCCAGCTACAACACCAACATGACCATCACCAACAACACGATCTACAGCCTGCGATTGCGGGGCATCTCCATCAGCGGCAGCGGCGGGACCGTCAGCGGCAACACCGTCACCGGCGTGACCGGCGTCGCCGCCATCGAGGTCTACGGCGGTTCGGGCACTCTCTTCACCGTCAGCAACAACATCTCCCACGACAACACCACAACGGGATTGATCGTCGGCAGCTACGTCCTGGCCACAGGCAACACCACCTACAATCAGGCCCCTTCCAACGACGGCATCGACGTCGCCGGCGGCGAGGCCCGCGGCAACCTTTCCTACAACAACTACCATGGCATCTATGTCAGTTCCGGCCTGGCCGACCAGAACAAGGTTTACAACAACAGCTACGAGGGCATCTACGTCGGCAGCGGCACGGTGACCCAGAACCAGGTCTATTCCAACCCCACCGGCATCGAAGGCAATGCCTCGCCGACCATCTCCAACAACCTCATCTACGCCAACACCACCCGCGGCATCTACATCACCACCGGCGTCGCCGCCCAGGTCATCAACAACACCGTCTACCAGCCGACCGGTGACGCCGTCGACCTGCTCAGCAGCGAAGGCAATTTCCAGTTCCAGCACATGCAGGTCCGCGACAACATCCTCTGGACCCAGACAGGCTACGACCTCAACCTGTCCGACGACGCGGCCATCGGCTTCAGCAGCGACTACAACGATCTGTACGTGACCGGCGCCGGCAAGGTCGCGCGCATCTCCAATCGCGACTACCCGGCACTTGCCGACTGGGTATACGAGTACGGCTACGACGCGCACAGCATCTCCGCCGACCCGAATTTCGTGAACGTCGCCGCATCCAACTTCCATTTGCTGCCCGCTTCCCCCGCCATCGATGCCGGCGACCCGACCTTGCCCTATTTCAACGAGCCCGCGCCCAACGGCGGGCGGATCAATCTCGGCAATTTCGGCAACACCACCCAGGCCGACCCCAGCCCCGCCACGCAATCGGTGCAGGTCACTGCGCCCAGCAATCTGCAGAAAATGGAAGACGGCCACCAATACACCCTCTCCTGGCAGACGGCCGGCGTTACCGCCAATCAGCCCGTCCTGCTGGTGGACACCGGCGGTCCGGCCGTCGGCTACTGGACGGCCGACGCCTTCAGCACCACCTCGGACAACTCTAGGACAGTCACCAACGCGATCGACACCTCGGGCGTGTCCAATCCGGCGCCCCAGCAGGTTTACCAGAGCTACGTCTGGCCCAGTTCCGGTTCCGAGTTGGCCTACCAACTGCCGGTGCCCGACGGCAACTACACGTTGCGCCTGCACTTCATGGATGAACCTCCGTACATTGGTAAGCCGGTAATGAACATCAAGGTGAACGGCGTGGTCGTCAAGTCCGCCTACGACCTCTTTGCCAGTGCCGGGGCGGCCTACAAGGCAACCGCATTGTCCTTCAATGTCGCCGCCAGCGGCGGCACGGGACTGAAGGTCGAAGTGGTCTCCGTGTCAGGCTCGCCGGTTCTCAGCGGTATTGAGCTCAGCGCTCCCAATCCCACCCCGGTGCCTTCACCCGCCGCCAATCTGCAGGTTTCCACCGACAGCGGCAACACCTGGTCCACCATCGCCACCAACCAGCCCATCGACGCCTTCGGCCGCGGCAGCTTCCCATGGACCCCCGCCGTCACCACCAGCGGTCCGACGGCCCTCTTCCGCGTTTCGATCAACAATACTTCGCTGACCGGCACCTCCCCGCCGTTTGCCATCTACAACGGCGGCACGGATTACTATGTCAACGACGCCTCCCAGACCGGCGACGCCATCACCACCGCCGTCGGCAACAACGCCAACAGCGGCAAATCACCCAACGTGCCCCTGGCCGACATCCAGGCCGTGTTGACCCAGTACAACCCCGGCGCGGGTGCCACCATTCACGTCGACACCGGCACGTATGTCCTGGTCCACACGATCACGCTGACGGCCGTCAATTCCGGCCTGAAGATACAAGGCCCCACCACGGCCGCCGCGGTCATCAACCGCGCCAACACTGCCGATCCCGTGATCAGCCTGACTTCGGGCGCGAACAACATCACGCTCGATCACCTTTCCATCACCGGCGGTTCGTACGGGATCTTCTCTGACTACTACAGCGCTGGCACCAGCGCCATCAACAACGTCGTCTCCAACAACCAGATCTACGCGAACAACCCGACCGGTCTCTTCCTTGGCAGCAGCAACACCGGCTGGCTCATCACCGGCAACACCTTCCACGACAACACCAACGGCAGCAACCAGGGCAAGGGAATCGACTTGGAGTCGAGTCCCGGAACCGTCACCAGCAACAAGATCTTCAACGAAAGCCAGATCGGAATCCTGGTCTCCAGCGGCGCCGGCAGCACCGTCAGCGGCAACGAGATTTATGCGTCCGGCGTGGGAATCCAGGCCAGTGGCGCCCTGACCATCACCAATAACCTCGTCCATGACAACTCGACCTATGGCATCTACGCCATCAGTGGTGCGCTGGCCACCGGCAACACCGTCTATCGCCAGATCGCCAGCAACGCCGCCGGCATCTACCTCCAGAGCGCCGAAGCCCGCGGCAACACCGTCTACTACAATTACAACGGCATCGCCACCATCAACAGCACCAACACCATCGACCGCAACGACGTCTACTCCAACACCAACTTCGGAATCCTTATCAGCGGCTCCAACGGCGGCACCATCGAAAACCTGGTCTACGCCAACAGCGCCGCCGGCGTCGTCCTGACCTCTTCCAGCGGCGAGCAGATCGCCAACAACACCGTCTACCAGCTCGTCGGGGACGCCCTCCGCTTCACCGGCTCGCCCAACGCGTCGATCCATTCCAACATCCTCTGGGTCGAGGCCGGCGACGACCTGGACGTCACCGACGCCGCCAGCCAGGCCGGCCTGGTCAGCGACTACAACGACCTCTACCGCGGGCCCGGCGCTTCGGCCCACGTCGGCTTCTGGGGCGCCATCCAGGATCAACTGGCCAACTGGCAGGCCGCCTCTGCAAAGGATGCCGGCAGCATCTCCGCCAACCCGCAGTTCCTCAATGCCAAGGGCGCCGACCAGGTGCTCGGCTACAACACCGCCGGCAGCGGCTACAACGGCGGCGTCGACGACAACTTCTATCTCGCGGCCGGTTCCCCCGCCATCGACCGCGGCTACACCTGGGCCGGCTACAACACGGATATTCTCAACCAGCCCCGCGCCGACGACCCCGGCACAACCAATGCCGGGTCGAACAACTACGTTCCGGCCGACCAGGGCTCTAGTCAGTACGCGGTCACCGGGACCGCCACCGGATGGCGCAGCAGCTCTGGCTAC
>JBIOJL010000030.1:0-25614 GCA_044450885.1 Tepidisphaerales bacterium
GCGCAAACATGTCATGGGACGCGACAGACGAAAGGTCGCTTGCGAGGACATGCACGCCAGCCAAGCAGGAACTGATGTGCTCAAGATCGGTCATGTACAACTCGATTGGGAGGGCAATACCGCCTTCCAGGCGTTTGCGAATCAGATCAAACACGCCCTGCGCAATCGCTGCTTCTTGCTGCTTCGTCTTGACGTCGTGGCACGATGAGAATGTGATGGAGATATTCAAGGGCGGGATCTCACCCGAATTTCCTTTCAAGAGACGAGCCACATGGCCGCGTATCCTTTGCTGGATGACATGGTCATGCTGGGGTAGAAGCGGTCGATCAGGCGTAGGAGCCGTGCGTTGTTCCTGGCGAAAGACTTGGGTATGCTCCAGCCCGACATGTCTCCCGTCGCGCGAGAATCGAAAATCCGGTGGGTCATTGGGATTCCGCATCGCGTCGAGCTCAACGTCGGTGATATCGTCACCTGTTAGCCACTTCCAAAAGAGGCGGAAGGAATGGCGCTCTGGGTCTCTGTTGTTGGAATGGGTGGCCATAATGCCAGTATATGCCGAGCCGTTGGACGTCTCGTCGGGACGGGACGGCGTCGGTGCGGACGATCCAGCCTGCCACGGGACCAGCTGCATCATCAGGTAGTAGATCGTTGGAGTTGCGACCAGCGACAGGAGCACCGACACGCACAGGGCTCCGATGACGGCGATCGCCATTGGGCGGAGCATGTCGGCGCCGGAGCCGACGCCGTAGGCCAGGGGCAGCATGCCCAGGGCGGCGGCCATGGAGGTCATCAGGACCGGGCGCAGACGCCGGCGGCCGGAGTGGACCAGCGCTTCGACGAGGCTGAGGCCGGACGCGCGCAGGTGATCGACGAAGTCCAGCATGAGGATGCCGTTCTTGGCGACGATGCCGACGCCGATGATGGCGCCGAGGCGGGAAATGATGTTCTCCGTCGTGCCGGTGATGCGCAGGGCGACGATGGTTCCCAGCAGGGCCAGCAGCGCGCCCGCAACGATCGCCAGCGGCTCCAGGAAGGAGCGGAACTCGAGCAGGAGTACGGTGAAGACCAGCAGGACGGCCATGATCATGACGATCATGAGGTTGTGAAACGCCTCAAGCTCCTGCTTGTAGGTGCCGCCGAATTCCATGATCCCGGCGGGAATTCGGGCATCGTTGCCGAGTTTCTCGCCAATTTCCTTCATCACGCTGCCCAGGTCGCGCCGCTCCGGCCGGCCGGTGACGGCAACATATTGCCGCAGGTTCTCGCGGTGCATCTCCAACTCGCCCGGTTCCTCGACGACCTCGGCCACCTGGCTCAGCAGCACGGTCTCACCGGTCGGCGTGCGGAGGGGCAGAACTTTGAGGCGGGACACCCGATCGACGGCCGCCGGCGCGAGCAACACGCGGATGCTGATGGTGCGATCGCCCTCGAGCACCGACGAGGCGGTGGTGCCGAGTTTCGCGGCCTCGGCCGCTTCGGCAATGTCGGCCGTATTCAGCTGATATCGCGCGGCAGCGGCGGAAGTCACTCGGAAGGTCAGCGAGGGTCCGGCCACGATCAGGCCGTCCTTGGTCTCGGCCACGCCCGGGATCTCGTCGATCTGCGTCTTGACCGCCGGGGCGACCTCCTTGAGCAGATTGATGTCGGTCGAGAAGAGCTTGATCTCGATGGGCGACGGCGACCAGGTGAGGTCGCCGATCAGGTCGCCCAGGATGCCGCGCAGCTCCCATTGGATCTGGGGCTGGCTCTTCTTGAATTTCTCGCCCAGTTCGGCCACCAGGTCGTCCGTGCTGCGGGTGCGGTCGGGCTTGAACTTCACCAGGAAATCCCCGGCGTGCGCCTCGGTCAGTTCCAGGCCCAGGGCCGTTCCGGTGCGGCGGGAGTAGCTCTCCACCTCGGGCGTTTCCGCCAGGATCTTCTCCAGTTCGCGCAAGGCCCGGTCGGTCTCGGCGAGGCTGGTGCCGGGCGGGCCGACATAGTCGATGACGGTTCCGCCCTCATCGAGCTTGGGCAGAAACTCATCGCCGACGCCGCGGTAGAGCATCAGGCCGCCGACCAGAAGCAGGCCGCACAGTTCCACGGTGATGATCGGATGCTTCAGCGACAGGCGGACGGCGAAATCGTACACCGCCATCACCGGCCGCAGGATGAATCCGCCGTGCTCGATCTCATGCCCCGCGTCGCGCGGTTTGACGCGGATGATCCACGCGGCCAGCGAGGGAGTGAGCGTCAGCGCCAGCACCAGCGAGGTCAGCAGCGAGACGGTCATGGTCATCGCCAGAGCCCGGAAGAACACGCCGGGCAGGCCGTCGAGGAACGCCAGCGGTATGAAGACGACGACCGGCGTCAGCGTCGAGCCCGTCAGCGGCAGGAAGATCTCGCCGATGGCGGTGTGTACCGCATCCAGCCGGGGCATGCCGGTGGCCATCTTGGTGTGGATCGCCTCGACGACGACGATGGCGTCGTCGATCACCAGGCCGATGGCGGCGGCAATTCCGCCGAGGGTCATCAGGTTGTAACTCATGCCCAGGAATTTCATGGCGACCAGAGTCACCAGCACGGTGACCGGAATCACCAGGATGGCGACCAGCGTCGAACCCCAGTCCTTGAGGAACAGAAAGAGGATGATGACCGAGAGGATGAGCCCGAAGAGAATCGCGTCCCAGACGCTGCGAACGGAATCGCGCACCAGAATAGACTGATCGTAGAAGAACGTCATGCGCACGTCGGGCGGCAGCTCGTGCTTGAGCTGGCGCATCTCGGCCTTGAGCGCATCGACGATGGCCAGCGTGCTGCCGTCGGGCTGGCTGCGGACCATCACCAGCACGGAATCGCGTCCGTTGGCGGTGACCACCGTGCGGGCGGGTTCGGCGCCGGGCCGGACTTCGGCAAAATCGCGGACGAACACGGGATGGCCGTCGGTCGCGGCCACGGCGAGGTTTTCGATGTCGCTGACGCCGGCGAGGCGCCCGTCCACCAGGGTCAGGAACATCATGTGCCGCTCTTCGTGCAGGCCGGCGGCGGCCACCAGGTTGCTCTTGCGCAGCGTCTCCACGACCTGCGGCAGAGTCAGGCCGAACGCCTGCATCCGCACCGGGTCGGCGACGACGTGATACTCGGGCATCTGCCCGCCGACGAGATCGACGCGGGCCACGCCGTCGACGCGGAGAAACTTGGGCTTGACCGTGTACTGCCCGAAGTCCCAGAGCTCGGTGTTGCTGCGCACCTTGCTGGTCAGGGCGATGCCGGCGATCGGAAACGCGGAGAAGGTGAGGCGTGTCGCGTGGGCCTCGACGGTGGATGGGAGCTTGGAGCGCACCTGCTCCAGCCGGCTGCGGACGTGCAACTCGGTCTGCACGATGTCCACATTCCAGTGGAAGTAGACGTTGACGACGGCCGAGCCGCGCGAGGTGTCGGAGCGCAGGGTGAGCACGCCGGGTACATCCTTCATGACCTCCTCGATGGGCTTGGTGATGGTGGCCATCATTTCGGCGGCCGGCATTTCGCCGTTGTCCACCATGATGACGACGCGCGGGAAGTTGGTCTGCGGGAAGACGGAGGAGGGCATGGTCACGGCCGAATAGAAGCCGGCCATGCAGAGCCCGAGGATGATGAAGATGGTCCCCTTCCAGTGGTGCGTGGCGAATTTGCCGACAAGCGAGGTGCTGCTCATGGGTTTGGCTCGGGTGATTCCGCGGGGTCAGGGTTCGATGATCTTGACTTTGGTGGCCTGGGGCAGGGCGTGGGAGCCGGCGGTTACGACACTGATGCCTTCCTTCAGATCGTCGGCGTCGATCTCGACGAGATTTCCCTCGCGGAGGCCGACGCGGACCATCTTGTGCGTCGCCTGATCGCCCTCGACGACGGCGATCACATTGTCGCCGTTGTCGTTCTGGGCGATGCTCTCGCGCGGCACCACCAGCACGTCCTTGTGTTCCTGCGCCATGATGCGCACCCGCACCGTCTGTCCCGGCCTGATCGGGAAACCGGCGGCCACGTCGATGCCCACCGGCGCCGTGTTGGTCTTGCGGTCCACTTCCGGGCCGATGAAGAACAGCTTGCCCTCGTATGGCGGGTCGGCCGTCTTGGCGCCGTCCGCCCGCGCCGCGAGCACCTGCACGGACATCCCGGCGCTCAGCGACGCCAGTTCCTCGGCCGGCACGCTGGCATTGACCACCAGGCGATCCAGGGCAACCAGGTCGACCAGCACGCGAGTGACATCCACGGACTCGCCGGGATGAACCGTGACGGCGACCACGGTCGCGTCCAGCGGCGAGACGAGCCGGAGCATTCCGCGCTGGGTTCGGGCGGCCGCCAGCGCGGCCTCGGCCCCGGCGACCTTCGCTGTCTCGTCGGCCAGTTCCTCGGGCGTGGGAGAGGTCTTGAGCAACTCGTACTGCTGCTCGGCGACGACCAGATCGATGCGCGACGCACGCAGGTCCTGCTCGGCCGCTTCCAGACTCTTCTGACTGGTTCCTTCGCGGCTGGCCAGTCCTTTCAGTCGCTCAAAAGTCTTCTGGGCGAAATCGACGGCCGCCTTTGCCTTCTCGACAGCCAGGCGGACGATCTCGAGTTGTGCCGGGCGGGGCGTGGCCTTGAGCTTGGCCAGGGAGGCTTTCGCGGATGCCAGCGTGGCGGTGGCCTGGTCTTCGGCCGCCTTGGCCAGGCGATCGTCAAGCTGCAACAATGGGGCACCTTTGGCGACCTTCTGGCCGGCCTCGCACAACACCTCGGCAACGACGCCGGCGACCGGCGAAGCAACATCGGCGGTGCCGGCCATTCGCCCGGCACGCGACGGCGATGGCTCGACGGTGCCGAACGCCTCGACGTAGCGGTGCATGGTGGCGCGGGCGATGTTCGCCACGTGGACCGGCACTACCGTGTCGTGCGGCTCCTCATCGGCTTCGGCGGCTGGTTTCGGCTCGATCCACTGGGGACGGAAGCGCAGAACCCAGACGCCTCCCGACAGGGCGGCCAGCAACAGCAGACCGATCAGAGTTGAGATAATCCTCATGAGCGCGATCCTGTGTACCTGATTGTGAACGCAGAACAAATCATGGCATTGCCATCCTCACCTGGGTCTGTCGGTGTCCATTGAAACGGTTCTCACTTCAAACCTGGCCTTGTGGTTGCCGGCAGGGTCGTTGGCGGCGATGACTCCACGATCCGGCCGACGCCCGCGCCACCGACGGCGCGATCGAGTTTCAACATGGCGACAGTCACCAGTTCCTGGAGTTCCACGAGCCGGCCGCGGCTTTCCTGGAGATCGGTTTCCGCGAGCAGCAGGGTGGTCAGATCGGCTTCGCCGGCGCGGTAGGCGAGCTCGGCCTGCTCGCGGCGCTTTTCCTGAAGGGGAAGCAGCTCAGTCTGGGCCTGGTCGAGCGCTGCCCGCGATGCCGCGTAGGAGGCGTATGCCCGGCGTACTTCCTCGATGATCTCCCGGCGAAGCTGCAGCAGTTCGTGCCGCGCCACCTGCTGCTGCGCCTGGGCCTTGGCCTTGCGGTGCTGGCCGAAATCAAAGATCGGCAGGGGGGTGGTGATGTCCGGGCCGACCACCCAGCTCGCGTCGCGTTCCGCGTGAGGGCCGATGTCGCCGCCTTCAAACGGAGACAGCGCCGTCAGCGCCAGGTCATCGCCGAGCGCCGCCAGTTCCCAGACATGGGAGCGGATTTCCGGCCGCTTGAACAGCGCGGCATTGAGCCAGGCCGCCTCCGGCGCCCTGACCGGCGGCGGCGGCTGCCACGGCGAGAGTTTCCAATCGGCAGCGCCGGAGGGCGCGCCGATGAGCCGGGACAGCGTCAATCGTTTCTCGGTTCGTTCCAACCGGCGCTGGAGCAGTTCCACGGCAATTTCGGAGCGCTGCGCGTCGAGGGTCAGCACATCCAGACGGATTCCCTCTCCGGCGCGCAGCCGGGCGTCGGCCAGGTCGCGCAGCCGCTGGATGATGGCGGCGCGGTTTTCGATGATGGCCACCTCCGCGTCGGCCGATTGCACGGCAGCGTAGGTCTCCTGGACCTCGTGAAGCACGTCGAGCACGCTGGTGACCGCGTCCGCGGCCGCCGCCCGCAGGCGTTTGTCGGCCGCGCTGATCTGGCCGGGTTTTGAGAGAAGGGAAACCAGGTCGCCGGAGAGCATGGTCTCGAATACCGCCGGGCCGCCGCCCTCGGGGAAACGCCAGCTCAGGTTGAGGACCGGATTGGGCAGCAGCCGGGTCTGGCTGGCCTCGGCGAGGGCCACGCGCACGCGCGCCAGCGCGGCCTGGATGCGCGGGTCGTGCCGGATCGAAAGCCGCACGGCCTGCGGTGGCGTCAGCAGGCCGTCGCCGACCGGATCGGCGTCCAGCGGTTGCTCGTCCGTCTGAATAACGATCGCGTCGGCAACGCCGCTGGCGCGTGCCGCGTCGGCCGGAACATCGGTCTGCGGGAGCGCCTGGCACCCGGCCATCAGGGCGAGCGAGAAGCCGAGTAGAGGCCGGTAATAAGGGGGCAGGGACAGAGTTGGACGTCGGTTCCACTGGTCCATAACTGAACATGCCTTTCCTGAGTGATTGAGGCGGAGAGCTTACCGCCAACTTCAAGGGCTGTACACGGCTCACGCGTCGCCTCAATAAGCTAGTGCCTGCCAGATGAAATGAACATGAACTCTCGGGGCATTTGCCTCGGCCCCCGAATGTATCGTACATCCCGGTAGATCATGCCGTCGGCCCGCGGGGGCCGGCGCTCTTTCGTCGACTCGCCGTCGAAGCCTGGAGGGCCTTGATGCGTGTGAATCGCAGCATTCTAGCCGCCGCCCTGACTGCATTGGCGGCCACGCCGGCGACGGCGCTGGACTTTGTCTTCACCTATCCGCCGAACATCGACCCGCAGGCCCTGGCCGGGTTTCAGGCGGCCGCGGCGCGGTGGCAGGCCAACTTCACGGACCCGATCACGGTGCGGGTGAACATTGATTTCTCAAGCACGCTTCCCGATGGCGTGCTGGGCGCCACCAACACCTCGCGCCTGAAGTTCCAGTACAACAACGGCGCCAACACGATCCTGCCCAGGCTCATCGCCGACGCCACCTCGCCCGACGACCAGGTCGCCGTCGCCAGCCTCCAGACGGGGCGCAGCCTGCAGTTCCTCATCAACCACACGACCAGCAATGGCGGCAACGTCTATCTCGACAACAACGGCAGCGCCAACAACAACTATCTGCTGATCAGCACGGCCAACGCCAAGGCCCTCAACCTGCTGTCGGGCCAGGCATCGGAAGGCAACTCCATCCAGTTCTCCTCGAAGTTCACCTGGGACTTCAACCCCCGGGACGGGATCACGCCGGGGGCCTATGACTTCGTCGGGCTGGCGACCCACGAACTCGCTCACGTCCTGGGCTTTCTCTCGGGCGTCGATCTTCTCGAGCAGAACACGAAGGACGCCCCCAGGGCCGAGGACACGCTCCAGTACGTCAATACGCTCGACCTTTTCCGCTATTCCGACCAGAGCCGCGCCAACGGACCGGGTGTTTTCGATCTGTCGGCGGACACGCGGGCCAAATACTTTTCCATCGACGGCGGGACAACGTCCATTGCCAATTTTGCCACGGGGGCGATCTTCGGCGATGGCAGCCAGGCTTCCCACTGGAAACAGACCACGGGCAACACGCCATCGACGGAAGTCATGGTCCCCGCGGCGCGCACGGGGCAGACGCTGCTGATCACCGACACCGACCGGTGCGCCCTGGACGTCATCGGCTACGACCGCAATTTCACCTGGAAATGGGCCGGCGGCGCGGCGGGGTCGTGGCACCAGCCGCTGAACTGGAATGCCGTCGGCGTGCCGACATCCGCCATCACCGCCGGCTTCGACGCGGGCGGCACTACGCCGGTGGTCGTCTCGCTCGACGATGCGGCATCGGCCGCGGGGTTGCAGGTCACCAGCGACAACGTCACCGTCAATCTGTCCGGCCGGAACCTGAGCGTCGGCGGGTCGATCCAGATTGGCGACGCCGTTTCGAAGACCGGCGCGCTGACCATCACCGGACCGGGCAGCGTGACAGTGGGGGACTCGATCTACGTCGGTGGCACAAGCCAGGGCGCGGGTGGGACCGGGTCGCTGACCATCGGCCCGGATGTCGCGGCGTCCGTCGCGATGAACCTGCACATCTACAGCGGCGCAGGCAACGTAGTCAATCTCAACGGCGGATCGCTCTCCGCCGGCCACATTTACAATGAAGGCGTCTTCACGGCGTCCAGCGGCACGCTGACCGTGGGCAACTCGTTTACCAACACGGGAACCGCGCGCCTCGGCGGCGTACAACACTGGGCTGCGGGATCGGTGCTCAGCAATGCCGGCGGCACGCTCACCCTGGCCTCGGACACCGGCTCGGCCACTGTTGCCGGTCCGGCCCTGATCGTCTCCGGCGGCGCGGCCTATCTGCAAACCGTCCAGCACTTGTCCGACCTGAATATCAGCGGGGGAGCGGTCTCCGTCAGCGGCGGCCAGCCGCTGATCACGCACGGATTGGCCGTCAGCGGCGCCGGCAGGCTCGACCTGGGCACTTCCGACATGATCCTGTTCTACGGCGGCGATTCGCCGCTGGCTTCCGTCGAGTCGCTGGTCGCCACGGGCCGGATATACTCATCGGTCTCCGGCCTGGTGCGTCCGACGACGATTGCCGTTCTCGACAACACGCGCTTGCACATGGCCGATTGGTGCGGCGAGCCGCTTTCGGGGGTTTCGGGCGACTTCCGCGAGTTGATCCTGAAAATGACCTATGTCGGCGACACCAACCTCGACGGGACGGTCACGCAGGCCGACTTGCAGAATGTGGTCGCCCACCTCAACCAGCCAGGGACCTGGATCGACGGCGACGTCGACCAGGACGGCCGGATCACGCTTGCCGACTACAACCTCGTATACCTGAACCTGGGCGCTGGCGACGGAGGCAGGGGCGGCCCGAGCCTGCTCTCGGCCGACGCGTTCCAATCCGTCAATACGTCACTGAACATGGTGGTGATTCCCGAGCCGGCGGAGCTGCCGCTGCTGGCTGGTTGTCTGGTGGTGCTTTGGCGGCGAAGGAGACGAACCGCCTGAAGGCGGTACTACGAACGAACTGTCAGTGCTTGATGCAGAATCGGCAGAACTGGCCGGTGGCAGGGGAATGCTCGATGTCCAAGTTCTTGATGTATCCGTTCATCTTCTGGCGGATGTCCTCGAGAAGGCAAGCCATCTCTTCTTCCGGGCCTTCCATGATCAGTTCCACGCGGCTGTCGGCAAGATTGCGCACGTAGCCCGCCACGTCGTACTGGAGAGCGAGATTCTGAACGGTGTAGCGGAAACCAACCCCCTGAACGCGCCCGCTGAAAATGCAGCGTTGCCTCTGCATGACCGCGATATTCATGTCCGCACCTTGAGGTCTGCCCGTTTCGGCCGGCTCCCGGGCGTCCTTGCGCCGATTGCCGGCCAGCCAACAGAACCCGCGCCCGCGGGTAAAAAGGTACTATCGAGAATTTAGCCCATCGCCAGCCCGGAGTCCAGTCAAAACTCGGTTTCTTTTCAGACGGGCGTGCCCGCAGATTCGGGAGGGCCGTGCTTCCGCACGGCCGGAACCGCGATCGGCGATCGCGGCTACAGATGGCCGGGGAGCGCGATCGGCCATCGCGGCTACAGACGCAATTCATAGCGCTCCGCGCCAGTGCATGTTGAACTCATCGTAGGCCACATGCTTGAGCCAGGCATCGTAGAGCCGGGACACCTCGGGCATCTTCATGCCGAGGTAGTGTTCGATCATGGGCCGCACGGCCGCGGGCCGCCACGGGGCCTGCGCCAGCCGGTGCGAGCCGGTCGGGTCATATACCGTTCCATCGGCGGTTTCCGCAATCCACTTGCGGAGGGCGGGGCGGAACCGGCCGTTGTCGGATTCGTAGAGAAACCGCGCAAAAGCCCAGGCTTCCGCGTAGAAAGCGTCGATCTTGTCGGCCCCTTCGCCCACGACATCGCCGGCATGCATGGCGCACACGGTCTCCAGCGGCAACAGGGACTTCCGGTCCATGGCCTTGCGCAACTGCTGCACGCGCTCGCGGTTCACCGACAGGTTCCATCGCGGCAGATTGTCCTGCCATTCGATCGACTCGAACATGCAGGCCACGCCTTCCTCGAGGAAGGGGGGCAGCCGACCCTTGAAATTGCGGCCGGCGAACTGGTGCCAGCCTTCATGGGAGGCGACCGAGTAGGTGTTGAGCCGGCCGTAGTAGTAGGCGACATAGCGGTCGTGCAGCGCATAGCCGCCGTTGCGGATTTGCAGGTAGACGCCGGCGTCCGGCCCGGCAAAGCGCATGGTGTACTGTTCCCATTCGCTGCGCCAGTGGAAGATGTAGCAGTCCATGGGGCGCGGGCCCGGCTTCACATCCGGCGCGACTTGCTGGTACATCGCCAGGGCACCCTGCATGATCTGCGAGAGATAGTCGAGCACTTCGGGTTCTTCGATCGTGGTGTAGATGTTGTAGTTCGCCGTGCGCAGGACGCGGGCGGGTTGTTCCACCCAGGTCCAGGGGCCGGTTGTGACCTTGGCCGGTTGCGTCGGGCCCTCCCAGCGGCCCAGCGAGCCGGACGACTGTCCGGTCGATGCGCAGCCGGCGAGGAGCAGCAGAAGCGCGAGGCACAGGGGATGGAGGATGAAGGATGAAGGATGAAGGATGAAGGATGAACGATGAGCGATGGAGTGGCGTTGGATCATTTCGGCCGCGGGGTGTTTGACGATCGTGGTCCTCTGCTGAACAATGCGCCGGACCAGGACAACACCATGGCCAGCATCCGTTTCGACATCATCAGCATAGGGACGCTAAGTCGCAACCGCATTTGGAAAGAAAATGAGGTGTTGCGGACGCCGCACGCAACGACCACGCTGATCCGGGCGGGCAAAAGGTGCATTCTGGTGGACCCGGCCCTGCCTCCGCAGGCGCTCGGGGCGAGGCTCTTCGAGCGGACCGGATTGAAGCCCGAGGCCATCGACACCGTCTTTCTCACGAATTTCCGGCCGGCGCACCGGGGCGGGCTGACACTCTTTCCCAAGGCCAGGGTGTTGATCAACGAACCCGAGCAGCAATGGGCCCGGCAGCAACTCCAGGCTCTGCGCGACCAGGCGCCCGAGGAGGATCTCGACCGCCGCCAGATCGAGCGGGAACTACAGATACTGAATGGTTGTGCGCCGGCCGACGACAAACTCGCCAATGATGTGGACTTGTTCCCGCTGGCCGGGTACACGCCGGGCCAGTGCGGGCTGTTGATAGCACTGCCCACGATTACCGTCCTGCTGGCCGGTGATGGCGTCCCGACCGAGGACCACTTTCTGGCGGGCCAGGTCCTGCCCGATTCGTACGACATCAAGCAGGCGCAGGAGTCGCTCGCCGAGGTCTACGAGATTGCCGATCTGATCATTCCCGGCCACGACAACGTGTTCCTCAACCCGCGGGCGCACGGGATGTGAAACGAGCGACGTCACGGTCAGGAGTATTGCCACGAAATGGGGTGCTTGTTCGTAGTACCGCCTTCAGGCGGCTCTTCAGACCGCCTAAAGGCGGTACTACGAACAAGCACCCGAAAACGGAGACCGGTTCCTTCCCGCCCCATCGCTATCTTGGCGCGGCCGTCGCAGGTCCATCCAATTGCTTCAGGCACCAATTCAGCAGCGTGGCCTCCTGCGCGTCGGCGGCGCAGTACAGGGCCTCAACCGGTCCGCGTGCAGGTGCGGCCGCCGCGCCCATGTGGCCCAGCGCGGTGAGGGCACGTTCTCGCGTGGCTGCGTCGGGGTCCTGCAAACCCTCGCAGAACACTTCGATGCTATCCGCGGGGAAATGCAGGAAGATCCGGTAGCCCCAGCTCGGCGCCTGGCCGGCCGAGCCCGCGACCAGCTTCCTGGCGAGCGTTCGCGCGGCCGGGCGGGCGCGGTCGCCGAGTTCGCACAGGAATGCCTCGAAGAGATATCGCTGGAAGTTGTGCTCGCGCAGAATGATCAGGAAGAGTTCGTTGCTCTGCCACGGGACGCGACGTTCCGGTTCGATGGTCCACAGGGCGAACAGCCGAATAGCCGGGTTCTTGGACCCCAGCTTCTCCAGCGCCGGCACGGCCGGCCTGGCGACCGGGCCGAGCAGGGCCAGATAGATCATCATGTTGTACCCGTCGCGCTCGGAACAGTTGGGCAGGGCCTTGAGCATGTAGTCGACGGCCGGCGCGGCATCGCTGCCGCCGATCTGGGACATGGCCCGCACCGCGGCCCACTGGCGCGCGGTGTCCTTGTCGGCGAGCATTTTGGCCAGGCGCTTCAGAGCCGGCCGGGCGGCCGGGCCCATCCGGCCCAGGGCGTCGGCGGCGTCGCAGTCGCGGGCCGGTTCGTCGAGCAACTGTCTGACGCCATCGAAAGCCGCAGCGGCATCGGCGCCCAGCGAGGTGATCGCTTGCAGCGCTGCGACGCGGACCAGCTCATCGGGATCTTCCAGCAGCACCGCCAATTGGGCTGTCAGCGCGCCGGCGGCGGGGCCGGCCATTCCGGCCGCGCGCGCGGCCGCCCGGCGAACGAGCGCATCAGCGTGGTGGAGCCCTTCGCCCAGGACCATCAGCGGGCGACTCGCGTTGGTGGTGATCCGCAACAACGCCGCCGCCGCGGACATGCGCACCGGCGCTTGGGCGTCGCCGAGCAACTGTGTCAGTCGACCGACCGCCGCCACGGCTTTGGCTCCGAGCGTGCGGAGCACGCCGGCGGACTCGGCCCGCACGGTCGGATCGGGCGAATTGAGCTTCTCGATCAGCGCCGGAATCTCGTCATCCCCGGCCGCTCCGGGACCCACAACGTAGGCCGGGTTGTCGCCGACACCCAGGGCGTTATCGGGCATCCTGGCGCTGGCCCGGACACGTTGCACGCGGACCAGCCCCGGCAGCGTGGTGCGGTTGAGGGCGATGTCGAAGCTGGCGCCTTCGCTGTCGGCGCCGTGCGGCGTGGTGGTGATGACCGCCTGCTTGCCCGCGAGAATCAGTTCGATCGCGTCCGTCAGCCGCGAGACGGTTCCGCAGTATGCAAGGGGGAGTTCCGGCCGCTCCAGCGTCAACCGCCACCAGCCATCCTGCGCCGGGGCGGCCTGATACCAGGTGTTGCCGAGGCACACAAGCAGGGTGGGTTGGGAGAAGAATCCGCGCTGGGTGCAGAAGAGCACGGCGCGACGGCCGGGCTCGGCCCATTCGAGAATGCTCCGCGAAACCGCCGCTCCGGGCGCGGCCGATACCTGGTGGCGGAAGCGATCATTTGTGGTCTGGCCTTTGAGGTCGCGGATCTTCTTGAGCACGACCACGCCACTCTCGCGGCTGAAGCGATCCACTTCCACGAGCGCGATCTGGCTGGATTCACGCACGATCCGGCCGAGCGTGGGCGCAAGATCCACATAGGCCTGCGCCGGCAGGCAGGCCAGAAGACAAAACGATATAACGCAGACGCGTAACGCTCGCATCAGAGGATATAACGCCAGGATGGCCCGAAGAGTTACAGGAGTTTGTAGTATCGCCTTCAGGCGGTCCTGTACTTTCTCCAGACCGGCTGAAGCCGGTACTCCGAACAACCGGCTGAAGCGGGTACTACGAACCGCCGGGACTCCGAACAGCCGGCTGAAGCCGGTACTACGAACGGCCGGTACTCCGAACCACCGCCTGAAGGCGGTACTACGAACGCGTGATCTGCTTCCAGCGGCGGTAGTACAGCACGGCGATGCTGGGCCCGAATGCGACGAGCATGACCACGATTCCCAGGCACAGCCCGATGCCCGATTCGATCCCGGCGCAGCACTCGCTCCGGCGGCGGCAGACGACGTGGGCCGGGACGGCGATGAGCAATTCCAGCACGCTGCCGGCGTAGAGCCAGCGGTGCAGGCCCGCGCCGAAGGAAGCCGGGTCGCGGCGGCCGCTGAGCATCCAGAACAGAAATGCCCACGCACCCCACAAGATCAGCACCATCGCGAGCACGAGCCAGCCGGGCAGGTCGGGTGCGCGAACCCATTCGTGGATGGCCAGGCCTGCTCCCAGTGCCAGAACGGCGAGCATCATGCCCGTTGCGACGATGGGGATCGCCAGCGCGCGGCGCGAGACCGGCCGGCGCTGGCCGATCCGGATCGGCGTCAGCAGCAGGGCCAGTTCCGCGGTGACCAGCAGCGTTCCCAGAATGACCCCCGGCCAGAACGCCGAGTCGCCGCTCACCGCGGGCTCCCAGACGGGAAACGAACCGAGGGCGACCAGGAATACGCCATAGACGACCGCGATCACGATGACCCACCTCGGACCACGACCCGTCACCGGCGACGGCGCGGGCTCATACGAGAGGGCGATCGGCGGCGGGGATTTTTCGGCCGGCAACGGCATGGCGATATCATACCAGTGAGCGTGCATGACAGAAGCGGCGGGATCCCTTCGAATGGCTTCGGAGGGGCAGGAATGCCCCGACAGACAAGAATGTCCGTCCTACCGCCATTCGATGACAGACAAGAATGTCTGTCCCACCAGCATCTGGCAGTGCCCGTGAAGGCGGATCAGTGCTTGGGTTCGCCGGCCGGTTGGTCGGGGGTGCTGACGGGCTTGCCGGATTCCGGTTGCGCTTTGTATTCCTCGACGAGCTGGTCCAGCGATTGCACCTCGACGCGCCGGTTGGGCTGGCGGGACTCAGCGCCGTACACCCGCTGCACGACGGGCTCGAACGTGGAGCAGCCGATCACGCGCAAGGTCTCCGCCTCGACGCCCTTGGCCACGAGATAGTCGGCCACAACCTGGGCGCGGCGGATGGAGAGGTCCAGTTTCTGCGACGCCGTGCTGTTGTCGGGAAAATCGTCGAGGTCGGCATGGCCCTTGACCATGAAGACGTTGCGGTGGCCGCGGATCAGCACCACGATTTCGTCGAGAATCCGCGTGGCCTCGCCGCTGATGGCGGTTTGGCCGGGAGCGAAAAGGATGCGCGAGCCGACCAGGGATTGCCTGCCGTCGCGGATGGCTTGCACCGTCTTGTCGGTGCCCTGCGCGCCTTGAATCGTCTGGTCGTTGTTGCCGGGGCCTTTGGGGCCTCGATATCTTCCCATGAGGTAAAGGTCGACGGGATCGGTGCTGTTGGGATCGGGGTGGTGGCCGAACCCTTCCCGGATTCCACCGAGGACCTCGATAATCCGGGTTTCCGCAGCCTTCGTTGTGGCCGTGTCACCGGCCCCGGCCCCGCCGGGCTTGAGGCACCAGAGAATGACGAACAGCCCCATCATGCACATGATGAGGTCGGCCAGAGTGAAGATCCACTCCGGGCATTCTTCGCATTCGACTTCCGCACATTTGCAGCGGGCTTTGGCCATGGGACTCCTACGGAGTAAAGGAAAAAGGAGTAAGGAAAAAGGAAAAAGGAAGAGTTGAATTCATTTTGCCCTTTTACCTTTTATCTTTTACCTTTTTCCTTCTGCGTCATTTCGTGCTCCTTTGTGGCGAATCGTTACCGTTACGCCGCCTTCGCCATGCGGTGTTGCTGTTGCGCGCTGAGGAAGCTCAGAAGCTGCATTTCCACCACGCGCGGGTTGTTTCCCGCCTGGATCGAGAGCACGCCCTGGAGGATGATCTCCTTGACGAAGGCTTCCTCGCGGGACTTGAGCCCCAGTTTCTCGGCCACGGGACCCGCGATCAGGTTTTGCAGAAGCGCCCCGTAGAGAGTGCCGACGAGGGCGACCGCCAGCGCGGCGCCGATGATCTTGGCATCGCCGCCAAGGTTCGAGAACATGGCGACCTGGGCGGTCAGGCACGCGATCAGGCCGCAACCCGGGCCGAACTTGGCGAGCATGCCGAAGAAATGCTTGCCGTGCTTGTGGCGTTCGAGCATGGCCTCGATCTCGATGCGCATGATGCGCTCGATGATCTCGGGATCGGTTCCGTCGATGGTGAGCTGAAGTCCGCGGCGGAGGAAAGGGTCGGGCGCCTCGCGGGCCACGGCTTCGAGGGCCAGCACGCCGTCGCGCCGGGCGGTTTCGGCGTACTGCACCATCTCCTTGATGAGATGCTCGACATGCATCTCCTTGGAGAAGAGCATCTTCTTGGCCGACCCGAAGGCGGAAATGATCGAGTGCAGCGGCATGGACATGAACGCCGCCCCCAGCGCGCAGCCACCCACCAGAATGACCTCACCGGGCCTGATGTAGCCGCCGAGATCGCCGTGCGAGGCGTGATACGCGCCATAAGCCAGGGCACTCCAAGCCAGGACATAGCCGATGATCGTCGCAAGATCCATAGAACCTCATCCCTTATTTCGGCTATCTGGACGGCGGAAATTAATGGATTATCGGGCCAAGTGGATTATGGGTAGGGACGGCTCGCCGAGCCGTCCGTGTACGCCCCACAGCGGCGGTTCCGGCGAAACCGCCCCACCTTCGCCAGAAAATCGACCGTCATGGACGCCGACAACCAACCCCCGATCCTGGCGCTGGTGCGGGATCTGCTGTTTGCATCAAACGTCCGCGTGGTATCATAGTGTCTGCCATGAGTCGAGTGCTGTCACATCTTCCTCGTCGCCCTGATGTCGTACCGATTGAGGTGCAGCATCTCGTTCTGGAGGATGTGAGTTGGGGTTTGTACGAGCGGATGCTCAAGGAGATCGGCGACCGGCCCTTGAGACTGACGTTCGACAACGGGAGCATGGAGATCATGTCGCCATTGCCGGAGCACGAGGACGTCAAGGAGTTTCTGGGGCTGGTGGTTCAGATGCTGGCCATGTTGCTGCACCGCCCGGTCAAAAGCCTGGGCTCCACGACGTTCCGCCGGCATGACAAGCAGCAGGGTTTGGAGCCGGACAAGTGTTTCTATTTCAAGGATGAAGTCCGAGTCCGTGGACTCAAACGCTGGGATGCAAAGAAGGACCCGCCGCCGGAACTGGTCGTGGAAGTGGATATCTTCAGCAGCTCGATCGACCGTGAACCGATCTACGCCTCGCTGGGCGTCCCCGAGATCTGGCGATACGATGGCCGGAAACTCCAGTGTCTGCATCTTCTGGGCCAGCGTTACTCCGTCAGGAAGTTCAGCAGGGCGTTTCCGTTTCTGGAAGTTGCCCTGCTCAACAAGTTTGTCTCGCAGTTGTCGGACAGAGACGAGGGCTCCATTCTGCGGGAGTTCATGGCGTGGGTGAAGAAGAACGGATGGGCGAAATCCGAAGGGGGTCCATGATCCATGACACTTCGGCCGTAAAGGAGTACTACCATCAAGCCAGCGTGAGGCGGCGGCCGCCTCAGGCAATCACGTCCGGACAACCGCCAGTTTGTGCAGTTCTTCCAGCAACTTCGCCTTCTGGATGGGTTTGGTCAGGTAGGCGTCGCACAGGCTGTGGTATGCGGCGCTCACGTTCTTCACGTCGCCCAACGCCGTGGTCATCACGATCTTCGCGCCATCCGATGAGAGGATTCCCATGGCCTCTTCCTGCTCGCGGATTTGCCGGAGGGCTTCCTGGCCGTCCAGCTCGGGCATCATGATGTCCAGGCAGATCAGTTCGTAGGGTTCGCCAGCCTCCAAGGCCAGGCGCACGGCCTCGACCGCCTCCCGGCCGTTGACGGCGACGTGGGACGGGCCGTAACTCTTGAGGAGTTCCTGCAGAAGCAGGCGGCTGGTGAAATCGTCTTCGACAATCAGCGTCTTCATGAGATCCTCATTTCGTGGTTGTTTGCAGTTCCGTCATCGCTTGTTTCAATCGGTCGAACTCCGTCTCCAACTCTTCCAGATGTCTCTCGGCGTCGCTCAAGTCTCCCGCTTTGGCGGCGTCTTCCATCGCGACCGCAACCGCGCGCAGAGCTTCGCCGCTGACGTTGGCCGACGCGCCCTTGATGGTGTGGGCCTGGCGATGGACGCTGGAAATGTCCCCGGCCGCCAGATAACCCTTCAGTGCGGTGATCTGTCGGGGAACATCCTCGAGAAAGGCCGCCGTCACCGCGCTCGCCAGTTCCTGGTCATCCATCAGCCGGGCCATCATGCCTGCCCTGTCGAAGACCGGCACGGCCGGTTCGTGCGGTTGAACAGAAGCGGTACCCTGGGGCAGCTCCGAAGTCCGATCGGGCGCTGCCGTCGAATCCTGCGGCAGCCATTTGTCCAGCGCTGCCGCCAGCGCCTGCGCCGAGACAGGCTTGCTGACATAGTCGTTCATGCCCGCCCCCAGGCACTTTTCCCGGTCGCCGGACATGGCATGGGCGGTCATGGCGATGATGGGCACCGCGTGGTTGTTGCCGGCGGACTGCAAACTGCGGATCTGGCGCGTGGCCTCAAGCCCATCCATCTCCGGCATCTGCACATCCATGAGCACCAGGTCGTAGGGGATGGTCTGGAGGGCCTTGATCGCCTCACAGCCATTGGCGACGGCGTCCGCGTGCAGGCCGAGTTTCTTGAGGATGCCAACGGCCACCTGCTGGTTGGTGATGTTGTCCTCGGCCAGCAGGATGCGCGCCTTGCGGCCTGCGAACCGGTTGAGTGCATCGCGGGCCGCGTGGCGCGTGACGACGGGCCGTGGCGACGGCCGTGACGGGTCTCCATGCGTCAATGCCAGGGACAGAACGGCATTCAGTTCCTGGTGCCGTACCGGCTTGGTCGCATACGCCGTGAAACCGATCTCCTCGAACCGGCGGGCGTCTCCTCTCGCCCCCAGCGAGGTCAGCAACACCATCCGGGTGCCGGGCATCCGGCTGTCCGCACGGATGGTCCGTCCCAGCGTCTCACCGTCCATACCCGGCATCAGCATGTCGATCACGGCCAGGCGGAATGGATCATTTTCGTCGATCGCCTTGGAGAGGGCCTGCAGCGCCCCCGGACCGTCGTGCGTTTCTGACGGGCGCATGCCCCAGGCGGCCATTTGGGTGGTCAGGATTTCGCGGCTGGTGGCGTTGTCGTCCACGATCAGCACGCGTACGCCGCGCAGATCGGCGGGCGAACGGTGCTCCGTCGGCGCCCCCTCGGGTTGGACGCCCAGGCAGGCGGTGAACCAGAACTCCGAGCCTTTGCCGGGTTCACTCTCCACGCCAACCTCGCCGCCCATGGTCTCGGCCAGTTGTTTGGAGATGGCCAGGCCCAGGCCGGTCCCGCCGTATTGCCGGGTGATCGAGGCGTCGACCTGGCTGAACTTGGCGAAGAGCAGGCCGATCTTGTCTTTGGGGATGCCGATGCCCGTGTCGCGCACCGAGAAGCGCAACAGAACATGATGGTCGTTCTTTCCCACGAGCGAGACCCGGACCGCGACTTCGCCGGCAGGGGTGAACTTCACGGCGTTGCCGGCCAGGTTGGTGAGGATCTGGCGCAGGCGGCCGGGGTCGCCGCGCAGCAGCGCGGGAACCGATGGCTCGGCGGCGCAGAGGAGTTCCAATCCCTTTTCCTGTGCCCGCACGGCGAGCGTGGCCGCGAAGTCGTCGAGCAGGCTGGAGAGATCGAAATCGAGCATCTCCAGTTCGAGCTTCCTGGCCTCGATCTTGGAGAAGTCGAGGATGTCGTTGATCAGAGCCAGCAATGATTCGCCGCTGCTCCGCACGATTTCGGCGTAGCGCCGCTGCTCATCGTTGAGTTCGGTGTCCAGCAGCAGTCCGGTCATGCCTATGATCCCGTTCATGGGCGTGCGGATCTCATGGCTCATGTTGGCCAGGAACTCGCTCTTGGCGACACTGGCCATCTCGGCCTGCGCCGCGAGGTGGTTTGCCTGCGCCGTGGCCTCCGCAAGATAGAGGTTGGTCTTCTGGAGTTCGTCTTCGGCGTGTTTGCGCATCATCGCCGCGCCGATGTGCGATGCGATCCCTTCAATCAGTTCGATCGTGGCAGGAGTGAAGCATCCGCGTCGCCGGTCGTTGAGTTGGATCAGGCCGACAATCCTGTCCTTGTTGCGAATGGGCACCAGAGCCATGGACGCATAGCCCGCATGGATGCATATGTTGCGTGGATGGAGCCGGGGATCCTGGTCGGGCGGAATGTCGAGAATCGGCAGGGAGTTGTTCGTCCAGAAGCTTCCACCCGGCGTAAAGAGCGGATTGGCCGGGTCGGTCTTGCCGGAGATGACCAGGCCGCAGGTACACGCCAGAAAGGCGTTTCCGTCCTTGTTCCGGCACACCGTGCCATCCGCGTCGCGCACGATCAACGTGTCTTCCGTCAGCAGAAAGTCCTGCGGAAACCCACGCTGCGCACAGTAGGGGAAATCCTCCAGTTTCTGCAGGCGAATGCCGACGGCATCGAACCCGGTCCGCCGTTTCAGGGTGTCGAGCACACGCCGCATGGAATCCTGAAAATCCCCGGGCTCATTGAGCAATTGCAGCACTTCCCGGCCCATCTCTCGAAACGTTTCCGCCTGTTTGCGCTCGGTGATGTCACGGGCCGAAGCGTAAAGGTAGACGCGACCTTCGAGCGTGATCCCCCGCGCGCTGATTTCGACGTCGCGGATGCGGCCATCCCTGGTGCGGTGCCGGGTCTCGAAGACGCTCGGGCACGACATGTGCTGCCGTATGCTTTCCAGCAATTTGTCCGGCGGCAGGTTTGCTTCCCAGTCGGATGCGTTGAGGCGCAGCAATTCGTCTCGCGCATACCCGAGCATCTGGCAGAACGCGGCGTTGGTTTCCACCACGTTGCCGTCTTCATCCAGCACGTGAATGCCGTCGCTTGCGGTCTGAAGCAGGACTTTGTTGCGGAGCGACAGGGCTTCCGCCGCCTGCTCCGCCCGCTTGCGTCCGGTGACGTCGGCGTGGATGCCGCGGTAACCCTTCAGTGTTCCATCGGCGTTCACGAGGGGGATGGCACTGGTGGAGATCCACACAATGCGGCCGTCTTTGCCCTGCATGGCATGTTCCAGATCCCCAAAGGGCTCCTTCCGCCCGAAGACCGCCAGCGCCACTGCCTTGAGCCCCTCGCGCTCGGACTCGGGGAACAAATCATAGAAGTGCAGCCGGCCGACGAGGTCGTCCGGGCGATAGCCCAAGACCCTTTCAACCACATGGCTGACGTAGGTGAAACGGCCATCGGTGTCCATTTCCCATGCCACCGTACCGCTGTGTTCGGACAACTGATCGAAGCGGAGTTTGCTCTCGCTGAGCGCGGCGGTACGCTCGAAGACCAGCCGTTCCAGTTCCTCTCGCCGGCGAAGGACCACGCCGACGACGAGGGCCAGAGATGAGGTCAGCACCAGCCCCGTCAGGGCGGCCAACCGCGCGTGCTGGAGCAGGTCGGCGCGCATCTCGCTGTGGGCTCTTCTCACCAACCACCAGGTACATGCCGCTCCGGCGACGACGATGGCCAGAAGCAGCGAGGCCGATGTTCTCGCGATCGGAACAGATTTGAATCGCCATGATGCCATTGCTATTAACACCATAATGCCACGGACAACCGGGGCTGGAGGCAGCGCCGGCATCGTGCTCGCTGCACACGCCACTGATCACATCGGCAGATTTCCGGCACCCCTTAATGCCGGCCGCAAACCTGCGCTCGGTCTACCACTGGCGGAAGGCGGCTGCATAAACCCGCGAAGGCGATCAATGTTCTGGACCTATCCCCAGGGACCTCTTCCGAACACCGCCCGGTGCAGCAGCTCGATCGGATGCACCACCTCCAAGGCCATTCCCGTCTCGCGGGCCTGGGACTGGATGTGCAGGGCGCAACCGGCGTTGGCGGCCGCCACGCAGGGGGCGCCGGTGGCCTGGATGTTGCGGAGCTTTCGCAAGGCGAGTTCACGCGCCATTTCCGGGTGCATCAGGTTGTAGGTCCCGGCCGCCCCGCAGCAGAGGTCTGATTCCGCGAGCGGCAGGAGTTTGATCCCCGGTATGGCCGCCAGGAGTTTTCGCGGGGCGGCCGTCACCTTCTGGGCGTGGGCCAGGTGGCACGCATCGTGGTAGGTCACGGTCGTGTCTACGCGATGCGGCATGGGCGGCAGGCCGAGGTCGAGCAGCACTTCGGTGATGTCCCTGACGAGCCTGACAAACTGCTGCGCCCGCGCGGCGTACTGCGGGTCATCGGCCAGCAGCCGGTCGTATTCGCGGAGCATGGCCCCGCAACCGGCGACGACCGTGGTGATCCACTTGGGCGGTTCCTGGCCGGCCGGCATGAAGGCGTCGAGGTTGCGCCGGGCGAGTTGGCGCGCGGTTTGACGATCTTCGTTGTGATGGTGGACGGCGCCGCAGCATCCCTGTGATGGCGGGACCAGCACCTGGGCGCCGCAGGCTGACAGGAGGTCGATCGCCATGCGGTTCAATCCATCGAACAGGACCGAGCCGACGCAGCCGGAGAGTAGAACCACGCGCGGGGGCCGTGGGTTGGCTGTTCGTGGTTCCGTGACGGCCGGCAACGATCTCGCCCAGATCGGGCCGGCGGGCGGGAGCATCTGCTCCATCTTGGCCAGGGAAGCTGGCAGCATTCTGCGTACCAGCTTGCGGAGAGGACCATAGACGCCGAGCTTCTGAAGCAGGCGCGCGGGGAGCAGGGCAAGTTTGAGACGCGCCGGGTGGGTCAGGATGTTGAGCGACAGCCAGCGGACGAACTGTTGCGACGAAGTTGGCGGGGTAACGGGAACGAGCGTGTCGCGCGTGTCTTCGAGGTAGTGGTGATACCTGACGCCCGAGGGGCAGATGGTCTCGCAACCGCGGCAGTCGAGGCAGAGGTCGAGGTGTTTCTGGACGGACGGCGTCAGATCGATCTCGCCTGTGGACAGGCCGAGCATGAGTTGCAGCCGGCCGCGCGGCGAGTCGGCCTCGTGCAGGGTGACGGTGTAGGTTGGACACGCCGGCAGACAGAGGCCGCAGTGGACGCACGCGGGCAGGATCGCGCGGATTGCCTCGGGCGTGGATGGCGTGTGCGGCGGGGTCATCGGGCGAACTCCAGGGGCGTCAGGCGGCCATCGGGGTCGAAGGCGGTCTTCAGGCGCTGCAGCAGCGCCTGCTCTTCCGATGAGATATTGTAGTTGACCAGTCTTCGCCCGTCGTAGCTCGTGGCCCGAGCGGCAAACTGCGGCAGCAGGGGGATGATGCGAACGATCGGAGTGTCAAACAGCCGGATGACGCCGAAGGCCGGGTCGGCGGCGAAATGCGCGGGTTGTACCGCACTCACAAACGCGGCGATGTGGCTGGGGGCGATGGACACGCGGACCACGTTCGCATCGTTCCCTGGCCCGCCGCACCAGGGTCTGTCGCGCAGCGCGATGTCCGCATCGAGCGGCTGGCGGGTGATCGTCGCGGGATCGGTCGATGACAACTCCCGCTCGTAGTAATCCAGCGCCGCATCATCGCCGATGTATCCGAGCACGAGATGGTTGTTCGTTGGCGGTGGTGCGGGAGCCGCTTGCGTCGTTATTTCATTGGGTGGCATGGGCAAGCGTACTTGCCCATGCCACCCCAAGCCTGGTCCGGCCGCGTTCGTCAGCATGGCCCACTGCGGCCGGAGGGCTGTCGGCAGGAGTTTCTCAAGGATGCTGGTCGCGGCCGGGTAGGTTGCGTGGATCGCTCCGGCCGGCCGCCGGTAGGTTCGCGTGGCCAGCGTGACGATCCGCCCGAAGACACCATGTTGTCCGACCATGAACTTGGTCAGGTCGTAGCCGGCGACGTTCTTCATGGTGATGCCGCCGGCGGAGATGAACTGGCCGCGGCCGTTGGTGAACTGGACGCCCAACAGGAGGTCGCGCCACGCACCGTAACCCAGGCGCAAAGGTCCAGTGGAGTTTTCCTCCGCGAGGCGACCGAGCGGCAGATCGGGCCGCCCGTCCATGGGGAGCCACTGGCCAACTTCGGCGAGCTTTGCCTGCGCCTGGGCCAGCGTGACATCGGCGGCGAAGATGGCCGTCATGTCGGCGGCCATGTGCTGCATCTGGCCCGGCTGCACGAGGGGCGTTCGGTCCGGGCGTGTTGGGGTTTCACTCATTGCATGGCAGTCAGGGCGTTAGGAATGCCGCCGGAGTAACTTCCCGAACTCGGGTGCCACGGCTTGTTCGTAGTACCGCCTTCAGGCGGTCTGAAGAGCCGCCTGAAGGCGGTACTACGAACGTAACCGCGAAGCACGGCTTGCGGTAGACAAGCCGTGGCACCCGGCCGAACGACCCGGGAAGTCATTCCGGCTGCATGCATTATTGCGGCTTCAGCGTTTTCACGTAAAGATCCCACAGCTCATCGACGGTCTTGCCGGTGTATTCCTTCCAGACTTCCGGTTTGTACTTGCCCTGGCGCATGGCGGCGTTGAGCTTCTTGACGATTTCCTTGTCGTGGGTCGTGACAACGTAGTTGAGGAAGCCCGCCGTGGTGCGGTAGCTGTCGGTGTACTTGGCGCGATCCGGATTCCTGGGGCGCGTGCCGGCGGGGACCGGTTCGTACTTGAACCAGCGGATGTAGTCGGCGATTCCTTCCACCAGCCAGCCGGGGTTGCCCCGGCCGCGATACTGCTGGACCACATGGACTTGTTCGTGGATGACCGCGCCGACCGCTTCGCCCTGGAGATTCTTCGAGAACCAGGGGTAGTCGCAGGTCACGCGCGTTCCGCCGGTGGCGGCCACGCCCCGCCCGTTCTTCTTGAAGACGACGGTGAATCGTTTCGGCGCCGAGTAGCCGTCGCTGGGCAGCATTTCCACGATCATCGGATACCACTTCATCATCGCCGGCTGGAGTTTCGTCTCGATCCACTCCTTGAGTTCCGGCGTCTCGGTGTAGTCCGTCACAATCTCGTACTTGCCGTCGATGTTGCTCGTCAGAATGCCGCCAACCGCCGGCGCGGGGTCTGTTCCGGCGGCCGCGGGCGCGGCGGCGTCGATCACGTTGATCTCGCTGTAGAACGTATTGCCGAAGTCGTCGTCGGATTCGGTGCGCGACATGTCAAACAGCAGGTGGCGGTACTTGCCGATTGCACCGGCGGGGTCGGCGATGCTCACGCCGTATTGTCCGCCAGGACCGCCGTTCTTGGGGCGGGTGTCGACCGATGCGACCAGCTTCCAGCCGGCCTTCTCCGGGTCGGTGCCCGTCTTGGGCCGGGCGTTGAAGCCGGCGGCCGAGCCATCGCTGGCGTAGAGCTTGTACACCTGCGGCCCGCGCGTGTCGGGATGCCAGGAGTAGGTGTTGATCTGTTTGATACTGATGATGCCGCCGAGGTCCACGGCAAGGCGGCCGCCGGCCGTTCCGGCGTTGAAGAAGAAGTTCTCCGCCGGCTGGTCCTCTTCGGTGGGGAACTTGCCGTCGTGGAGCTTGTCCAGATCGCCGCCGTTTTCGTCACGGGTGCCGTCCACGATGGTGAATGTCGCCTTGGCGGCCGCGTTGCCAGCCACGTGCGCGGGGACATGCTCGAATTTGAACGCGGCGGTGGCCTTGTCGCCTTCATTGCGATCGACGGTGATCTTCACTTCCGCGCGGACGGTGAGGGCGGCCATAAGGGCCGAGGCCGCGAATGCGAGCCAGGTGTGACGTAGTTGCATGGATACCTCATTGATTAGAGACGCTGTATAGAAAATAGTCTTCCGAAGTTACGCGCAAGTTCGATCCGTGTTGTCAGGGGCGTGCCCACAGATTCGGGAGGGCCGTGCTTCCGCACGGCCGGAATGGTCGCGCCGCGAAACGGCCGCAGAGGACTGCGGCCCTCCCGGAAGAATGGTCGCGCCCGTTGTCAGAGTGTCTCC
>JBIOJL010000031.1:0-24994 GCA_044450885.1 Tepidisphaerales bacterium
AACGATGAAATCTGCTTTGACCCCTTATCCGGGTCCAACGATGAAATCTGCTTTGACCCCTTATCCGGGTCCCCGTGAAGCGCGAGTTGCTCAAGCAAGCACAATACAATCGCACGGGTATCCCGTCGCACTTTGAAGAGGTGAGGTAATATGCCTGAATTCATGTTTAGCGCAACGGACGATGAGTGGTGGCCACTCCTTCAAACGATCTTGCACGAACACCATGTTCGATTTGCCGTGGACCGCAGTTACGACGAGAATCACTGCTCCTGCTACGACTCCCTGAGCGGGCCGGTAAGAAAGGAAATACTGACCGCGACACGGCGCGTCTTTATGATTGGCGATGCCTTTTCCAGAAGGCCTCTGTATTTGAGGGAACAACGTACGGGTTTGAATGCGGGTCGGTTCTTCATTGACGAGGCTAGGGGTGGCCCATGCATCTCGATGATCATGTGTCCGAACTTCGAGGAAGATGGGATTCGCTGGTTTGGGGTGGGGCGATTGCACACCATGAGCGTCTATTGGGACGATGCTCTAACGCAATCCTATTCCGCCCCAAAGGAACTTAGGAGTGTGTATGCCGCAATGCGGCGAACCCTTCAGGGGCAATTGCTTGAGACAACACTGCGAGGCGTCAAACAGTGGCACTCGCCAGGCGCACGCGATTTATTCCAAGCGGGGAAGGCAGGATTCGCCGTCGCCGGCAAATGTTACACGGTCCATGGAGAGGTTCCGCATCCGACGCTATGGCGAAGGACACCAATCCAAGTGAAATCGGACGCTGGGCCGAACGACGGCGGCGAACTTGAATAGCCGCATAGCCGCACTGGGCTGCTCTTTGAGAACTGCACAGCAACACGGCCGTGGCCGGCTTCGCCTATGGCTAGTGTCCTTTCGGCAGACCTGAAAGATCTCGGTACCCGCGTGGTGTGCTGGTCCACCGAGTTTTGGGCGGCGGGAAACAGGGTTCTGTGCGGTGGAATTGAGCGCCCAGGAGGTGTGCTGGTCCACCGAGTTTTTGGCAGCGTTTCTGAGGCCAAGATGACGACACGGAAGGCACGTTGACATGAAGACGATTCAGAAAAGGCGCGAATTATCGCTTGAATGTAGTCGAATTGGCACGTCGGCATGCACCGCAAGCGCTGCAAACATCCGGAAAGGCGGTCGCAAGTGTCTCACGCGGCGCGCTTCAAGGTGACGACAGGCAGATTTCGATGGCCACCGACGTAGTGAACCTCGATCTTCAACCGCACGCCGGGCGCGCCCCGGACCAGCGTCACCGGTTTGGCGCACGCGGAAGCCCGGGGCCAGCGCGGACGCGGCTCGAAGCGCGGCTGAAGATTGGCAGGCCGCCTGCGATGGTAGACCTCGTCGGGGGTTCTGCCGTCCAGCGACGCGTGCGGCCGATGCTCGTTGTACCACGCGGCCAGATGCCCGAGTGTGGACTGGAACCTCTCACGCCACAACGGCACCAGCAGGAACCGGCCGATGCCCTGCTTGAGCGTGAGGATCAGCCGTTCCGTGACGGCGATGCTGCCATGCCGGCCGATGGCCCCGAACCGCGGTTTGATCCCGTTGTCCCGGCACCATTCTTTGAACCCATCGCACCAGAATTGGGAACCCTTGTCGCTGATGAGATGCTTGGGCGTTGCCCCGGTTCAACTACCTCCCTATAGGATTTGTCGGAAATAGGTGAAATGGTCGTGTACTGAACCGCCCGCACGGTGGAAGGGCTGGAACCTCGACGAAAAGGGCGCGACCATTTTCCCGGGCAACGACAGAGTGCCAGAATACCGACACGACGCAGGCGAGACGCCTGTGCTACGAAATGCGGTTTCCCGGAAGATGTGTCGGAGTACCGACAGCATGGGCGAGACGCCCATGCCACGAGATTCTGGCGTCCAGAAACGTTTCCCGGAATTCTGGGCACGCCCGGCGAAAACAATTGTCATTTTTCTGTTGCATCCGCCCATTCGGCCAGTTAATCTTCCCCGTGTCATCTGTTTCCGCGAACGAACTGATGGCGAAACACGTCTGTGTCGGACCCATTGGAAAGGCCAGCAAAATGATGTGAACAGACTGACTGCTTCGTGCGGCTCTCTGGCCAGACTTGTTACACATTGCCCTCCAGAGCCGGGACTGACTCTCACGCCCGCAGTCCCGGCTTCTCTTTTTCTCCGACGAGGCTTGGGTTCAGGGTTCGGGGTTCAGGAAATGCGCGGATCTCTCCTTACTTGCCCGGCTGGCCGATGAACGCCCGGACGTCCTTTTTTAGTTGCTCCAGCGCAGCGAGGTTGTGGTACATCATGTGGCCGCCGGGGTAGTACGCCTGGGTGATGTTGGCCCGCAGGTCCGGGCCGACGGTCATGTGGTTCACGGTGTAGTCGGCCGCGAAATACGGGGTGGCCAGGTCGTACCAGCCGGCGGCGACCAGCACCTTGAGGTGGGGCAGGTGGATCATGGCTCGCTGCAAGTCGTCGGCGACATTGGTGTAGCCGCTCTCGTTCATCTTCCACTGGCCGACGTTGCCGAAGATATCGTAGGGCAGGTCGTTCTCGTATCCGAGCGTGCGGCGGACGTAGTCGTTGAAGGTGGCGCTGTAGGCGGGCATATAGCCGGTGAGAGAGGGATCGTACTCGGACATCGGGGAATTGGGACGCGGATCGAATCCGGTGATGCGGGCGTCGTAGCGGCCGATGATGCGGCGGTCTTCGGTGAGAAGCTGCTTGCGGAACTCGGCGGTGGTGATCTTGAGGTCGTTGCGGTCGAGCCAGGCGGCCGGCAGGCCGGTGAAGCGGGCGAGCTTGGCGACGACCGCCTTGCGCTGCTCGGCCGGCAGGGATGAGCCACGGGCCAGCGCCGGGGCATATTCCGCGGTGGCGAAAGCCTCGGACGCCTTGAGCGCGGCGGGCAGGTCCTTCTGCAGTTCGGCGTCAAGTTTCTTGTGGTAGTGGGCGATGGCGGTGTAGCTGGGGATGTAGAGCGGGAACGGCGTCTCGTTGGCGTCGCTGGCGTTGAGCGTCTGGAAGTTCAGTACCGTGGAGATGAGGATGATGCCGCTGGGGGCGATGCCGTGGCGGTCGGCGAGATACACGGAGAGGCCGGCCGCGCGCGTCGTGCCGTAGCTTTCGCCGGCGATGAAGGTCGGGGAGAGCCAGCGTTTCTGCCGCGTGATGTAGAGGCGGATGAAGTCGGCGACGGCGGAGATGTCCTCGCGCAGGCCGAAAAACTGCTGCGGATTCTCGCCCGGCGCCGGGCGGCTGTAGCCGGTGTTGACGGGGTCGATGAAGACGAGGTCGGTGAGATCGAGCCAGGTGAAGGCGTTGTCGACCAGGCGGTAGGGTGGAACGGGCGGGTGGCCTTCATCATCCTTCATCGCCACGCGTTTGGGGCCGACGGCACCGACATGGAGCCACACGGAAGCGGCACCGGGTCCGCCGTTGAAGAGGAAAGTGATGGGGCGTCTGGACGGGTCGGGCTCGTCGAGTTTCTCGTAGGCGACGTGGAAGAAGTGGGCTTTCTCCTTGCCGGCGTCATCCCGGGTCGTGAGATACCCGGCGGTGGCGCGGTAGCGGAGAACCTGTCCGCCAAGTGTGAGTTCGTGCTCGGTGATGGAGAGTCTGTCGGGAACAGGCCTGTCGGCCGGGCGGGACGCGGGTGCTGGGATGCGGGATGCGGGTTCCCCAGCGCGTGCGGCGGGTGAGAGGGCAAGCATAACAACAACAAGCCACGAAAGCTGCTTCATGATGGATCCGATGAAAGGAGGTTGACATGGACATGCTTGAGTGCTTTAATTGTTTCACTATGCAGTTGGCCCCGCGAAACGTCCGGCTGGAACTGGCCCTTACCGGGCTGCTTCTTGTGCGCGCGTGATCGCAGGGCTCCAAAATCGGAGTTGATGCCCCTGCGGTCGATATCGCAGGGGTTTTTTGTTTTATGGCGCTGGGAGATAGAATCCCGGCCGACATTTAGAGTACACCGTCACAGGTCGCGCGTTGGGCGAAACGACAGAACGACAGACAAGAATGTCTGTCGTACGACAGGCAGGAATGCCTGTCCCACCGAGGCAGGAATGCCTGCCCCGCCGAAACGACAGACAAGAATGTCTGTCCTACCGGTCACCCAGCAAGCCAACGGTGACGGAGCAAGAGGAGCAGTTATGGAAACCGTACGCATCTTCGACACCACCCTCCGCGATGGCGAGCAGTCCCCCGGGGCCACGCTGAATCTCCACGAGAAACTGGAGATCGCGCGGCAGCTCGAATCGCTCGGCGTGGACATCATCGAGGCGGGTTTTCCCATCTCGTCGCAAGGCGACTTCGAGTCGGTCAAGGCCATCTCCGAAATCGTCCAGAAGAGCATCGTCTGCGGCCTGGCCCGGGCCACGCCCAAGGACATCGAACGCGCCGGCGAGGCCATTCGCCCGGCAAAACATGGCCGGGTGCATGTGTTCTGCGCCACATCGAAGATCCACCGCGACCACAAGCTGCGCAAGGGCAAGGAGGAGATCATCCGCATCAGCGTCGAGGCCATCAAACAGGCCCTGGCATACACCAAGGACGTGGAATTCTCGCCCGAGGACGCCAGCCGCACGGAGTTCGAGTTCCTCGAGGAAATCACCCAGGCGGCCATCGAAGCCGGGGCGACGACGATCAATCTGCCCGACACCGTCGGCTACGCCACGCCCAGGAGCTACGGGGAGATCTTCGCGCACCTGATCCGCAAACTGCCCATCATCAGGGAGCGGGGGATCATCCTCTCGTCGCACTGCCATGACGACCTGGGCATGGCCGTCGCCAACAGCCTGTCGGCCGTCGAGAACGGTGCCCGCCAGATCGAATGTACGATCAACGGCATCGGCGAACGGGCGGGCAACGCAGCGCTCGAAGAGATCGTCATGGCGCTGCGCACGCGGGCCGACTTCTTCAAGATCGGCACCCGCCTCGATGCCACCAAGATCTATTCCACCAGCCGCATGGTCAGCAACCTCACCGGCCTGGTCGTGCAGCGCAACAAAGCGATCGTCGGCGAGAACGCCTTCGCCCACGAATCCGGCATCCACCAGGACGGCGTGCTCAAGTACCGCGAAACCTACGAGATCATGGACCCGACCACGGTCGGCATCTCCAAGAACTCGCTGGTGCTGGGCAAGCACTCGGGGCGGCATGCCTTCAAGGACCGCGTGCTGCAGCTCGGCTACCAGGCCAGCGACGAACAGATCGAGGCCACGTTCGTGAAGTTCAAGGCGCTGGCCGACAAGAAGAAGGAAGTTTTCGACGAGGACATCGAGGCCCTGATCGACGACCAGCTCAAGATCAGCCGCGGCGTGTTCGAGTTGTGCGGCCTGCACGTCACGGCCGACTCGATCACCATGCCCGAGTCCCAGACCAGTGCCTCGGCCACGGTCACCCTGCGCGACACCAACGGCGAAATCCGCCAGGGTCTGGCCATCGGCGACGGCCCGGTCGACGCCATGTACTCGGCCATCCAGAAGATCACCCAGATCGAAAGCCGCCTGACCGACTACCGCATCCGCGCGGTCACCAAAGGCAAGGAAGCCATGGGCGAGGTGCAGATCGAGCTCGACCACAGCGGCAAGCGGGTGCGCGGGCGCGGCCTCTCGACCGACATCCTCGAAGCGTCAGCATTGGCGTATCTTTCCGCGATCAACCGGCTGCGCAGCCTCACCAACCGGGAACGTCTGGTGACGCAGCATACGGGCGTGTGAAGCCAACGATTATTCTCGTTTGGCATCGGGCACTGGCCGCGATGCGGGAGCCGTTGCCGGCACGGGACTGGCCGCGGCGGCCGGCGGCGCATTCACCGCCGCCGAGGGAACGGGCGCGGACGAGAGGACGATGAGCACGTCATACAGTTCCTGATCGGCCGGGCGTGTCGTCGGATGGTCGGCGAGCGCCTGGACGCCCTGCACGGCCGGGCGCGTTGTCGGGCGCTCGGCGAACATCTGGAAGCTCTGCTGGGCCGGATCGATCTGTCGCTTAGAGCGAACCGCGTCATCGAGCCAGTCGGATTGGGCGCGTCGTTCCGGCTGAGTCGCCGGCGCCCCGAGCGCGGCGGGTTTGGCGGCCGGCCGCAACGCGCTGCGCGCGACCAGTTCCTGCTTTGCAGCAAGGCCATCGACTGCGCCCTTGGTCTTGTCCTGATCGGCCTTGGCAAGTTCATCGGTTAGCAGCTTGGAATCGCTTGCACGTTCTGCGGGTGCGGCATAGCGATCCTGGCGTCCGCGCAGAACGGACCCGGCCGGATTGTCGGAGGCTTCCCGGACAACGATTGATGCCAGACCCTCGGCCGGCCGCTCCAGCACCATGGCCAGATGCTCGACCTGCGCAGCGTTGAGCCGGCGGGCAAGGATCGTGCGGTTGTTGGCGTCGGCCAAGGCGTTCGTGTATCCCTCGAACCGGCCGTCCTTCGCCTTCGCATCAACCACGTCCTTCTGTAGCGCGATGGCGGCGGCAATTGCGCCGTTCTGCGATTGCCGCGTGCCCATGGCGGGAGCCCCACCTGGGTTCTCACGGGGGTTGGACGGAGCCAAGGCGGCCTGGCTGGCGGGATCATCGGCGTGTGCCGGGCCCTTGGCCGCAAACGAACCGCCCGTCATGGCGCCACCAAATCCGCCACCGCCACCACCGCGGCCGGCGCCGCCGCCACGAGCAAGGCCGCCGTCGGCTGGCGAAGGCGTCGGCCTGGCCGGCTCGGAGACCTTGTCTTCCTCCGCGATGGCCCGCGAGTACTCCCGAATTCTGGCCGACTCGGTGAGGGCGGCGACGCGCGGATAGTTGAGATTGCGGAAACCGCCGGCGTCGGCATCCGTGCCCACCGCCCAGGCGATGTTGTTGTCGGTAAGGAACTTGAGCACCTCGCCATTCGCCTGGTCCACATCGGGAGCCGTAACCGCGAGCGTCAACTGCTCGATACTCTGGGCTGAAGGCGTCAGCGAAAGCTTCTCGGACTCGCCGGCCCTGAGCATCACAGTGGCGTCGCTCGCCAGCGCCTTGGCGGCAACGGGCGCGGGAGGCGCGGCATCCACGACAACGCCGGACTTGCGAATCTCCGAGATATTCGAAGGGACGACCTCGTTCGACCCCGCCGCGGGCGCTTTCGGTCCGCTTTCGTCGCGTGCCGGCGCCACCACCGCGATGGGCGGCCGGCCGGGCAGGATCTTGTAGACCGCCACAACCAGCCCGATCATGAGCAGAAGGGCCGCAGCGGCGGCCAGGCCCGCGCCGCCGAAGAGGCGCAAAATAAGGGGCCGGTGCTCGCCGAGCACCGGCTCGCCCAGTAGTTGTTCCCGTTCCAGTTGCGTCAGCAGTTCTTCGCTGAGGTCGGCCGGCGCCTTGACGCGGGGCAAGGCCCGCAGGACCCGTTTGTGGGTCATCAGCTCGCCGAGCATCGCTTGGTGCGAGGGGTTGGCCGCCAGGTGTTTCTCGATCTCAGCGTGCTGCTCGGGGGGCAGCGCGCCGTCGATGTAGGCGGCCAGTTGTGCCTGGATGTCATCGTAGTTCTGGGGCATAGCAATACGCGTCCGGGTTCTAGGATTCCTATCGTCGGCCGTTTCCGCCGAGGTACTCCTGCAACTCGTCGCGAAGAGCAAGACGTGCGCGAAACAGCCGGCTTTTCAGGGTTCCCATCGGAAGGCCGAGAACCTCGGCCATCTCCTGGTATTCGAACCCTTCAATGTCCCGCATGACCAGCACCGCGCGGTACTCGGCGTCCAGACGCCCGAGGGCCGCCAGCACCTGCTCGTCGCGTTCCCGGTTCTCGGCCGCCTGGGCCGGATCGGGAACCGCCGGCGATGCCAGCCGGTCGAGCAGGCCCGATGCCTGGTCATCTCCGGAGCCGCCGGCCGACGGATCGGACAGCGAGAACACCCGCTTCCGCTGCACCTTTCGCAACCGGCTGATCGCCAGATTCAGCGAGATGCGGAAGAGCCAGGTGTACGGCGAGGCCTCACTGCGGAAGCTGTCCAGCTTGGCCAGGCCACGCGTGAACGCTTCCTGCGTGAGATCGCGCGCCTCTTCGCGGTCGCCGACCATTCGCAGGATCGCATTGAACAGGCGGTCCTGGTAGGCCAGCACAAGCTGGCCGTAGGCCGGGCGGTCTCCATTCTGAGCCTTGTGGAGCAGTTCCAGTTCGCGACGGTGCGATTCCCCGGCCGTTGTTTCCGGGCTGTCCGTCTCGAGGTTGGCTCCTGACAGGCTCGACATATTCATGGACGCTGTCTGGCGAGAAAGGTTCCCCGCAATTTTTTCCGAACTCACAAATCCTCCGTGACCCTGGCGCATGCGAGTCTACTATGCCGCCAATAGTATGGGACGTCAATCCACAGGAAATGACATGCGCGTGGGCGGGATTGGTTGCTGCGACTTGGGATTTCGGGGTTCCCGGGTGTGACCACAAATCCGGGAGGGCCGTGCTCCTGCACGGCCGGGAGTGGTCGCCCCGCGAACCGGCCGCAAGGGACTGCGGCCCTCCCGGCACCCGCGTTCACGGGGGGCGTCATTATGGCTCGGGTACCAGGGACGTGCGCTCGGCACCCGGCGGGGCCGTCTCCGTCTCCACGAGCTCGATGCGGTTCGTCGGCTTCCCATCGGCATTGCGGCGGAAGCGGATGAACAGGCGGCCGCTGTAAACGCGGCCTGCCGGCGGCGATGCGCTTCCCATCAACTTCCGCAAACACCGCAGCACGTTCGGCCGGTTCGGCCGTTCCATGTAGCTGGCCACCTCGGTATACGCCGCCTCGTCCGAGTACCGATCGAGTTGCCGCACCAGTGCGACCTGCTCGCCGATCGACGGTGAAAACCCCGGCATCCAGCCATCGATGTGGGTCCGCAGCATCCACCCTCCCGTGAGCGCCGCCGAAGCCAGCCCCTGCACGGCGATGATCCCCGCCTGCAGCCACCAGCGCGGCAGCGCATCCAGGGCAAACCAGGCGAGCAGGACATACATCCCGAACGTGCCGAAGAAGTAGTGGTGTACCGTCGACAGCCTGGCGGTAACGCACATCGCCAGGTGAATGCCGACGCCGGCGGCGCACACCGACAGCATCGTCCCACGCACTCCGTCCAGTGACATCTTCTGCCCGTCAGCCGGTGTCTCGATGTCGGCAGTCCTCCGCCAGCGCGCGATCCACGTCCCCACCGCCAGAGCGATGCCCATCCACACCAGCGCCATCGCCCCGCTGGCCAGCACGCGCAGGATCGTCTCCCGCGTGCCGTCAGCCCCGGCCCCGTCCCAACCGCTGAAGATCCGGCCCGACAAGAAAGGCCCCCGCCACGCCTCGGCCAGTGGCGTGTTGCTGTTGTGCCCGGTGCGGATGAACGACACGCATTGCCACAGGATCAGCGCGCACGCCCCGACGACATAGGGTCCCTGCAATGTGGCAAAGCACACGACAATTGCCGCGATCCCAAGATGATGGCGCCACAGCGCGGCGCGGTGCCGCAGGACCAGATGCCCCAGAACCGCCGCCGAGAGCGGAATCGCCTGCAAGTGTATGAACAGCGGCGCGATGGCGCAGGCGATGGCCAGGAGCAACGAACGGCCTGACCCGCCGCGCACGAAGGACGCGTGTGCCGCGATGGCCATGCATCCCAGCGGGACACAGAACGTGGGCTGCCAGAGGCGCCTGGCCTCAAACCAGATGTGCGGTCCGATCAGAATCGCGACCGCAAACCAGGGATTCAGACGCAGCGTCCGCGCCATCCACAACAGGGCGATCGCCGTCGGAACGGTGCAGGTGAGCGCGTGCAACACCACCAGCGTCTTGGGATTGTGCGTGAACACCAGCCAGAGTTGATACAGATGTATCCCCAGCGCGCCGAATGGGACCGGGAAACTCCCGGAAAGCCCGCAATGCGCCAGACGGTGTTCCTGGTTGGCCTTCAAGGCCACCGCGAACTCCATCGGCTCATCCCAGAGCCAGACGCCGTCACCCGGCCAGATCGCCGGAATGCCCGACACCAGCAGGGCCAGCGCCGCCGCCGCGAGCCATGAAAAGCGCCGCGGCGAAGCGCCACCCAGCGCCGGCACGGGCGCGGCGTGAATGGAAGGGTTACCGGCAACGATCATGGATGTCGTCGATGGTAGGTGGGGCCGCTCCCCTGTCAAGTCGGTACATGCGACGTGCTACGTGCTTTTGGTCCGGGCGCGACCATCTTTCCGGGAGGGCCGCAGTCCTCTGCGGCCGCTTTGCGGGGCGACCACTCCCGGCCGTGCAGAAGCACGGCCCTCCCGGATTCCTGGTCACGTGGTTTCGGTCCTTGGTTTCCGCAAGGACCCGCACTATCATCCCCCGCGGCTGACACATGGCATTCACTATGTTCCGCGGATTACTCATCACCACCATCGTCGTCTACCTCGCCATCGCCCTGGGCTGCGCTTTCTCCACGGCCGGCGACGGGCCGCCCCTGCCCAACGATTGGAAGTCCCACGTCCGCCAGCCGCCCCCGGCATCCAGGGGCGAGCGGGCCATCGGGCTGCCGATGCGCGGGGCGGCCATGCAGGTTCAGCGCAACGACTGGATCGAGACCGAGTACCGCAAGTCGATCGACGAAATCGCCGACCTCGGCGCCGACTCGGTGTTCTTCGTCGTCGACGCCCACCAGGAAAACGCCGGATCCACCACCATCTACCTCGACATGCGGCTGATGCCCACGCCCGACCAGCTCGGCAGCCTGGTCGATTACGCCAAGAGCAAGAAACTGCGCGTCATGCTCATGCCCATCGTGTTGCTCGACCGCCCGCGCACCTATAGCGAATGGCGGGGAACGATCCGCCCCGACGACTGGAGCGCCTGGTGGGAAAGCTACCGTGCCATGCTCCACCATTTCTCCTGGGTCGCCGAATCGCACGGCGTCGACGTGCTCGTCATCGGCTCGGAACTCGTCAGCACCGAAGACCAGGCCGAGCAGTGGGAGAAATCCATCGGCGTGGTCCGCAAGACCTTCAAGGGGATGCTGACCTACTCCGCCAACTGGGACCACTACAAGGAAGTCAAGTTCTGGCAGTGGCTCGATTTCGCCTCCATGAACAGCTACTACACGCTCGGCGAAGACAACAAGGTCAGCGTCGGCCAGATCCAGAACAACTGGGTCAAGTACAAGAACAAGCTGCTCGATTTCCAGAAACAGATCGGCAAGCCCATTTTCTTCACCGAGGTTGGCTGGTGCAGCCAGGCGAATGCGGCCAAGGAACCCTGGGACTACACCCAGGATACGGTTCCGCTCGACCTGGACCTGCAGAAGCGGCTGTGGGAAGGGTTCTTCCAGAGCTGGTACGGCGTGCCCGAGTTCGGCGGCTTCATGATCTGGGAATGGCCTCCCGGCGATGGCGGACCGACCAACCGCGGCTACACCCCCGAAGGCAAGCCCGCGGAGAAGGTGATCCGCGAGTGGCTCGCGAAAGAGCGTTGGGAAGTGAAGTAGAACCAGTTCGTAGTACCGCCTTCAGGCGGTCTTTCGGACCGCCTGAAGGCGGTACTACAAACGATCATTGACTCCCGTGCGGCGCCGCCGGCACGACCTGCCTCGCCGGCGTCGCCGACGGCCGCGTGGCCGCCGCCTCGCGAATCCGCAGGGTCTTCTGCATGCGCAGCCACCGCCCGCTGGGATGGCAATCGCCACAGGTATACATACCCTTGGTATCGCGCCAGCCGATCGCGCCCAGGCCGCCGTCATGGCAGTCGGTGCAGAGCATGTTCTCGTGGGGCCCCAGGCCGGGCCAGGCGTCGTTGATCTTCATCGGGTGATCGAACTTCTTCTCGATGATCGTGTTGGGCGAGCCGGGCTGCCGGTACTCAAACGTGTGGCACGAGGTGCAGTCGGAGGAGATGCGGCGCCCGTCGTCGGCGATGTGCAGGCCATCGTGGCACCGGAAGCAGCCGGGCGACTCCAGGTGCCCGATGTGATTGGGATAGGTGCGCCAGTCCACCTTCATGTCGGGGAAGAACCCTTCGCGGTAGATGTCTCGCACCACCTCCACGGCCTTGTCGACATTCTCCCGCTTCTTCGTCCAGATCTCCGGGTAATTGTCGCGATAGAAACCCTGGAGCCCCTTCTCGATGGCCTCCAGTCCTTCGGGCCGGCTCTGATACGGCTGGGCCAGGACATTGACCGACTCCCGTTTGATGTAGGGCAACGACGAGTCCAGTCGATTCACAAACAGGGCATGATCCACCGCGCGCTCGGGCGAGGGGAAATCGTGGCCGACCAGATTGTGGCAGTCGATACAATCGAGCTTGCGCAACCCGCCGTTCGGCGGCGGCGCGGCGGCGGGCTGTCCGTCGGATCGAAACACCACCTTCGTGCCGTCCGGATATTTGTAGCGCACCCAGGGAATGTGATCCAGCCGGTGATCGTCCGAGACATACTCGATGCGGTCGAGCATGTGCATGTGGATGCCTTCGGCCTGGCCGAGGCGGGCGTTGGCCCCGCCGACCTTGACGAGCACTTCATAGTCGTGGCGGGTATTGGCCGCATCCGGGGCGAAGTGGGCGATCTTCTTGAGCTGTCCGCCGAAGAAGTGCGACGGCCAGTGGCACTGCTCGCAGGTGTCGCGCGCCGGGCGCAGCTCGGTGATCGCCGGTGGCACGGGCCGGGGGTAGGTGTTCAGAGCGGTCTTGAATACCTGCCGCAGCCCCGAGAGTTTTGACTTGACGAACGGGCTCGCCCCCGGACCGATGTGGCAGCCGGCGCAGGTGACCCGCGCGTGGGGAGACTGTTCGTAACGCGCGTACTGCGGGTCCATGTTGTGGCAGATGGTGCCGCAGAACTCGGCCGACTCGGTGAAGTGATATCCCTTGTAGCCGCTGACGCCGAGCACCGGGAGGATGAGGAAGAAAGTGATGCCGAGGAAGATCCCGGCCCGTCGCGGTGAAATCGGCTTGATCACCGCGTGGTGCTTGAGCCGCCACCGGCGGTACGCCATGCCGACGGGGCAGAGGATCAACCCGTTGACCAGGATCCCCGGGAGGATCATGAAGCCGATGATGGCCAGGTACTGGTTGTTCTCGGCGCTGGGCGAAAGGGCGATGAAGAGCCAGAAGGTCACCAGGAGCAGCAGCCCCGCGGCGACGAGCAAGAGGCCCATGAGCGTTATCGGGTTCGTCCAGACGACTGGACGTTGCTCTGGTGGGGTTGTGGTTTCCGACATGACTTACCTCACATCAGGTGTCGCCGCGCCCGCTGCCGCCCGCCACGCCCGAACCGGCAATGGCGGCCGGCAGAAACAACAAAGAATGGCGAGCGCTGTCCGAGCAACGAACCTGGACGGGCTAGAGTAATCCGATCTCGCCGCGGCCGCAAATTTCTTACTGATCTTCCGGTGGAGATTTCGGCCGTATCACCGGATTGAGCACGCTGGGCTTGAGGAAGGGGATTTCGTCGCCGCCGTGACCCTTGTGGCAGTTGATGCAGACGACTTTGTCAAGCTTGTGCCCGGCGGTGCTGGTCGTGAGTTGCCGGCGCTCGTGGCACTGGAAGCAGAGCGACTGATCCCGGCTTCTCAGCAACCACGGCTCGGCGGATTCGTGCCCCTCGTGGCAAAAAAGACAGGCCCGGGCCACAACCGCTCCGTGCATGACAGGGTATGCGTTGAGCAGCTTCACGTGGCACTTGAGGCATGCGGCCGTGTCCACGCGAATCGTAATGCTCTTGCCGGCGCTGGGATCTTCATGGCACTCCCGGCAGCGCCCATCCACGAACGGCTTGTGCGAGCTATTGGTGGGGCCTTGGGGGCGGTTCACGTCCTTCGGCGACTGATTGGCGATGGCTTGGATTGAAGGCCGGGATGCCGGCTTGGCGGAGCCGCCTCCGGATCGAAACAGACCGCCGATTGCGTCGATCCCTTCCTCCGGACTGCAGCCGGGCAATGCCGGGGCGAATGCGCAAAACGCCGCCGACACCAGCGCGATACGCACGAATCGCCATAAAGATCGGCCCGGCATGCGACACTCCCGTGCGGTGCGGAGCATTCCACCACCCCCGCGATCATCGAAGCGATACGCAGTGGAGTGGACGATCGCCCCGCGAATTCTCACGTTCGGGTATCAGTCCCGTGGCTCCTGTCGGTTGCCTGCGAAACACCCGGTCCCGGTTCCGCGCCCCCGCTCGCCGGAGCCGCCGGACCGTGGGCGTGGAAGGCATTCTTGTAATAAACCAGCAACCCGGCAAACACCAGCAGAAACACCACCGCCGCGGTCCCAACCTTGGTTTGTTCCCGCTGCGTCTTCTGCAGCCGCTCCACGATCTGAAACGCGGCCGTGGTGCGATCCGTCACGCCCTCAACTTCCGTGGTCAGCCTGGCGATGTCACGCATGTTGAAGCTGTGGAACATCTGCCGGACCTGGGTCCGGACGTCGCTGACATGGTGGTGCAGCTTCTCCAATTCCAGGTTCTTGTAGCCGGCGGCCTCGAGAAACTTGTACTGCTCGCCGGAAGCCTTGATCTTCTCCTCGGTATCGCTCAGCAGTTTCTTGATCCGCGCCACTGATTCCATGGTCGCCGCCCTGTGGCAGATGCTGCACCGGCCACCCTCGGCGCGAGGCCGCGTGTCGATGATGTCCAGCGTCGCCGGCACGATCCGATGCGAGCCCTGCCCGTGGCAGTAAAGGCACGTCGGCTGCCCGAACTCCCCGTGGGGGCTTCCCAGGTGGTGCTCCTTGATCGACATGTGGCATTTGCCGCAGAGGTAGGAAATGCTCCGGCCGCGCGCCGTGGTGACGAACTGGGTCTCCCGTTGCAGGAGCAGGAACTCGGGGTTTCGCTCCAGGTGCGAGGCCTTCTTGAATTCGTCGGCCGACTTGAACTGCTCCCGGCGAACCGCCGCGTTGCCTCCATGGCAACCTTCGCAGCCCACTTTGTTGGCGTAGTGTACGCTATGTTTCCATTCCTGATCCACGATCTCGCTGGAACGGCCCGGCAGGTCGCGGTGGCATTCCACGCAGGCGTTGTCGGCAAAGGGATCGGTTGTCGGCGCCGCAGCCGGTGCGGGCGCCGCCTCGTGGGCAGCAGCCGACGCCCGCCACCCGGCGAGTGTCAACATCGCCATGCAGACCAAAACGTATGACAAATGCCTCATGGGTGTCGGTCCTCCGGTTTCCACGGCTCCTGCGGCGCATCACCCAGCACCTGCCGGATCGCCCGCCGCTCCGTCCAGATCAGCGCATAGAACACCAGCAGCGACGCCCCGATCAGAATGAAGAACAGCGGATGTGCCTGCACGTATTCGCCGATCGGGGCAAGGTGTTCCTCGCCCGCCACCAACTGCTCCGGCCAGCCGCCCCAGATGGTCAATCCGACAAAACCCAGCACCCCGGCCGTGACGGCCGCCCGGTAGGTCCAGCGCGGCCGCTGGACCGCTCGCTTGCGATACCAGAACGGCAGGGCCACCAGAATTGTCACCACCACGCCCTGGCTCAAGACCCCCAGCGTCTTGCCGCTGATGCCGAACAACTTCGTCGGCATCAGGCGGAGATACTGATAGACCGCCAGGAAATACCATTCCGGCTTGATGCCCACCGGCGTGGCCCCGCGTGGATTCGCCGGCTCCTCGTGGTGCTGCATGCCGTGGATCCCGGCCGCGTCCAGAAGGACCGGCAACACCACGAAGAACATGATCACCGCCAGCGTGCAGAGCACGACCACCGTCATCTTGATGATCTCGTTCGGCCAGAACGGCTCGAGTTGGTCGGGCCGGTATTGCTTCTTGTAGTCTGCGCTCATTGCGTACCTCTTACAGCGGGCGTGAGATTCCCGTTCGGCGGATCATCGCAAAATGGGCGCCCATGAACAGCACCATCACCGTCGGCAGCACCCAGATGTGGACCGCAAAGAAGAACCCCAGCGTTTCCCCGCTGATGCTGTCGCCGCGGCGCACCCATTTGACGATCTGGCTGCCGATCACCGGCACCGCGCCCGGGATTTCGGTCCCCACCTTGGCGCCCCAGTAGCTCAGTTGCGTCCAGGGCAGGAGGTATCCCGTGAAAGCCATCACGGTCGTCAGCAGCGCCAGGAACACGCCGCTGATCCAGTGCAGTTCCCTCGGCGCCCGGAAAATCTTGAAGTACGCCACGCGGGCCATGTGCATGAACACCAGCACCACCATCAGGTTTGCCCCGACGGCGTGGATCCTCTGGACCAGCCAGCCCATGGGCACGTTGGACTTGATGAAGGTCACGCTGTCCCAGGCCGCGGCCGGATGCGGCTTGTAGTACATCAGCAGCAGGATGCCGGTGAACACCTGGACCATGAACACCAGCAGGGACAGGCCGCCGAAGCACGATGCCCAACTCAACGTCCGGGGCACCTGTTTCCTGGTGACGTTCTTCTCGATCAGCGGGCGCAGGCCATACCGCTGGTCCAGCCAGTCAAAAACATATCCAACCAAACGCATGGTCATACCTCGATCGAAACCACGATCTTGCCGTCCTTGACCTCATAGGGGATGCTTCGCAGCGGCATGCTCACCGGCCCGCGAATCACCTGCCCGTCGCCGTTGAAGATGGCGCCGTGGCACGGGCAGCGGAACACGCCGTCACCCGAGTCCCAGGCCACGTTGCACCCCAGATGCGGACACGAGGTGCTGAAGATCTTCGGCCCCTTGGCATCCGTGAGCAGGATCAACTGCTGGCCGCGGTACTCGGCGTATTTCGCCTGGCCCGGACTCAACTGATCCAGCGGCACCTCCAGCGGCTTGTTCAAATCCAGCGATTCGGGCCGCGCCAGGAACGAGACGATCGGGAATCCGACCATCCCGGCCGACAACACCGCCATGCCGCCGATGCAGACCTCGTACAGCCGTCGCCGGCCCCGGTTGCATGGTGCGCCCGTGTCATGATCCGCCTGCTCGCCGCTCATGATCTACTCCTGCTCTGCGCGGTCCAGAAGCAGCTCGCTCGCCTTCTTGAAGCTCGCCGCCGCCTCGTCCGCTTTGTTGCGTTGCTCGCTGATCAGACCCAGCAGATAGTGTGCCCGCGCCTCGGCGGGATTGCGCGCCAGCAGACCGCGCACCATCTTCTCCGCCGGTTCCAGTTCCGCTCCGCCGCGCAAGGTCTGCACGAACGCCAGACCCAGCGACGCCTGCGCCGAATCAGGCTGGGCCGTCAGCACCGCCCGAAACTCGGTCTCCGCCTCGGCCAGGTGCTTCTGCCGCAGCAGCAGAGTCGCCAGCCCCAGATGGGCGCCCGTGTGTTTGGCGTCGAGTCCGAGCGCCTCGTGATATTTCTCCACCGCCAGTTCCGGCAATCCGCGCCGGGCAAGCTGCGAGGCCAGGCTGGCGATGCGGTCCGCGCGAACCTCGTTCTCACTCGGCATTGTCGCCGGTGCGGGATTGAGCGATCGATCCAGCGCCTCGGCGCTCAGCTTGCCGCACCCGTACAGCACCGCGTCGGTTACCAGGTCTCCCAGCCGCGGAGCCAGCCCCGCGGCCGCGTACACCACGCGACCTTCGCGGTCGATGATGACCACGCTCGGCATCGCGGAGACCCGGAATGCCTCGAATGCCTGCCGCTCGGGGTCCTGAGCGATTCGCGGCGTAATGCGCCCGCCGGTGAATGCCTTGAGGTCGTCGGGCCGGCTGGCCGCCGCGGTCACCAGCACCGGCACGAACGACTGGCCTTTGAGACGATCGTCCTCAAGCGCGGCTTGGATGGTCTTCCACGCCTGTTGCGTCTTCTCGTGATACAGCTCACCGAAAATCAGCACCACCACGTGATCGCGCAGCTTGGCCGACGAGACTTCCGCGCCGTCACGGTCCTTCAGCGCCAGCGGAGGCGCCTCGGTCCCGCGCTTCAGGTGCGTCACCGCCGCGGCCGCATTCGCCCAGGCGATACATGCGGCCACAATCAGCAACACGCATGGCCTAGCGTGCCGGTGAGGGTGTCTTTGCGGGTGGTGGTTCATAGATTACCTTCTGAGTGGTTGGGGCCGGCAGGGAAAACTTATCCGTGCCGTGGTTGTACTCCTGCGGCTTGTGACAGCCCGGCGCGCACGTGCCGCCGGTCGGCGTCTGCTTGTAACCGATCTCCAGCATCCAGCCCTTCACCCCAAACGGAACCTGGTCGCGGATGTGGAACGGGTTCTTCGACGCGTGTACCTCGTGACAGGCCCGGCACGTCCGTCCCTTTTCACGGTTGACGTGCAGCCAGTGCAGGTTGACGTCGCCGTTGCGGAACTGCGTCAGCCCCTTGCCTTCCGGCCGCAGCACCATGTCCGGAATGTGGCACTTGAAGCACAAGGCATAACGCTCGATGTCGAAAGAGGCGTAGAATTCCGGCGGATATTCGGCCGCCAGCAGCCGGAAATTGTTGCCGGCATGCGGCTGATGGCACGCCGTGCATGCGCCTTCCCGGATCGGCCCGTGGTGGTCCGGATTATCCTTGAGGAGCGCGGCAAAGTCGCCGATCGTCGCTCCATCCGTCGCCTTCATCGGCTTGTTATGGCAGGCAAGGCAACTCTGCGGTTGTGCCGACTTCTGCAGCTTCGGCAGCTCCGAGAAATGCGGCGCGTGGCAGCCGCTGCACGCCGCGCCCTCTTTCGTCGCCCCGTGCCCCACCTGGCTGCTCGCCAGCATCGCCGCCATTTCCTTGTGGCACGACAGGCACACGGCCGGCGCGGCGTCACGCAACTGGTACTTCGCATCCGAGGCATGGGCGTCATGGCACCCGGTGCAGGTGCCATCCTTCACCGGCGCATGGACGTGCCGGCCCTGGGCGCCCTTGGGGATCATTTCCGAATGGCATCCGGTGCATAGCTTCTCCGGCGTCGTCGTCAGCAGCTTCGGCTGCCACGATGAGTGCGGCTCGTGGCAGAGGATGCACGCCCCGGTGTTCACCGGACCGTGGATGAATTTCTTGGCCGCAAAGTTCTGCTTGTGGCACTTGAGACACAGTCCATGGACCGGATCCGCCACCAGCATCCCCCGGAACTCCGACCCGTGCGGATCGTGGCAACCGGTGCATGTCCCCTGTTTCACCGGCGTGTGGACCACCGTGCGTTCCTTGAGGTTGTGGCAGTCGCGGCAGAGCTGGCCCTGCTCCGACACCAGCTTGAACTTGTGTTCCCGCGGCTCATCATACTTATGGCAGGCCAGGCACTTCTGCTGCGCCACCGGCCCGTGCGCCACCTTGCGGCCGACAACCCCCGCGTGGCACTCGCCGTTGACGCACCCTTCGGTGACCTGGGTCGGCTTGATCGCGACGGGATTTGTTGTGGGCTGGGCTCCGGCGGCAACCAGTCCGATCATCAGGACTGCACAGCCCGCAACGGCCGTCCGCACACGCCTGCCAAACCAATTCGGGAACATGAGTGACTCTCCGGAGAAATGGATGCGTTCTCGGCTGCGGAAAAACACCCCCTGACGGCCGCTTGCGCGACCGCCGGACGGCCAGTTTCGCCTGTCAAAACACGGAATCACCAAGCGATAGAATTTCCTGTTCCGGCTCTATCTTCCTGCCGTTGCAACGAAATGCACACTTTGGGTCTCTCTCAAAATCACCAGGAACCAGCCACGGGGGCGCGAATCACCGTCATGTTCGCGTAACCCGGTTGCTCCGTTCCAGCCAGATCAAATCAAACGCAACCTGCTATATCCGGAGTTTCGCATCCTGTTGTCCGCAGGTCAAGAGGAAAATCGCACCGACCAGAAATAATTCCGCCCGCAGACTCCGCCCCGGCCATAATTCTGTGGACTGATGCATCTCCTGATGGCATAATCCCTCGCCAAGCCGCCGTAGCCGCGATCGGTGATGGCGGTCTGTCCGTCGTGATCGGCCTGTAGCCGCGATCGGTGATCGCGGATTGCATGCCGGCCACGAACCATGCAATGCCCGGCGAACAGGTTCCTCCAACACAGGAGATGCGAAATGTCCGACAACCAGATCACGCGTCGCGAATTCGTCCAGACCACCGGAGCGGCCGCCGCCATCGCCGTCGCCGCCAGCCTCCTGCCGCATGTCGTCGCCCGTGCCGAAGACGCCGCCGACATCAAGAAAACCCGCAGCTACAACCCCGACATGGAATACCGCCGCCTCGGCAAGACCAACATGTGGGTCTCCGCCGTCTGCATGGGCGGACACTGGAAGCGCATCGACACCGCCATCAAAGGCAGCCAGAACGCCGGCTACAGCCAGCCCACCGGCGACGAAAGGGCCCGCTTCGCCCAGAACCGCCACGACATCATCTCCCGCTGTCTCGAACGCGGCATCAACCTCGTCGACGCCTGCACCGGCGGTGAAGTCATGGCCTACGCCGCCGCCCTCAAGGGCCGCCGCGACAAGATGTTCCTCGACTTCTCCTGGTACGAAGGCGAGATGCGCAACGAAAGTTGCCGCAAGACCAGCAAGCTCCTGGAGACTCTCGACAACGGCATGAAGCAGGCAGGCCTGGACTACGTCGACCTTTGGCGCGTCACCTGCAACGAAAAAGGCGGCTCCCACACCCAGGCCGAAATCGACGAGCTGATCCCCGCCCTCGACGCCGCCCGCAAGGCCGGCAAGGCCCGCTTCACCGGCATCTCCACCCACGACCGCCCCTGGATCAAGAAGATGGTCGAGACCTATCCCGACACCCTGCAGGTCATCGTCACGCCTTACACCGCCGCTTCCAAGACCCTGCCGACCGACAGCGTCTTCGAAGCGATCGTCAAGCACGACATCGGCGTTCTCGGCATCAAGCCCTTCGCCTCCAACTCCCTCTTCAAGGGCGACTCGTCCCTCGACAGCCCCCATCGCGAGGAAGACGACAAACTCGCCCGAATGACCATCCGCCACATCCTCGGCAACCCCGCGATCACCGCCCCCATCCCCGGCCTCATCAACATCCAGCAGGTCGACAACGTCGCCGCCGCCATCAAGGAACGCCGCGAACTCGACGCCGGCGAAAAAGCCGAACTCGAACAAGCCGCCCGCGAAATGTGGGCCCGCCTCCCCGCCGACTACCAGTGGCTGCGCGACTGGAGGAACGTCTGACGACGAAGGGTGATCGGTGAACGGTGATCGGTCATCGGTCCGCCCGATCACCGATTACCGACCACCGACCACCGATTACCGACCACCGATTACCGACCACTGGTCACCCTCAGCATCGAAAAGGAGTCCTCCCTTGCCCCGCAACGTGTCCCTGCCCTCCCCTACTTCGTGCCTCCGTGCCTTCGTGCCTCCGTGCCTTCTCCTCTTCGCCGCACTTTCCCTCGGCGCCAACAAGACCCCCACCACCCGCCACGCCGTCGAGCCGGCCGACAATTCCTACTGCCTCACCTGCCACATCAACTTCCAGGAAGAGAAACTCGCCGCCCAGCACCAGAAGGCCGGCGTCGCCTGTTCGAGTTGTCATGGCCCATCGGACAAGCACAGTTCCGACGAGGACGGCCTGACCGCTCCCGACATCATCTTCGCCAAGGAGCTGATTCAGCCGACCTGTGTCGCCTGCCACAAGAACGGCGCTCTCGAGAAGGATGCGGCCCACGCCCCCCTGCTCGCCGGCAAGTCCGTCGAGCCTTACAGGTTCTGCACCGACTGCCACGGCAAACACGCCATGGCCCATCGCACGCGCCGCTGGGACAAGAACACCCGCAAGCTCGTCTCCGACGACGGCGTGCGTATGATGAACCAGGTGAAAGAGAAGTAAGGCGATCCTCCGGCCGTGGCACCCGGTTTCGGAAACGTATCGTGACCCGTTCCTGACAAGGAGTCCGAATATGAAACGCCCTCTTCTGCCTGCGTCTCTTCACTTCGTGCCGGAGCCTGCCCTGAGTACTCGAAGGGTCTGCCTCCGTGCCTTCGTGCCTCTCCTCGTCCTCGCCACGTTCCTCCCCACGGCCCGCGCCGCCGAACTCGTCAAGGCCAAGGATGGCTCCGGCGCGTATGGCTACGACGACACGCCCGTGCTCCCCTGGTGCGGCTATCGGGTCCACGACGCCAACCGGCCCTATCCCAAGAAGGTCGATCCCGGTCCGGCACCGGCGCCGGCGCCCATCCCCTCCGACGCCATCGTCCTCTTCGACGGCAAGAACCTCGACCGGTGGAATCCCAGCGACAACAAGCTCGTCGAGGGCTACATCGAATCCGTCGGCGGCACCAACATGACCACAAAGGAAAGCTTCGGCAGCTTCCAGCTTCACGTCGAGTGGATGCCGCCCAAGGACTTCAAAGGCCCCTGGTACGACCAGGGCAACAACGGCATCATGCTCCACGGCCTCTACGAAATCCAGATCTTCGATTCCTACAATGAGAAGATCTACGCCGACGGCATGGCCGGCGCCATCTATGGCCAGACCCCGCCGCTGGTCAACGCCATGCGCCCGACCGGCGAATGGGAGACCTACGACATCGCCTTCACCGCCCCCATCTTCGACGGCGACAAACTCGTCAAACCCGCCCGCGTCACGGTTTTCCACAACGGCATCCTCGTCCAGAACGATGAGGAAATCCACGGCCCGACCGGCCACCGCATCCTCCCCGCCTACACCAAGCCCATCGTCAAAGGCCCCATCCTCCTCGCCGGCCACGGCTGCCCCGTCCGCTTCCGCAACATCTGGCTCCGGCCGCTCTGACTTCCATCATCCCCTCAGCCACTCATCCCGATGCTCCGCCACAAACGCGTCATCGTTGAGGTGCGGATACGCGCGGTACACACGGTCGATCTCCTCGGCCTGTCCCGGCGACAAATCTTCGCGCTCATCCAGAAGCCAGATCCCCTCCAGGAGTCGCTGACGTCGCAACACCTCATGAATCCCGGCGATGCACCCCGCAAAACCGTTGGCCGCATCGAAGATCACCGCATTGGCATCCGTCACCTGCACGCCAAGCCGCAGAATCTCACTCAGTCCCGATGTCGCGTTCGCGTTGCCGATATTTGAAACGTCTCCCGCCACTTCGTGCCTTCGTGCCTCCGTGCCTTCGTGCCTTTGCTCTGGGCCCGCGCCGTGGCACATCGCCAGTTGCTCCACCGCCCTCCGCGTCCAGACGGCCCAGTGCCCGAGTAGTCCGCCGACGATCCGCCGTTCGATCACTCCGGCAATCGGATGTTCGCAACAAGTGCCGCCAGTGCCCTCACTGGCGGTGTCTGGCGTTGTCTGCACGCTCCCGGATTCCGCCGGTGAGGGCGCCGGCGGCACCAGATGCGGTTGCCCCGGCTCGATCGCGCGCCCGCCGCGGTCAACCCGAAACGGCGTCACCAGATCCGCCATAATGTTGTCATCATTGCCCGTGTAGAGCGCGATATCTTCCCGCCCCGACTCCGCCACCGCCCGCACCACGTCCAGCGTCTGATACCGGTTGAACGGCGCGATCTTGATCGCCACCACATTCTCGATCTCCGCAAACCGACGCCAGAACGAATGTGGCAGCAATCGCCCACCGGCCGCCGGTTGCAGGTAGAACCCCATCACCGGCACGATGTCCGCCACCGCCCTGCAGTGCGCGATCAACTCATCGTCCGATGCATCCCGCAGCGCCCCCAGCCCCAGCAGCCCCGCATGAAACCCGCGGTCGCGCAGCAGCGTCGCCTCCCGCACCGCCTGCGCCGTCGGCCCGATGATCCCGCCGATCCGCACCGGAGGCCGGCCGGCCTTCGCCGCCCGGTCAAACTCCTCCCGCGCCAGCGACAGCAGCGGCTCGTACAACCCGACCTTCGCATCCCGAATCGCAAACTGCGTCGTGTGTACCCCCAACGCGATCCCGCCTGCCCCGGCCGCCAGGTAGTACCGCCACAGCGCCCGCTGGCGTCGCTCATCCAACCGCCGGTGGCCATCCAGCGCCAGCGGCGACGCCGGAATCACCACACCCCTGCTAAACACCGCCCGTATTTCCGCATCCATCATGACCTCCCATCAGATTCTTCTTCGTGGTCCTTCGTGGCCCTTCGTGGTTAATCCAATTCAGTATTTCCCCCCGCGCTCCTGAAAATGCGTCGGCTTGTTGATCGACTCGCCTCCGCGCCGCACCCAGTCCGCCGTCCACTGCATCAACATCTCGACCTCCACCTCCGGCCGCCCGAACAACTCCAGCGACCGCGTCGCATTGCACACCAGCGCATCGCCCGCCTCCGTCCCGGTAATCACCGGCCGTTTCCCCAGCATCTCCCCGAACCGCTCCGCCACCTCCCGCACCCGCAGCAGCCACGGCCCCGACACGTTCACCGCAACCGCCGGGCTCTGCACCTGCTCCAGCAACTGAATCGTCCGCGCATTGGCATCCCCCTGCCAGATGCAGTTGATGTGCCCCATCGACACATCGATCGCCTCGCCCGCCTTCACCTTCTCCGCGATGTCCCGCAGGACACCGTAGCGCATCTCCGTCGCGTAATACAGCCGCTCCAGCGCCACCCGCGTCCCCGCCTCGCGCGAGAAATAGTCGAACACCCGCTCGCGGCCGAGACAACTCATCGCATACTCCCCCACCGGCCGCAGTTCATCGCCTTCCCGGCTCCCGCCCGACGTCACCGGCACCAGTCCATACACATTCCCCGTCGAAAACGCCACGATCCGCGACTGCGGATACCGCTGGCACACCAGCCCCGGCAGAAAGCTGTTGATCGCCCACGTCCGCCCCGCCTGGCCGCTCGCCCCGAACTTCAGCGCCGGCATGTAGATGACGTTGGGTGCATCTGGCAGTTGTGCCAACTGCCTCGGATCCAGCAGATCCGCCGCCAGCGCCTCCACACCCCAGCCGTTCAGCCGCTGCGGCAATTCCGGGTTACTGAACCGCGCCACCCCGATGATCCGCCGCGGCGTTCCAGCCGCATCCGCCACCCGCCGCAGCATCCGCGCCAGCGTCGGCCCCATCTTCCCACCGACGCCCAGAACAACGACATCCCCGGCGATTCGCCGTAGCGTCTCAACCGCGCCGGCTGTCGGCCGGCTGAGCAACTCGTCAAGTTCCTCGACGCTCGATATCGCCTGCGGCAACGGCTTGTCCATGTGATAAGTGTAATCGTCTCCACACTACAAATCGAACACTCTCCGCCAGACGAGATCAGGC
>JBIOJL010000032.1:0-24372 GCA_044450885.1 Tepidisphaerales bacterium
GTCCTGCCGGCGTCCTCACCGGCTTCTCCCAAGATCTCCATGGCAAATCGATGTACAACGTCTCCGGGGTGCTTGTATGCCTCGCGAGGGCAGACTTTTCCTGTTCGTTTATTTGTGGTTGTTATCGTGATGATACTGAATTTGCCGGGGTTCTGGCCCCGCCAGTATTCAAATCTCTTACGCAGGCGTTCCTTCTGCGCTTTGTTTAGTGGGTAGCGTACATGGATCTCTTTTGTAGAAACCATGCCTGGGAGCGGGGTCAGAGCCTTAGCCTGGCCCGGTTCTCGCGACCGTCGCGGCGATATCAAGTTGGCCACAGTCCGGCAGACCCATGCGGCCTTCCGATAGCTGTGTGGCGCACCCAGCCAGTGCCCCGCGTGGCTGGAATAGCGATCTTTGTTGAGTGTCAGTTCGCTGCTCAGTTTCTCTGGGTATTTGTCCGACAGGCCATCAATGACATTCAAAGGAACCCGGCAGGCCACCAGCCCCCAGTCCCAACCCAGCTCCGTGCTCGGGTGTTTTCCAGAGCGGAGAACCTGCTGCCTGATGCTGGGGTAATTGTTCATCATGGCTCGTACGTCGGCCGGAAGTCTCTTTGGATCGATCGCGGCGCTAATCAGGCCCCCACACACAGCTCGCATGATGAGCCACCCAGCCCGCTGCATCGCTCGCCTCCCCACCCCCGGAATTGGAGCCGGGTCGTCTTCCGGGCGCTCGTTTGGCCTCGGATTCTCCGCAAGCCCTATCAACAACTTCGAGTGGTATCTGAGGTCCCGCGCCAGTTGTTCCTTGTCGGCGGACGACAGTTGCGATGGGACAACAGGCTGTGCCTCAACCGCTTTGGCAGAGGGTTGAAGATCATTGAGTTGCTCGTCGATGATCGCGCATAACACCTGCCTGGGGCCGGGCGGCAAGGCCTCCGCCGCCAAACGCATGTTCTTGAGCCGGCGGACGAGCGCCCCGCGATCGAACGTAGGCGGGAGTGGCTCCGCGGGTGGTTGCAGAGGCGCTGCGAGGGCTGTGAGTTTGCGAAATAGGTCGGCCATCTGCTGCACATTGTCGTTCTGCCCTGGAGCCGGCTGCTCTTCCGTTGTCTTCGCCATGGTTCACCGTCCTTCTGTGTCGGGCCGGCCCCGGGCGGCGTGGCGGACGGTGAGCGCGCCAGCGCCGCCGGGGCCGTCAGGCTGGTGATCAGCCAGCCTGTTCCCGACGCGATCATTTTAACCGACTTCGCTCATGACTTTCATCGCCGCCTCGATGTTCTTCTCGGCGTAAACCTGGGTCACCGAAAGCGTCTTGTGCCCGAGGATGATCTGAGCGGGCTCCAGCCCGTAGTCTCTCCGTACATTCGTGGCCACGTTGTGCCTCAGCTGATGGGGGTGCCAGCTGTGGGCCTTCCGCCACGCCTTGATCTCAGCCTTCTCCGCCGGCGTCAGGCGGGCTCGCCACGCCTTACCTGTTTCCAGATTGCCGTTCTCCAGACGGCGCCGCTGGAATCGCTCTGGAAGAGGGTAGAGCCGCTCACAGGCGTACTTGATCGCCCGGGCATAGCTGCCGACGCCATAGCGCCCCCGCGGCTTCTTCCGCGGCTTCTGCTGGACGTTGGTGCCAGGCGAATTGCCGCAGTTCAGCGGCGTCTTCCGCTGCTGGTGCCGCTTCGCCTGGCGCTCGGTCTCCGCGTCGACCGGGGAGAACAGATAGGCGTTGACATCCGGCTTGAAGAACTGCTTGAGCATCTCTTGAGCCCTGGGCCCGAAGAAGACGATGCGATCGTGCCCCAGGTACCGTGTCTTGTGCCGCGGTGGCCGGTAAACCCACAGCTTGCCACTCATATCAATGTCGATGCCCCGGAGGATGACCACCTCGCCCGAGCGGATCCCCGCGAGCTGTTGGAGCCGGATCATGGCCGCCACGTGTCGTGAGACCAGTGGCAGCACCTCGGCCACCCGTTCGTCGGGCACCGGCCTGACGGGCACGGATTCCCGGGCATCGGACCGGCCAGCCTTCAGCCCGGACACCGCCTGAAGCCCGTGAAACACCTCCGGCGGCACCAGCTCGTTCTCCGTACCCCACTTGAACACCCGCTTGATCCGGCCAATCCGGTGGTTGATGTTTGTGCGACAGAGGTCGGCGTCGATCATGGCTTGGCGCACAGCTTTCAGCGCCAGGGGACCGAACTCTGCGGCCTGAGTGTGACCGTACAACCGGCGGAGGGGGGTGAGCGCCTCCCGGTAGCAGCTGAGCTCGCTGGTGGTCTCACCGTCCGTGTTGCGGTAGTAGTTCTCGGCGTGGGTCCAGAATGCAACGATCAGCTCGGTGATGGTCAGGCCGTCGGTCTGGCCTTCGGGCGGCCCACGAGCCGATCGTACTCGACGGTCGCCGCCTTGCTCTTCCAGGGACCGAGATAGAAATCGCGACCGTCCAGGCGAACGATCGCCTGGCCACTGGCCTTGTGATGGGACATCTTGGGAACATGAAAGTCGGGCATGGTGCAGTCTCCAATCCGTATTCCTCAGTATGTACTGAGGAATCACAGGCTCTTGGGCCGCACTTCCCGACACAGGAAGGTACGCTTATTCACGCGTCCGGCAGGATTTACGATCAATACACCCGGCAGGACTTGAACCTGCAACCCTCGGTTCCGAAGACCGATGCTCTATCCAATTGAGCTACGGGTGCGATCAGGCGCAAACAAGCGCCTTACCGCTGAATCGTCGATGCACGCGCGTGCCGTGAACGCCGCCGCGCGCTTCACGAGGACCACCGCCTTGTTCCAGAAAACCAAGTCTCCTCACATGCGAGAGCATAACTGGCGATCGCGGCGCGGGCAAGCGAAGGACGACACACGAAGGACGAATCATGAGGGATGACTCGCCGACGCGCGCCGTCGCCCCACGTTCCGATCGAGGAGTTTGGCGCCCGCCGGCCTGCAGATCCTGCAACCCGGCTGGGGTTCCAACTGACTGCAATTTGTCATCGTAAAGGCGTATCGCCAGCATCTACCGGGCGTTAGGGCGCCTGCCGCCGCTTCCTCGGGAATATTCATCCACCGTTCATGATGCGTCACTACAGTCCTGTCGTGGCTGCCCAACGCGCGGCGGCGCCGGTATGCGCGAGTTGAAGTGATCCGTACCAGAACCGGCGGTTGTTGATGTTGACCGGGCTGAAGTTGACCAGTACAAACAGGAGCCTTCTGCGCTCGTGAATAGCAACGCGACACATATTCGTACGGCTGCCGTGCATCCACGGCCAACATCCCCTGGCGGCATTATCGAGTTGCCGCCCGCCGAAAAAGCCCAGGTCTGGATCGACTTTGACGGGACCATCACCCGCTGTGATGTCCTGGACGAACTGATCCAGCAGTTTTCCGTTGACGAATCCTGGAAGCGTGTCGAGCAGGAATGGCAGGCCGGGCGGATCGGCTCATTCGAATGCCTGACCCAGGAGTTTGCCCTGCTGCGCATCACGGCCGCCGAGCTCGACCGTTTCCTGGACTCGATACCCATCGACGACGGGGCCGGCGAACTCCTGCAACTGCTGCGGCAATTCGAGGTTCCGTTCGCCATTCTCAGCGACGGCGTCGACCGTTTCATCCGGCGGATTCTCGGGCGGCTTGGCATTGCTGACGTGATCATCCGATCCAATGCCGTTGTCCACAGCGGGACTCGGTTGCGTCTCCGCTGCCCTCACCGGCATCCGGAATGTGACGTGGCCGCCGCACACTGCAAGTGTGCCTCGGCCGAATCGCTGCTTCAGCCCGGCCGCACCAGCATCTATATCGGCGACGGCCGAAGCGATTTGTGCCCGGCGCGCAAGGCCGGCGTCGTATTCGCCAAAGGAACACTCGCACGCTGCCTGCGCGCCGAACGCAACCCGTTCCGGACGTTCGACAGCTTGTCTGATGTCGCCGCGGCGTTGCGCGCGAGTTGGTCGGTCGATCCACGGGTTTTACAGGGAGTCCTGTGCGAACGGACAACTCTCCCTTGATCGCTCCCGACGCACCCGCCACGCCGTCGCTGGAACGGGAAGCCGGTTGCCTCGCCGCCGAGATGAAGGAAATTCTCCGCCAGGCCATCCGCTTTCCGAGCACCAGCGGCAACGAGGGCGAGTTCGTGCGGTTTCTTGCCGACTGGGCCGGCCGCAACGGTCTGGAGATCGACCTCTGGCAGGGCCGCGAAGAAGATCTGCCGATCTGTGCTCAGACGCGAGCCCGGCACATCCCGCTCGCCGGTCGTCCGACCCTGCTCATCACCTCGCCGGGCGACAATCGCCGACCGAGCCTTCTTTTCAATGCCCACTCCGATGTGGTCGCGGCTCCGAATCCGCAGTGCTGGACGCACGCGCCCTGGGCCGGCGAGGAAGACGGCGGAAGAATCTACGGCCGGGGCGCCTGCGACGTCAAAGGGCCGCTTGTCAGCGCGCTCTGGGCGATGCTCGCGGTCCACCGCGCCAGCGACCCCGCCCAGCGCGGGCCCATCCTGCTGGAACTCGTCCCCGGCGAGGAGGATTGCGTGGGGCTCGGCTCGCTCACCAGCATCGCGCACGGTGTCCGGGCCGATGGGCTGGTCGTGCTGGAACCCACGGAGACCCGGCCGCGCTGCGCCTCCCGGGGGGGGTGCCGTTTTGAAATCACCTGCGCCGGCCGGGCCGTGCATGGCACTGTCAAGTGGCTCGGACAGGACGCCATCGCCATGATGCGATGCGTGCTGGACTGCCTCGACACGCTGCAGGAACGCTGGAACCAGCGCGACGCCGATCCGCTTTTTGCCGGCTACCCGATCGCCCGGCCGGTCACGGTCGACCGCCTGCGTGGCGGGGACTGGCAGGGCATGATCTGTGACAACTGCGTCTGCGCCGGTTACTTCGAGCTGCTGCCCGGCGACTCGATAGAGACCTGGAAGTCGCAGTTTTGCAACGAGCTTGGCAACGAACTGTCCGCGCGAGGCGGGAACCCGGACCGCCCGCGCATCCAGTTTTCCGAGGAGTATGCCGGCTGCCGTCTGGCGGCCGACCACCCGCTCTGCCGCGCCGCCGAGACGGCGCTGGCGGGCAGGGCGGTTTCGCCGCAACCGCCGGTCCTGGCGTGCAACGGACCGCCCGCCGAGCGGTCCCTGCCACAGATGCAAAATTTCGTGGCCACACCCGCGCTCGCCCGGCCGGCCTACAATTGGACGGCCTTCAATTCCGGCTGCGAGGCCGGCGTTCGGGCGAGGCTGCACGGGACTCCGACGCTGGTCTGGGGTCCGGGCAGCCTCGAACAGGCCCACGCGGTGGACGAATTCGTGCGGTTTTCCGACGTCCAGCTTGTGGCCGAATACTTTGCTTCGCTTATGATGCACTGGACGGGCGACATGTCGTTCACGGAGGTTTCTCGATGACCCTTCTGGATCCGACGATTGCCGGCCTTGGGCTCGGCGCCGGCGCCAACACGACCGCATCGCAGAACTGGTTCCGCCGCGCCCAGGCGGTGCTGGCGGGGGGCATCAGCAGTTCCGCACGAAGCACGACCACGGGCGACCTTCCCTACCCGCTGTACATCACGCGCGGACAGGGTTCACACATCTGGGACGCCGACGGCAACGAGTTCGTCGACTATCTGTTGAGCTACGGCAGCCTCCCGCTGGGACATGCGGATCCGGGCCTGTGTGCAACTGTGGCCGCACAACTTGCCCAGGGCACGATGTACGGCACCTGCAACACGCACGAGGTGGAGCTGGCCGAGCAGATCACGGAGATGGTGCCGTGCGCCGATCTCGTCCGTTTCGCCAACTCCGGGTCGGAAGCCATCTGCGGCGCCGTCCGGGCGGCCCGCGGCTTCACCGGGCGGAACAAGATTCTCAAGTTCGAGGGCCACTATCACGGCTGGGTCGACGTGCTCGCCGTCAGCAACCGCCCGACCCCGCAGCAGTCCGGCCCGCTGGAGCAGCCGCTGAGCCACCCCCACTCCAGGGGGATTCCCGCCGGCGTCGTCTCGGACGTGCTGGTCTGCCCGTGGAACGACGCGGAGATCCTCCGCCGCCTGCTGGACCGCCACGGACACGAACTGGCAGCGGTCGTTGCCGAGCCGATCGTGGCCAACAATGCCTGCATCATGCCGGTTCCCGGCTACCTGGAGTCGCTGCGGGATGAATGCGCCCGGCGCGGCATCGTGCTCATCTACGACGAAATCGTCACGGGTTTCCGGACCGCGCCCGGCGGGGCGCAGGAACTCTTCGGCGTGGCGCCGGACGTCGCCGTCTTCAGCAAGGCACTGGGCGGCGGATTCCCCATCAGCGCCTTCGCCGGCCGCCGGCGCATCATGGAGCCCGTGGCCGCCAACACCGTCAAGCACGGCGGCACCTACAACGGGAACCCGTTGTGCGCCGCCGCCGCCACCCACGCCCTGCGTGTACTCAACTCCCCATGCGTACTCGAGAGGATTCGCCGCCACGGCGAGTCTATAATTGATGCGATTCGCCGTGCTGCAATGGACAACCGCGTACCCTGCACCGTGCAGGGACTGGGTTCGATGTTCCAGGTTGTCTTCGGAATCCAAGGACCGATCCGGCACTACCGCGATCTGCACGCGGCCGACAATGCCCGGTATGCGGCCTTCAGACAGTCCCTGCTGGAGCAGGGGGTCCACGCGAATGGCTCGCCGCTGGCCTGCTGGTTCATTTCCGCCGCGCACACGGATGATGACGCGGAATTCACCTCCGCGGCGATAGCCAGAGCCATACGCGCGGCGGTATAAAGAGAGTTGGTGGACATGCTGAATTCCGTGATCGACATGATTTCGCGCAGGCTTTCGCCGGCGCGGCTGGCCATGGCATACCGCGCCCTGCCCCCCGGGATCTCCCGCGGGTTGGCCTTGCACCGGTTCCGCCAGACCGTCCGCTATGCGGCCAAGCACTCGCCGTTTTACCGCAAGGCGTTTGCTGATTACGGCATCGCTGCTCAGCAGGTAAGAACGCCACAGGACCTGAAAGATTTCCATACCACGCCGGAAGATCTGGTGGAGCGGCCGACGGAGTTCATCTGCCGGCCCCCCAGCATCGTCTTCGAGTCTTCAGGCACCAGCGGGCGGAACAAACGCGTCTACTACGGCCAGGACGAACTCGTCGAGATGGGCGTTTCGATGGCCGCCGGTTTCCACCTGATGGGGCTTACGCCCGAAGACCGGGTGGCCAACGCCTTTGACTTCTCGATCTGGATTCCGGGCCTGATCACGCACTACGGGCTGATGGCCGCGAACAACTTCTGCCTGGCGTTCGGGAAGGTCGATCCGGTCGAGGTCTATCGCCGCATGGAACTTCACCGCTTCACCGTGGTGATGGGCGAACCGACCTGGCTGATCCGCCTCACCGAACTGGCCGAGCAGCACGGCAGCTACCCGCTGAAGATGCTCGTCGGCGGCGCCGAGGAGATGCCCGCCCGCGCCATTCCCTGGATGAAGCAGGTGTGGCAGGGGGCCAAGGTGAAGATGTGCTACGGCAGCGTCGAGCAGGGGAGCGCCATCGGGTTCCAGCCGTGCGACTGGCCCGACGGCTACCACGTCGACAACTTCGACTTCCTGCCGGAGATCATCGAGCCCGATGACCAGGGCTGGGGAGAAATGGTCTTCACGACCCTGATGCGCCGCGTCATGCCGCTGATCCGCTATCGCACCCGCGACGTCACCCGGTTCGAGACCACCCCCTGTGCCTGCGGGATCACGGCCCCGCGCATCGCCCGGCTCCGCGGGCGCCGCGACGAACTGGTTGTCGCCTCCGGCGGCAACCTCTACCCGAAGATGTTCGAGAACATGCTCCGCCCGGTGAGCGGACTGACCCACGACTGGCAGGTGGTGTTCCTGCTCGAAGGGATTCGCGAGGTGCTGGAGATTCATGTCGAGACCCAGCGCACGGACGCCGCCGCCCTGCGGCGGGAGATCTTCGCGCAGGCGTCCGGCCAGTACCCCGACCTGATGAAGAACCTTGCCCTGGGCATCTTCGAGATGCGCGTTGAAACGCACGCCCCGGGCGAGATCCGCAAGACACGGAAGCTCAAGCGTATGATCGACCGGCGCCATTTCCAGCCGGCCGCGCCCATCGAGGAACCCGAAACCGCCGCCATTGCCTGAGTATCTTATGAGTCAAGAGAAGCGAAAACGCGTTCTGATCGTCGGAGACAGCATCACCCTGGGCGTGGCCGAGGCCAACGGCCAGACCGTGACGCAATACCTGGAACCGACTTACGTCCAGCATCTCCGGGAGATAACCCCGGACCTGCGGATCGACGTCGATGCGGCGCCGTTCCGCACCACGACGGCTGCCTGCAAGGTGATCGAGCCGCTGCTGCTGAGCTATCATCCGGGCGCCGTGCTGGTCATGCTCGGCGGCAACGATGCCGACATCGACTGGCGGCGGTTCATCCTCAGCGGCGGGCGCGTGGTGCGCAACAACGTCCCGGTCGAGCGCTTCGCCGAAAGCCTGCGGACCATTGTGCGGACCGTGTCCGCCAGCGGCGCGACGCCGGTGCTGGTGGATGTCCCCAATCACGATCTCCACCTGCGGGGACAGTGGATGTCGCGCCTGGCCGGACAGGATGTCTCCTCGCTCATCGAACAAGGGGGCGGCCAGGCCGAATCCGACCGCCGGCTCGCCGAGTACAATCGCGCCGTGCGGGAACTCGCCTTGGAGTCCGAGGCGCCCGTCGCATCCTGGGCAAGAGCCGTTCAGGCGCTGCCCCCATCCCAGCGCTACGGCCCGGATTTCACCCACCCCGGACCCGATGCGCACCGCGTCATCGCCGAGACCATCGCTCCCGTGCTCACCCGCATCGCCCGCGGACAGAACGGCTGGCACCACCCGACGCTGCTCCCGAACTCCACCGCTCGCGTCGGCGCGACGGTTCGGACCTGGTGAACTCATGAGCGACCCGCTGACGGCCGACATCCTCCCGCGGCTGGCAAGCGTGCGGTCCGAAGAATGGGCCGGACTGTTTGCCGGGCACCCCGATCCGTTCGAGCTCGTGCGGTTGATCGAGTCCAGCGGAATGGATGGGTTCTCTTTCTCCAGCGTCGTGGTCCGGCAGGACGGACGGCCCATCCTCCTGGTGCCGGTTTTCGAGACCGTCTTCGACCTCGCCTCCATGCTCGACGGAGCGCGCCGGGCCATCGTCCGGGCCCTGGCCCGTCTGGCGCCGTCCATCCTCCGGCCCAGAATGCTCGGAATCGGCTTCATCGAGGGTGAATGGGGACAGGTAGGACTCCTGCATGGCCTGGACGGACGCACGCAGCGGCGGGCATGGAGCCTGGCATCCGCAGCCGTGGAACAGCTCCGCGGACAGAGAAGGGCCAACCTCAAGCTGTGTCTGAACCTGACGCCGCAAGCCGCGGCGCAGATCCCGGATGACGTCGTCCGCGAGTACGGGTCCATCGAGACGTACCCGTGCGGCCGCGTCGACGTCGGCTTCCGCAGCGTCGATCAATACCTCGCCCGTCTTTCCAGGTCGATGCGGCACGACTTGCGGCGGAAATTGCGGTCGGCCGAACACATCGACATCCGGCGAACCGCCGACCCGTCGCCCTGGCTGGACAGAATCATGGAGCTGTACGGCGGCACGGTGGACCGCGCGGAACTCTCGCTGGGCCGCCACCGCCGCACCTTCTTCGAACGGGTCTGCCGGGAGGTTCCCGGAGCCGAATACGTGCTCTACCTGCTGCACGGCCGATTGATCGCCTTCAACCTGCTCGTGAACTCCCCGGCACTGTGCGTTGATAAATACTTTTGCATGGACCCCCAGGTCGGCCGGGAACACAACCTCTACTTCGTTTCCTGGATCGAGAACGTGAAGTGGTGCATCGAGCGCGGCATTCCGGTCTACCACGCCGGTCCCGGCGCCGAGGCGACCAAGGCCCGGCTGGGCGCCCGCTTCATCCCCAGCATTACGCTCTTCCACCACGCCAACCCCATCGCCCAGGCCATCATGTCGGCCTTGCGCGGCCTGGTCGCCTACCGCCCCGCGGTGGACCTGACCCGTCCCCAGCCATCCGACGTTCCCGCGCCGGCCGCGTTGCCGGCCGTCGAGGGACACCTGCCGTGACGTCCCAACTCACCGCCATCGGCTTGGATCTCGACGGCAGCCTGGCGCGACAATGCCGCCTGCGGCAGCAGTTGCGGCTCTTGGCCGACTTCACCGACATCAGCGATCCTCTACGGCTGCGCACCGATGAGCCCACGGCGCGCGCCGCGGCCGGCCGGCTGGCCGAGTTGCGCCGCGGCCTTCCGGGCCCGCTGCTGACCTTCATCGGCTCGGGAGATTTCCACCACATCGCGCTTCTTTTGCTCGAAACACTTCCCGACGAACTCCGGCCGTTCACACTCGTCCTGATCGACAATCATCCCGACTGGTTCCTCGAATCGCCGAAATATCACTGCGGCAACTGGCTGTCTTCGGCACTCAACCTGTCCGGTGTCGAGCAAGTCATCCTCATCGGCCAGGACAGTCCGGACCTGGTCTGGTATCGCTTCTACCGCGCCCCGTTCGATGCCCTGTGCGCCGGCCGCCTGACGATCCATCCACTGCGCCTGCGGCGGCGCCGGGTGCCGCTGCGCTGGCCAGTGCCCCCGGTGTCTTCACCGGCGGAATCCCCGTCCTCGGCCCCCGCCGGTGAGGACACCGGCGGCACTTTCCGCCGGCATCGCTGGGGCACCGAACTGCTCTTTGACAGCGTGCGCGCCACGCCCGGCCTGCTGGACCGCCTGGCAAAACGCCTGTCCGGAAAAAATATCTACCTCAGCATCGACAAGGACGCGCTTCTGCCGGAAGATGCCGCGACGGACTGGGAACAGGGCGGGCTTTCGCTGGCGGAACTGGTCGAAGCTGTACGGAAGATCACCGCCGCCGGCCGCCTGATCGGCGCCGACATCTGCGGCGAGCGCGCTCCCGTGCCGCTCAGGGGCCTGGCGAAGAGACTGGACGCCGGCCGCTGGTTCCCCCGCGCCGCCGATCCGGCACGGGCCGATCCTCTGAACGAGCGGGCCAATCTGGCCCTGCTCGAGGCATTTGGGATCGAGGAGGCGTGACCACAAATCCGGGAGGGCCGTGCTCCTGCACGGCCGGGACCGCGATCGGCGATCGCGGCTACAGACTCCCGGAAGAATGGTCATGCCCGATCGAGGAGACGAACGCATGCGCCCCATCGCCGTGATCTTCCTGATTGCCTGCATCCTGGTCGAGACCATCGAGCAGGCCCTCTATCGCATGGGCGGCAGGCACCGCTCCCGATACCTCGCTTTCGTCGTTCCGGCCGTCTCCCTGCACCTCGCGGGACTGGGGCTGTGGCTGCTGGTCCTCCATTGGATGACCCTGGGCGGCGCCCTGCCGCTCCTGGCAGTGACCAACATCACCGTCGCACTCATGGGCCGGCTGGTCTTTGGAGAAACCATCAATCGCCGGCGCTGGATCGGTGTCATGCTGATCGTGGCCGGGGTATCGCTCGTCGCCATGCACGAATCATGAACCAGACGAAGCCGAAACATCTTCCCTACCACCTCTTCGCCCTGCTCCTGGCGCTGGATGTCACCGTGCTCCTTATCGAGAAGACCACCAGCAACCGCGCCGCCGGAGAGGGGTGGCAACTGGCTGTCAGCTACCTCGTCCAGCCCCTGATGTGGTCGATTTTTGCACTCAAGCTCTGCCAGCTCTGGACCTGGACTATAATCCTGGGACGCGTGGACATCAGCCTGGCGTTTCCGCTCACCAGCCTGTCGTATCCGGCCGCGATGCTGGCGGCCACGGTGGTGCTGGGCGAACGACTCTCTTGGGAGGTCTGGCTCGGCGGAATGCTGATCACCATCGGCGCCGCCGTGATGGGTCCTGGCGAATCCAACACGACCAGGGACATTCATGCAGCCGCACAGCCGGAGGTACCGTCATGAACGAACCGACATCGGCGACGAACAATCGGAACTTGGTTTCCAGCATCACCCTGCTGCCACAGGCCCGGCGGGTCATCTTCGCGTATTCGTACTGGGACATTATCCCGGTCCTGGCCTGCCTGCTGCATGCGGCGTACCTCCTGGGTCTGCTGCTGCTGTTCCCTCATCTGCGCTGGTGGGTGATGGTCCCGCTGGCGCTGGTCTATTCGGTCAGCATCTCCTGGAACATCAACGGCATCTCCCACAACTTCATCCACAATCCCTATTTCAATTCGCCGGCGCTCAATCGCCTCTTCAGCATCCTGCTCTCGCTGGTGTGCGGCTTCTCGCAGGTCTTCTATGACTGCGTCCACCGCCGTCACCACATGGGCAACAGCGACCGCCAGGACGAGAAGGGCGAGACCATCGACTGGATCTCCATCTACCGCCACGGCCACGACGGCGAGGCCGAGAACGTCTGGAGCTTCACCTTCCTCAGCTATTTCCGCGAGGACATCGGCACCACCTATCGCGAGCTCAAGCGCAACAGCCTGACCGAGGCGCGCTGGGGCGTCTTTGAGATCGGCTGTTCCATCGCCATGGCGGTCATCGCCGGCATCATCAACTGGAAGTTCCTGCTGTTCATCCTGCCGTTCTACTATTTCGGGCACTGCCTGTCGTCGCTAAACGGCTACTACCGCCACTACGGCGGCAATCCCGACAAGCCCATCGCCTGGGGCGTCAGCAGCTACGACTGGATCTACAACGTGCTCTGGTTCAACAACGGGTATCATGCCGAGCACCACTACCGTCCGCGCGTCCACTGGACGAAGATGGACGAGTTGCACCGGCAGATCGCCGAGCAACAGAAGGCCGAGGGCGTGAAGGTGATCAAACCTCCGCATGCCCTGGGATTCCTCGACCGCGGCATGAAGCGCGATCCCGGCGATGCGCTGCCCGCCGGCCAGCCGGGCGTGCAGGCGACGGGAAGGTAGGAGAGATGATCCGCTGGATTGCCGTTCTCATTCTGATGCTGGCTCCGGTTGTCACTCTTGCCCAGACCGATGCCTCGCTGCTCTTCAATTCCTGGCGGGGCAAGTCGCAGGTCGAGGCACAGGGCGAATTCACGCTCTTCGGCCGGGCCACAGTCGACGCCGACCGGTCGTCGGCATCGCTCTGGGAAGCGCAGTCGCACGGCCGCTGGCGGATCGACACCAGCCGCGACATCAACCCCAGCCTCGGCTACGACTGGACGCACCTGGAGATCGGCGGCAACCACCGCATTCTGCCACGTCAACTCGATGACGCATCTGTTGCCATCGCTTCGCCGCTGGCCCAGTACGACGGTTGGTTTGCCGCGGGCCTGCTGGGACTGGGGTATGCGGGCGACAACTCCTTCGGCAACTCGCGGGCCTGGTACGGCAAGGCCGACCTGTTCATCGGCAAACAACTCAAGAACGGGGATGCCCTGGTCTTCACGCTCGAATACGATGGCAGCCGCACCTTTTTCCCCGACGTGCCGCTACCGGGTGTCGCCTACAGCGGGCACCTGGGAACCCAGGTCGACTACGTGCTCGGATTCCCGCTGGATTCCCTCGAGTGGCGGATCAGCGACCAGCTCATCTTCTCGGCCGCGTGGTTCCTGACCACCGACTTCGACATCACCCTGGCATACCAGGTCACGCCGCAGTGGCAGATCTTCGGACACTACGTCAGCAACGAACTGGCCTTCCACGTCGACCAGATGCCCCACGACCGCCGTCTGTTGTTTTTTGAGCAGCGGGTGGAGAGCGGCGTCAAGTGGTCCCCGTGCAAAGGCGCCGACCTCGTCGGCGCCGTGGGCTACGGATTTGGCCGGTCCTTCAGCCAGGGATTCGACGACCGCAACCTCAACAAGATCACCGATCTTTCCGACGAGCCGTACCTCCGCGCGGCGCTGGAACTGCACTTCTGATTTGGGAGGCCACCATGACACAACCCGCCAGAGTTCTCGTGGCCTGGGCGTGTCGTCTCGGCAAAGACAACTCTGCAAGGGCCAGCGTCCTCGCTGGCCATCCTGACGCGTCAACCGTCTGGTACACATGGCCAGCGAGGACGCTGGCCCTACTCTGGCCGCCGCTCCGGACATGCCGCGCCGTGTACCGCCTGATGTCAACATTCATCGTCGTCTCGTCCCTTCTGTCCCCCGCACTTCATGTCGGCGCGGCGGAACCGATGCCGCTCGCCGACGTGCGCACGTTCATGTTCCAGTTCCAGGGTCTGGACAGCCGTGGCGCCATTCAGCGCCTGGCCGAGACCGATTACGACATGCTGATCATCGACGACCTCCATTCGGCCAAGGGCGGCGAGAGCGTGGATATGGGCGACATCGTCCGCAAGCTGCGGCTCCGCAGGCCCAATCGCGTGGTCCTGGCCTATCTCGACATCGGCGCCGTCGAGAGCGACCGCTTCTACTGGCAGAAACCCTGGCGCCCCGCGACCGCCAGCGTTCCCGGTTCTCCCGAGTTCATCCTGACGACCAACTCCCGCGGCTGGGACGACACCTTCCCGGCCGCGTTCTGGGACAAGCGCTGGCAACAAATAGTCGCCACCGGCGAGAGCAGCGCCCTGCGGCGCACGATGGCCGCCGGCTTTGATGGCCTGGTCCTCGACTGGATCGACAGCCATGCCGAGCCGCGTGTTGTGGCCGAGGCCAAACGCCAGGGCGTGGACCCCGCCCGCGAGATGGTGGACCTGGTTTCCCGCGTCCGCGACGAGGCCCGCCGCATCAGGCCGGGCGCCCGCGTCGTCGCCATGAACGGCATCTACCTGGCCGCCGAGCAACCGAAGTTCATCGACCTCATCGACGGCATCCTGGTTGAGTCCACCTGGTTCTCCGGCAAGGGCGATGTCTCCTGGAGCAGCGGCGACGGCGGCGACATCCCCAACAATGTGTCCGCTCCGTTTTCCACCGAGGCGCGCCTGCGCCAGTATCAGAAATACCGCGACGCCGGCCGGCCCGTCTTCAGCGTGGACTACTGTCTCAAGCCCGAGCACGCCGCCGACGTCTACCGCCGGGCGCGCGGCGCCGGCCTGGTGCCGCTGGTCACCCGCACCTCCCTCGGCGGCATCACCACGACGCCGCCATCCAGATAGCGTATCACGGAGCCTCGTCCAGCTCCTTCACCGCCGCCCGTTTCTCCGGGTTGTGGAAATAAAGGTACATTCGGCCGGCATCGCCACCGTGGCAGGGGGCGCAGATCTGCCGGTCGACGTTCGGCCGGAGGACCGTCTTGGCGCCCGTGATCTCAGCGCGGTCGAGCGACACGCCCGCCCCGGCCGTGGCCAGTTCCCGGCCATGCGTGAGGTGGCATGTGGCGCAGGTGATCTGGCTGATCCGGCCGAACTGATCGATCAGAGCGCTGGGCCGCGTGGTCGCCTTGCGGATGTCCTTGATGTTCGTCTCAGGATGGCTGTAGACGGCCGGGACCCTGGCGCCGCCGGCGGCGCTGTGGCAGCCGAGACAAAGCTGCTCGGACGAGTTGACTCCTTTGGCAAAGACGTGTGTGGACCACAGGTGCTCGCGGCTCATGCCTTCGCCGGCGTGGACGCGGTGGCACGGAGCACAACTGTGCTGTTCGCTGATCTGTTTCGCCAGTTCGTCGCGGCTGTGGGCGGAGGTCTCGATGTGCCGGGCCTCATCGTGGCATTTGCCGCAGATCTCGGTGGCCGTTCGGTCCGCCGCCAGCCGCAGCAGCGAGGCACTTCGCGGTGCGGCATGGGGATCGTGGCACGTCTTGCAGACCAGGCTGCCGACGGCATCGGCGCTGGACGGTTTGGCCAGAGGCAGGCCATGCTGAAGTTTGGCGATGCTGCTGGTCGCCCGTATCGGCTGGGGATGCAGCATCGGGCCATTGCGATCCGCCCGGGCGGCGGTGGACCATGCCTGATTGGCGTGACAGGCCACGCAGGCGCCGTCGCTGCCAACCTGGCCGGCGGCCGTCGCCATCGTCCACAACTGTTTCTGCAGTTCGTTGCCGTGGGCGCGGTGGCAGGCGAGGCACAGATCGTTGCTTTTCGCTGCTGCGGCGGGGAACGGCTTCTTGCAGGTCTTGGGATCGTGCGCGCCACCGGCCATCTTCCCCTCCGGCGAATGGCACTCGACGCAAAGCTGCGTTGGCGAAGTCGAGCGCAGCAGCCACTTTGACTGTTTTTCGCCGATGTGGACATTGTGACACGAGGAACAGGCGACCGCGCCGGCCGGGTCCTTCTCGAACTTCGCATTGAACAGCGGCACGCCGAGACTGGCGACGCTCTCCTTCAGCCTGATCTCGGGCCCGGAGGGATGATTGAACTTGCCGAGCGATTTCTTGTGGGCCATCCCCTGCGGCTGGTGGCACTGGAGACAGGCGTCATCCATGGTCTTGAACGGCAGGTTCGCGAGCGCCAGCATCATCGGACCGCGGGCCTGGTGCATCGAGTGGCAGAAGCCGCAGCGGCCGGACTCGGCCGGCGAGGCGCCCAGCGCGTTCTTGAGGTCGTTCTTGCCCGTGAAGTCGTGCGGCTTGGACAGCGACTGGGCCAGGTCCGCGTGGCACGTCACGCAGATCTGGTCGCTGGACACGCGGAGAAAATGCGGGCGCTTCGTGTCGTGGGGATCGTGGCACGCCATGCAGGCGAGCGTCTTCCTGGCCGGATCCTTCGTGGAAATCGCCAGCGTCAGCGTGTTGCCGCCGGGAATGCGGTCGCTGCTCAGGTCGATGGGGTGGAACAGCTTGCCGGCGTGTTTGGCGGCGACCTGTCCGTCGGCGTGACAGGTGGTGCATAGGCCCTGCGGGTCGCGGGCCTCGGGCGTGGGCTTGCGGGTGTAAGAGTGGAAGGTGTGGCAGGCGGCGCACGGTCCCGACTGAGCGGCCGTTTCCGAGCGGACGTTCAAATCCCCGGGCGCCGATTTCCGCAGGTCGTGCCCGCTGCCCAGCATCGGCTTGTGGTCCTCGTGGCAACGGATGCACATTCCGCTATCCACAAGCGTGTCTGCGACGATCGCCTTGCCGGAGTGTCCATCGTGCATCTTGTGACAGGAGAGGCACACGAGGCGGTTGTCGGCGCCGAGCAGCGTCCCCATATCCTTGATGGCCTTGAGCTGCGAGGCGTCCTTGATGGGCGGGTTCTGCGGATGGTTGTGAGCAGGGTCGGTATCCCACATGGCCGGGCGATACGTCGGATGGCAGGTGATGCAGAGTTCGCTGGCGCTGGTCGCCATGAGCAGGAGCTTGTCATCCCGCCCGCCGTGGGCGATGTGGCACGACTGGCAGAGCACCTGGTTTTGCCGCGGGCCGGCGTGCGCGCCTGCGGCCGCCAGCACGGGCGGGAACGCGGATTTCATCTCCGCCAGCGAATGCGAGCCGGCCTCGGGGCCTTTGGTCTTGTCGGCGTGGCAGGTCTTGCAGAGCTGGTCCTGGTTGTTCCGCATTCTCAGGAAAATCGCATCCTTCGGCGGCTCCTTGAACCCGGCCACGTGCGCGGTGTGGCAGGTCCGGCAGGCGAGCTTGCCGTTGTCCAGCGGCAGTTCCCTGGGCACGACCATGCCCTTCGCCGGGACAATGCCGACGCGGTGGCCGTGCTGGAGCCAGACCGTCCGGCGGGAGTCCGCGACCGAGCCGTCGTGGCAGCCCAGACACGTCTCGGCATCAGCAACCACCGCCTTGTTGGGCGTGTCGATGAGCAGAATACCGCCCGGCTGCTTGAAGCTGTCGGCCCATTCGAGGTGGCAGACGGAGCAGTTCTGCCCGGTGTCCACGGGGGTGTCGCCAAGCTGGGCCCGTGCCGTGCCGCAGAAATCACAGATGAACACGATCATACACAGATATGCTGGAAGCCACTTTGGAGTGCGGCGGCTTGACGCCGCTTTGTCTTGGACCAGCGCGGATACTATTGGGGACAGAAGACCGTCCCGCCCGTGCAGACACCAGTACCCGCCACGGCACGTGCCACGCCCGGGCCAAAGCGGCGTCGAGCCGCCGCACTCCAAAGTTGGCCGGCTACTTGCCATCCGTCCCCTCCGTGTCCTTCAGCTCCGGCAGACGGAATTCCCTGCCCTCGCGAATTTCCTCCACGATCCGCGCGAGCTGGAGATTTCCCAGCGTTGCCGCGCGAGCCGGCGTGTACCCGGCGGCGGCGAAGTCGATCTGGCCGGGCGTATCCGAATGGCAATTGGCACATGCCGGAGGTTTCTTGAGCACCGAGGCGTGGACCCGGTCATTCAGGGACTTCCGCTCCGGACTCTTGTCCGCTGCCGCGAGATACTGCCTGGCAACATCCGTCATCTCGCGATTGGCCTCGCCGTAGGTCTTGAGCTGGTTCTCAGGAATCAGCTTGGCGCCGTAGTTGCTCCGGCCATAGCGCGGCATGTCCGCGGCCAGGCGCTTCACGGCCGAACGCCAGATGGGGCTGCCGGGCTCGGAGTTCTCAATCTGGCTCTGCAGTTCCTCCAGCATCCGGTCCTGCACCCGCACCTGAATGATCTCCCGGAGCAGCGCCAGGATCTGGCCATGAACGTGGTGCGGGCGTTTCTGCACGAGATCGGCGCCCTCACTGAGCAGCTTTACCAGCCGGAGCACGGCGGGCGGGCTCTGCGGCCGGCTGGTCAACAGGTCCATCCAGGCGGACTTGACCGGCCGCTGTTTGTTGTCGCTGTGGCATGACTGGCAGGCCAGGAACGCCACGTGGAAGTTGGCGAACGCAGGGATCTTCATCTTCGGCCTGTGCGGCAGCGGCTCATGGCAGCCGGAGACCGTGCAGCCATTGAGCGGATCGGGTTGCGACAGCCGCACCACGCGGTGGAAGTGCGCCAGCGGCGGCCGGCCTTCATCCGTCAGGGGGTCGAGCGGCGGCGGATTGCGCAGCGCCGCCACGTCGGCGCGGGCCTGCGACTGGAGCAGGCGCCCGGGAACATGCGCGGGCATGAAGACGAAGTTCAGCAGATACGCGCCCGCCAGATACCCGGCGTAGCCGAGCACGCCAACCAGCACCACCGCGTAGGTGCGGCTGCAGACACTGCCCAGAACACGGAAAAGGCGACGCAACCGCGACGGCTTGGCGGGCTGAGGAGTCTCAGACATGCGGCACCTCCTTCTCCGCCGCCATGCCGGTTTCGGCGGCCAGCTCCCTCAGCAGACCGCCGTGGCCTTTGACGAGCTTCTTCTTGGGCGTGTGGCCGGTGAACATGGCCGTGGATATCGGGAACACGTTGGGCGAGAAGATGACGTGGGTCATGTGGACGATGCCGATGTGCAGCAGCGCCAGGAAGGCCTCAAACGTGTGAATCAGCACGGCAATCGTGAACACCCGGCCGGGCAGGAAGCGGCTGGCCCAGGAGTTGGCCCACAACAGCAGCCCGGTCATTCCCAGGACGAACGTGCCCCAGAAGACGCCCACGTATTCGAACTTCTCCTCCGGGCCGAACTTGCCGGCCGCGGGCTTGGTCTTGCGCAGGAAGGCGTAGTACAGCAGCAATTGGTTCATCTGCAGGGCGTCGCGCGGCGTGATCGACATGGGCATGGCCAGCAGCGTCTTGAAAAATCCTTTGCCGGTGCGCCGGCTCTCCTGCCAGATGACACCGAGAATATAGACCAGGTGATAGACGAACCCGGTGATGAGCATCACGCCGGCCGCGCGATGGACCACGCGGGCGGCCGCCAGCCCGCCGAAATTCGCGATCATCCACCCCGCCCACGGGCGGTCGGCGAACTTCATCGGGAACCCGGTGAGGCAGAGCAGCGTGAAGCTGATGGCCAGCAGCCAGTGCTGCATTCGCTGGTGGGCCTGGAAACGGATGAGCTTCTCGCGGGTGTGCGATTTGGCCAGCAGCGATTCCGCAAGGTGCCAGTGGTGATGGTATTCGGGCTCGTGCTTGCCGACCGCGTGATGCACGAGTTTGAGCCCCGTCAGCAGCAGCGACGGGCCGAACGTCAAGAGGATCAGCCCGACGAACCCGCAGGCGATGTAGAACTCGATGCCGCGGGTGCTGCCGAGATCGAAATGAACCGCGGCCGCGGAAAACTGCGCGCCGGCGCTGCCGTGGCAACCGGAAGTGCGGCAGGTGTCGGGCGACTGCAGCGGCGACGTCGGCGACTTCGCATCGTCGCTCTTGAGCATGGTGTGGACGTTCTGCCCGAGCCCCGCGTGGCAGTGGAGGCAGTCGGCCGTGTTGCGTTCGCCCAGCAGCGTGGCCTTGCCGTGGAAACTGGCGAGGTAGCTGGCCGTCGAATCGGGGAGCTTGAACGCTGCCTTGACCCCTTCGTTGCTGTGGCAGGCGCCGCAGATGCGCACCATATCCGCGCTGCCCCGCGACGGCGTGGTCCGCGAGTGGACGTGCCAGAGGTCGAACCGCGTGTCCATGGGAAACGTCTGGTCGTGGCAGGTCTTGCAGCGCTGGATGGCCGCGTCCGTGCTCATCCAGTTGTCGGTGCCGCTGAAGACCGGTTCGTCGTGGCAGAGCAGGCATTGCGACTGCTTCTCCGAGAGCGGCGAGCCCATCAGCCCGTTGGACTTCTTCAGTGCGTCGGGCTTGTGGACGGAGCCCGCCAGCATCTGGGCCACGGGCTGGTGCGAGAACCGCGTTTCCACTTTCCCCTGCGACGCCACGTGGCAGGCCCGCATGCAATCGACCTTGGTTACCTTCTGATGCGGAAACGCCTCGACTTCGCTGCGAATGTGGCAATCGGTACACTTCAGCCGCGAGTGCGGGCCCAGCCCGCGCGAATAGAAATCCGGATCGACGAAAAAGTCGGCGATGTACTTCCCGGAAGCGTCGATGCGCGACAGCCCCTGGTACTGATGGCAGGTCAGGCATCCTTCCGGCTCGGCGGCCCGGGCCCAGGGCCCAGCCACCAGCAGAAGGACGATCGCATGCCACACGCCGAGCCACAACCCAACTCTGCCTTGGCAACGTGAGAAGATCCCCGCCGCCGCTTGCCCGCGCCGGTTCCTTCTGCCACTTCGTGCCGGAGCCTGCCCTGAGTGCCCGAAGGGTCTGCCTTCGTGCCTCAATCCCTTTGGTGGCGGCGAAGCCGCGCTGCGGTATCTCATGACCGTTCCTTACATTGGATGACAATGGCGACACCAGATCGGCTCCCGCACCGGAGAAACGATCCTGCCGCGGCCGTCAATCCGCATGGCGCCGTAGGCCATGTCGCTGTCCTCAGCAAAGACGCCGTGCTGATGCGGGTTGTGACAGGTGCTGCAGAGGATGTTTCCGTCCTTTGCCGGCACGATGAACTTCGGGACCTTGCCCGCCGCCTGGAACTTCCCGATCAACTCCTTTGACGGATTGCTGCATAGCCCCAGGGCCTCCTTGGCCGCGATGTACGCCTGCTGATCGGCCTTGATCTGCCGGCCGATGTGCCCCTGGGTGATGCGGTCCTTGTGCGGGCCATGACAGTCCCGACATACAACCGCTTCTTCCGCCTTCAGGCCCGGCTCGAATGTGCGATGCACCGTCTTGCGATCCAGCGCCTTATCATGACAGACCAGGCATCGTTCTTCGAGTATCTCCCCGTTCCCGCCGAGCATGAGATGCGGGTTGATCTTCCGGTACGCTTCTTCCTGGTGGCAGTTCTGACAGAACGGCCGGGTGCGGCCAGTGCCTTCCGGGCGCCCGCGCAGAAACCGGCGATTGGCGGCCGGGGAATGCGCCGCAAGATCGCAGGCAAACTGTGAGTCGTGGCAGGTGATGCAGCCGACCTCATCGTTAATGGCCGGCCAGTTCTCCGGTCTGACCATGTTGTCGGCCGCCTTGAATTTGCGATGGATCGGATGCACCTCGGCCACCGCCTTCTTGCCGTCGTGGCAACTGAGGCACAGCTTGTCGATCTTGTCCTGAACGATGGGTGCCGCCTTGCCCGTGGACATATCGTGGCAGGTGGCGCAGCCATCCTTCTTCCAGTGCGGGTTCTCCACGGTCGCCTTCTCAGCACCTCGTGCCGGCGCGCACAAAACCGCGCCCACGATCAATGCGCCGAGCACCAGGAGGCGAGAATGGCAGATCAGTCCACGCATATCAATACTGGAATCCTATGTGGTCGACTCCATGGCATTTGAGCGTACACGTGCCGCTGCGCACGCCCAGGCTCGAGAACTCACGCTTGCCCACCGCGGACTTCAGCACGATGCGGACGTCGAAGTTGATGAGGAACCGGTTGTGCAGCGGCGTGCCCTGCGCCGAGGATATGCCGTGCGGGTCGTGGCAGGTCGAACAGGTCGTCTTGCTGGTGACGATGTGGATCGCGTGCAGCTTGAACGACTGGTTGCTGAGGATGCTGTTGCGGTCGTGGCAGCGATAACACAACGCGTACGTCTGCGAACCCTCGGAGGTGTAGTCGCCCAGCTCGTAACGGTCGATCAACAGCCCCGTGTTTTCCGAGCCGTGCGGGCCGCTGGCACCCGAGCCGCCGGCCTTCCTGCCGCTGTCGGAAGAGTGGCAGTCGGTGCAGTAGATCGTCGAGGCGGTGGTCAGGCCCGGCCTCAGGCTGGGAACGGACAGGTTGGTCCCCCGGCCCTCGACCGGATGGAACGACACGGCCGACGTCGACAGCTTCAACCGCATGTTCGTCTGGTGGATCACGCGGGACACGACCGGTTCCAGGTCCTGCTTGTCGGCATGGCAACGGAAGCAGACTTCGTATTCGTACTTGGCCGGATGCACCGGCATTCCCCGCGCGCTGATCCCGGCGACCTGCCCGAAGTTGCCGCGGATGCTGGGCGCGGTCGCCAGCGCCGTGCGCATCGTGTGCGGGTCGTGGCAATCGGAGCAGGCCGAATCGCCGGGGGCGTGGCTCGTCAGATCGATCGGCGGGTTGGTGTCGTGGTTGGCGAACTTGCGAATCTCCGCGGCGATGTTCGGTCCCTGCGGCGGCGTTGTGCCCGCCCCGTGGCAGGTGGTGCAGGTGCCGGTGATGGTGGCCTGCCTGAGCAGCCGGCTCCCCGACGGCGCCGTGTGATTCTGATGGCAGCCCAGGCACTGCTGATGGTGCTCGACGGTCGTCGGCCCGACCTGATGACAGGTGTTGCACAATTCGGAATTGCCGTTGGCGACCACGAGGAACTTGCCCCGCCCGTTGTCGTGAGGATCGTGGCAGGTCGTACACTGAAGCTCGTCCCCCGCATCCAGTTTCACATCCCCGGCCGGCGACGGCGGTTCCCTGAGCCAGTTGTGTTTGGCGCTCAGCGCCGCATCGAAGCGGAACGAAACCGGGTGGTCGTCGGCCAGGTCCGTGCCCGCCCGGGGCTTCCCGCGGGAAACCGTGGTCATCCGTTCGGCCATCTGCACGGGCTGGCCGCGCGCGACCATATTCATCGTCGCGATGGTCCCGTCGTGGCAGGAGAGGCAGAGCTTGGACACACCCGTGGGCTGCCCCGGTCCGGCATCACCCGCGCGGGCGGCCATCAGCTTGCCGCGCACCGGCGGCGAATCCGTATCCCACAGCGGCTTCACGGCGACCGTGACATGCGGAGCATGACAGGGAATACACAACTGTTGTTCGCTGGCCGCCTTTCGGCCGGGACCGGCAACGCCGAGGTTGTGCGGCCCGTCGGTCACGCTGGGTGGCGCCGCCCACGCCGCAGCAGCAATGAGAACGAGAATGACCGAAAAGACAGTCTGTTTCATGGCTGTTTCTCCGGCAAGTAGTCAAAGACCGAAATCCGCTTATTGTAGGTGTCGGCCACCCAGATCCGGTTGCGCGAATCGATGTGTATTCCGGCCGGAAGCCAGAACTGCCCCGGCCCCCGTCCCTCGCCGCCGAAGCACAGCAACAGCCGTTTCTCGCCGTCGAAGATCTGCACCATCTCCTGCCGGCCGTCGACGATGTAGAGGTGGTCTTCGCAATCCAGCGCGATTCCCTTCGGCTGCGCCAGATACCCCGGCGCATCGCCCGCGCGCCCGACGGTTCGCACCGGCTTGAGCGCGGCGTCGAACACCTGCACGCGGAAGTTGATCGCATCCGACACGTAGAGATTGCCCTTGCTGTCCAGCGCCACGCTCGTGGGATAATTGAACTCGCCCAGCCCCTCGCCGCGCTTGCCGATGCGGGCAACAACTGTGCCCTCGGGTGAAAGCACGACGATTTCATGGCCCGTCACGTCCGCGACGAAGATTCGGCGGGTCTTCGGATCGACCACCAGGCCGGCCGGCTTCTTCACCTCGCCTGACGCGATTTCGCCTGCAAACTTGCCCGAGGCGTCGAAGACAAACAGGCATCCGCCCGTAGAGTCCGAAACGACCAGCCGCCCGGCCGGATCCCAGGCCACGCCGACGGGTTGCGTGTACGGCGTCTTGCCCATGGGCTTCCATTGCTCGTAGCGGCGGCTCGCCAGGTCGAACACATGCACCGTCTGCGCGCTGGAATCGGCCACAAACAGGCGCTCGGCGTTGTCGGTGCAGACCGCCACCGGGCTGAGAATCCCCCGCCCGTCTTTCCTGCCGAACACCGCCTCCCCGAACCCGGCAAAC
>JBIOJL010000033.1:0-24312 GCA_044450885.1 Tepidisphaerales bacterium
ATATTTGGGGCTCCGGTACTCAACGCCATTGCGTCGGGTGTGCTGACGGGGGCAATGCCGTGGCCGTTGTATCACCGCAGTGCCTGCCTTGTGGGGCTTTATCTGGTGGCGCTGGTCACGTCTTTTCTTATGGAGTGGATCTTCGTGCTGGCCGCCCTGAGCGGCCAGCCCAATCGTTTCCGACGCTCGTTTATCGCCTGCGCGATGGCCCAGTTGGTGTCTTACGCCTTCCTGCTGCCACTGTATCTATTGCTGACGTTCTGGACAGTTGGTACCGAGGCCCATGTGACCAGATCTCTTGATTTTGCCGCGCACAAGTCGGCCAGCGTCTTTTTCATCTCAACCAACGACGATGGGGTATATCGTATTCGCCTCGACGGCTCGCCCGCTATGCGTCTGACGCCAGATGGATTCACCACGAACAACCAGAACGGGCTCTTCATCTACAAGGCGCGCAATGCCGATCGCTGGGATCTCTGGCTCGGCGACCCTTGGGCGTCAGGTCGCTTCAACGATCCGCCGCTCGAGGCGGATCGCCTTCTGCTTGAGAATGTCGCCTCTGACTATCCACGCATCGAGGAAGACGAGATCGACCTCCGGCCAAAATCGGCCAGGGACTGGTCGATCTACGCCCAGGGCTACACAGAAAGCGGATTGCACGCGAAGAACGACAATCTGGGCCAATGGTACTACATCACCATCGCCAGTCCGCTGGCGGCCATACCATCAAGGCGTGCCAACATCCTTCCCGGCGATCAGGTGGTCTATCAACTCGCCAACCAGATCATGCTGTTCGATGTCAGCACACGACAGTTGGCCGTGATCGCCCAAGGCCGCTGCCCGCTCGTCGTGCTCGATACGCTCACGCCAACCACGATGCCCGCCACGCGACAAGGCCAATAGTCGATGCTCGGGACGATCTACGTTGCGGAGTAGCTCGCTGTCAGGCAGAAGTCCGACTCGCGCCCCTACACGGCCTCAATAGAAGACCTTCGGCAGATACACCGGTGCATCGGCGAACGGTTTCACCTCGCCCCGGCGGATGGCGTAGAGGCGGGAATGGCTTTCGCGGGCGGCGCTGACCATGGGTTCGTACGGGGCGTTGCACACATCCCAGAGGCCGATGTTGTAGTTCTCGCCGTCGTTCCGGCCGATGGCGGACTGGTCGTACATGGTGAAATAATGCACGCCGATGCACTGGGGGATCGCGGCGGCGTCTTCGGTGTAGACGCGGAAGGCCCGGCCGCGGTCGGCCTGGTCTTTCACGCGGCCGATGCCCGAGGCGGGCAGGCCGACGTCGAGCGCGCCGAAGTGCCATTCGCCGATCATCACGGGGCGGTGTACCATGGCCTCGATCTTCTGCAGCGGTTGGGCGGGCACCTTGTTCTGGTAGCAATTGATGCTGAAGACATCGAACGGGGTCATGCCCTTGAGCGCCCAGTCGGGCGGGACGGTTTGATAGCGGGCGCCGAGGTTGAGGTGGTTCGGGTCGATCTTGCGGCAGGCATCGGAAATGGTGTGGAAGAGCCGCTCGACCATCAGGGTGCTGAAGTCGGTCAGGTCGGTGACGGCGACCGGGGTGAGGACGTGCGCAAAGCGGCCGGTCTCGATCTGGGCGAAGGTCACCGGGATGCCCCAGGCTTTGGCGAGCGTGGCGTCGTCGGAATATTTTCGCTTGAGCTGGCGGGCCAGGGTCTTGCGGCAGAAGCAGGTGTCGGTGGTGTAGAGCATGCCGGCGGCCGGAACTTCGCGGGAGAAACCCCAGGTGGGCTCGTTCATGAGGAAGTAGCCGATGAAGGCCGGATCCCTGGCGGTTTCCTTGAGCTGGAGGGCGTACTCGCCCGCGTGGCGGGTGAAGAGCGGGTCGAAGACGTCGGGGAAGTCGCGATAGACGCGGGTCTGGGCCAGGGCGCGGGTGTTCAGCGGGCGGACGTAGGGGAACTTCGCGGCGGCCGCGATCTCCCACTGCGACCAGTTGGCGACGGTGTTGAAGCCGGCCGAACGCAACTGCGAGAGCGCGATGGTGGCCCAGGCCTCGGGGCCTTTGTCTCCGAAGACGCGTTTGAAGTTGGCGGAGAGAAAGTCGGCGCCGCGGCCGGTGCTTTCGGGGAGTCTGTCGAACGCCCTGGCGAGCGAGCCGACGTGGAAGTCGATGTTCGAGCGCACGCAGTCGAGGCCGGCCGACCAGAAGAGGTAGCCTTCCGGATCGACCAGCCACCAGCGCTGGCCGTCGTGATGGGTGCGGAAGAAACCCGTGGCCTTGTCGGTCTTGAGTCTGGTGCATCCGCCGAAAGCGGAGAACTCATCCGGCCATTTGGCATCTTTGGCAGTATTGAGCTGTTCTTGAAGCCGGGTTTTAAGGGCATCGACGTTCTTGGTCTTGCCGGGCCAATCTCGCAGCTTCCACTGCCCGAGCTCGTCGATCAGGGCTCCTTTGGGAAGCAGCGGATCTGACAGGATTGGCGGTTCTGTATCCGTCAGCGTCAGGGCCGTCTGGGCCCACTTCACCGGCCCGGCCACGCGAGAGATGCTCAGCGTGATACGGTCCACTTTGGCAAGATCCACGCGGCTGCCGCCGACGATGGGCTTGAGCCAGGCGCCTTCGCGCGCCAGCAGCCAGGCGTTCTGGTCGGTGGCCGAAAGCGGGATGCGAATCCGCGCCTGGCACTGGTTGAGGAACGAGAAGTGGATGTCGAATGCGCGGCCCTTCTCGCCTTCGCGCAGTTGCAGCGTCATCACCGGCGGGTCGAGCCCCTCGACGAGCACATCGACGGTGAGGTATTTCATGCCCGCCAGCGAACCCGGCTCAAGTGTGTAGAGCAACCCGTCGCCCACACTCTGGCATTCGTACACCGTGCTTTGCGGCAGAGGACTGGCATCGGCCGACCTGGCAAGCTTGCCAAGCAGTTGCGAGGGTTGCAGGGCGAGTTGGGGCATAGATGAACCTTTGGAAATGCTGACGGTACATACCAATACAGAAGTCGGAGCGAGTCTGTTGCCGGGAGATAATCATGATGAAGTCCATTTTGTGGGTCGCGGTTCTTGGGGCGTGCCTCAACGCCGAGGCAGGCGCGACGATTCTCCATCTGGCTCCGGGTGGCAACGACGCGTGGTCCGGCACGCTGGAGAAGCCCAACGAGGGCAAGACGGATGGGCCGCTGGCAACACTGCAGGGCGCCCGCGATGCGGTGCGCAAGGCGGCCGGCCGGGGTCCGCTTGCGGAGCCGGTTGGCGTCGTGGTTGCCGAGGGCGAGTATCCGCTGGCCGGCCCGGTCGAGTTCACGACAGTGGACTCCAATGTGGCGTATGTTGCCGCCCCCGGCGCGCATCCCGTCTTTTCCGCCGGCCGGCGGATCACCGGCTGGAAGAAATCCGACGGCGCGCTCTGGGTCGCCGACATCCCTGATGCCCGCGATGGCAAGTGGCGTTTCGAGCAACTATGGGTGAATGGCGGGCGCGCCACCCGCGCCCGCACGCCCAACACCGGCTGGTTCTACATGCAGCGGCACATCAAAAAGGGGATCGACCCGGCCACCGGCAAGGAAGCGGACCTGGCGTCGCGCACGATCGGCGGACGGGCGGAAGACCTGGCGCCGCTGGCCAGACTGACGCCGCAGGAAGCGGCCGACGTCACGGCCGTGGTCTATCACTCGTGGGAATCATCCCTGCACCGCGTGCAGAGTTTCGATGCCCAGCGCAACATGCTCTATCTGACCGGCGGGGCGCCGTGGGCGTTCTTCTCGTGGGGCGCGTATCAGCGCTATCACCTGGAGAATTTCCGCGAGGCTTTGGACACGCCGGGCGAGTGGTTCCTCGCCCGCGATGGGAAGCTCTACTACTGGCCGCGGCCCGGCGAGGACATCGTTACGGCGCGCGTGGTGGCGCCTGTGGCCGAACGTATGCTGATCATCCGCGGCCGGGCGGATGCGCCGGTCAGCGGCCTGGCATTTCGTGGTCTGGTCTTCTCCTACAGCGGTTTCACCCTGCCCAGGACCGGCTACGGCGACGCCCAGGCGGTCGTGCGTCTGCCGGCCGCCATTGAACTGGATCATGCCCGCGGCATCAGCTTCGAGGATTGCGAGATTTCCCACACCGGCCTGCACGGCATCTGGTTCCACGAGAACGTGCGTGACAGCAAAGTGTCGCGCTGTGTGCTGGAAGACCTGGGCGCCGGCGGCGTGAAGATCGGACACGGCTGGGACAAGGAGATGCCCGGCGACGCCGAGATCACGCGGAACATCACCATCGACAACAACATCATCCGCCACGGCGGGCGGATTCACTACGGCGCGGTCGGCGTCTGGATCGGGCACAGCAGCGACAACGCCATCACGCACAACGAGATCGCCGATTTCTTCTACACCGGCATCTCGGCCGGCTGGCGCTGGGGGTACAACCCCTCCGTCGCCAAGCGGAACAAGATCGAGTTCAACCACATCCATCACCTGGGCTGGGGCGTGCTCAGCGACATGGCCGGCGTGTATACGCTGGGGCCGTCGGAGGGGACGACGGTCAGCAACAATTATGTCCACCACGTCAGCTCCTTCGACCTCTACGGCGCGGGCAGCACGGGGTTGTACACGGATGAAGGCTCGACGGGGATCGTGATGGAGAACAACCTGGTCCACGACACGCGCACGGCCACCATGCTGCAGCACTATGGGCGGGAGAACGTGTTCCGCAACAACATCTACGCCTATGGCGTGACATCGCAGCTTTGGCGGGCCCGCGTCGAGCCGCACATCTCATTCACGTTTGAACACAACATCGTCTTCTACCAGGGCTCGGACCTGCTCCGCGGCAACTGGGCGGATGACAAGTACATTTCCCGCGACAACCTCTTCTGGCGCACCGACGGCCCGGTGACCTGGAACGGCAAGGCGCTGGAGCAATGGCAGCAGGCCGGCCACGAACAGGGCTCGCTGGTGGCCGATCCGCTGTTTGTTGATCCCGGCCGGCGGGATTTTCATCTCAAGGACAACTCGCCGGCGAAGCGGATCGGTTTTGTGGCGTTCGACTACACCAAGGCGGGCGTGTACGGCGACGACGCCTGGCGCAAGCGGGTGGCCGACATCCGGCTGCCCGAGTTCAAACTGGTCCCCGACGTTCCGCCGTTGCCGCCGCTGACCATCGACGAGAACTACGAGGCATCGGCCGTCGGCGATCGGCCGTTCCCCGGCACGTACAGCGTCGAGGGCAAAGGCGACGACATCGGCGTAACCGAGGAAACGGCCGCCTCGGGCAAACGGTGCCTGAAGTTCACGGATGCGCCGGGGCTGAAGTACCGCTTCAATCCGCACCTGCACATCGACCCGCGCATGACCGGCGGGGCGGCCACGGTCTCCTTCGACTTCCGCTACGAGGCCGGGGCCGAGTTCTTCCATGAGTGGCGTGACAACAGCCAACCCTATCACACCGGCCCGTCCCTCTGGGTCCGCGATGGCAAACTGCATGTGGCAGGGAAATCCATCCCCGTCCCGGTTTCACAGTGGTTCCATCTCGATATCCACGCCACGTTGGGCGATGCGCCCAACCGGACATGGAACGCGACCGTCACCCTGCCTGATGGCCGCAAGGAGACGTTTGCCGACATTCCCTGCCAGGCGGCATGGACGCGGCTGGAGTGGGTGGGTTTCGTCTCCAATGCGGATATGAAGACGGTCTTCTACATCGACAATCTGAAGATGGAGAATCGATAATCGTAGGGTCCGCATTGCGGACCATTTCGTCCCCTCGGCGACGCCGCGAACCGTGGAAACAAGGCGCCAATCTGTTGCCGTGCCGCGCGGAACGGTCCGCAGTGCGGACCCTACGGTGTCTTGGCCGGGACCGTGCCGCATTCCGGGCAGCGATCCGGCGTGGCGCGGAGGTCGTAGCCGCAATGGGCGCACAGACCCCGAGGGTGGCGTCGACATTGCCGCATAAACCAAACAAGGGCTACCAGTCCGGCTAAGGCGGCTGTCAGCGCGAGCAGCGCCGGCCAGAGATCTCGGATGAGGTGCCTTATGCCGCGGAGATAAAGCCGCTCTTCAAGCAACGGTCTCTCAAATGCAACGCCCCATTTCGTCAGGCTCTCGCACGCACGTTTGCGAACCGTGTACTCAAGGAGGGGAAAGTCATAGTCCCATTCGAAGAAATACGGATCCTTCAACATGGATCTCAGGAGTTGCTCATTCTCGACCGACCGAAAGTGCCGCAGACAACGGGCTCCGCAGGCTCGGTCGCCACCCCATGTGGCATGCGCCAGACGCACGGCGTTCTTTTCAAGGTCGGCGTCCGCGGGAACACGGAGGTAGTTGGCATAGCCATCCGTCCTGAAACTGCGCACCTTGGAAACATCACAGTCTGCGGGAACCGGAATCTCCTCGTACGCGGGCGGTGGCGGTTCCGCCGCGACGCGGCGAGCCAGGGAGAGAATGTCGCCGGCATCGCTCAGAACCCGGAAATCCTTTTTTGACATAGTAGCGACCGAACCGTCCAGCGGGAAGGCGGCCAGATTCTTCAAAAAATACGAGAACCAAACGGGACGCAGTGCCAGCGGGTGCGTGGCGGATCCGGCGACGTTCCCGGAATTGCCTGAAGCTCTCACCAGGCACACGAGGATGTCCGTGTTCTGCTTCTGCCACCACGATCCATCCTGGGCAAAGGCCAGGAAGCTGACCTCTCCCGTTACGTTTCCTTTCAGGCAGGTGACAACACGCAGAGTCACCATTTCATCCCCGAGTGACACCGGCGTACAGACGACGGCCTTGACAAACCGGCCGACAACAACGACCTCGGAGTCACCCACGCAGCATTCGAGGCTCTCCACCCCTCTGTGATCCGCGGTAGCCGCGAGTGCCTGCGGCATCGCGTGACAGAGCAGGACAAGGAAAACGATTGTCGAACGACGCATGTTTCCATCCCCGAACTGAGGGCCGATTGCGACGGCCGGTGTTCCGGCCGCCGCGCGCGCCGCTCGCAGCCATTACCATAACATTCAGACAGGGGCGAGTCTACGCGGTAGTTGCGTGTTGTGTAGTTGCGTGTTGTTGGCCGGCGGATGCGGAAGTGCTCAGTCCTGAGTGCTGAGTGTTGGGATGGGCGGATCCGTTGCTGGCGGGCGCCGGCAAATCGGGGACGTGACGTCGTCATAGCTCCATTGAGACCACGACCAACTCCTCCGCATCCACGCCATGCGGCCCCCAGGCGAGAATCCGGCCGCCCCGGCCCATGGCCAGCGAGTTGCCGATGCAGCGGTGCCCCTTCCACGGTCCGCTGGTGAGCCGGCCGACGCAGCTCACGCCCACGATGCTCAGAGCATGGGTCCGGGCCAACTCGGCGTACGGATCGACCCACTCCTGCCCATACGGCGTGCGCTGGTTGTCGTGCTCGGGCGGCACCGCCCAGGCACACGGGGAGAGAATGATCCGCGCCCCCATCCGGGCCAGCGAATGGCCCAGCACCAGGCTTGCGGGGAAGTTGTCGGCGCAAATGTTCAGGCCGATGCAGCCCAGTTCCGTCTGCACGACGCCGAGCATGTTCCCCGTCGCATATCGATCGTGCGGCGGGCCGAAGCGAAGCTCGTTGATCTTGCGGTGCTTGAGCAGCAGCCGGCCGTCGGGGCCGAGCAGAATGGCCGCGTTGTAGCACAGATCGCCGGCTCGCTCCGTCAGCCCTGCCGCCACGAACATGCCGTGCCGCCGCGCGGCCACCGCCAGACGCTGGCTGCGCGGGCCGGGGATTTCCTCGGCGTGGTCCGTCGCACTCTCATCCAGCCAGCCCAGGTCCAGGCACTCCGGCAGCACGACGACCCGGCAACCCGCCTCCGCGGCCGCGCCGATCATCGCCTCCGCGCGGGCGAGGTTGGCCTCGACACGCCCGCCTTCGACGAGAATCTGCCCCATGCCGAGTTTGAACGTGTCGTCGCCCATGTTGTCTTTTGTTCGGAGTACCGCCTTCAGGCGGTGTGCAGACCGGCTGAAGCCGGTACTACGAACACCCGGCTGAAGCCGGTACTCCAAACTCCCCGCCTTGTCATTGTAGCCCCGTGCTAATATTCTTCAGCGGCGCAACCGATGCTGATGGAGGACCATGGCCGAGACTGTCTACGCCAACCACGCTCACGTCTTCCCGCCCGACGCCAACCCCGACGGCACGGTGCCGCGTCTGCTCGGCCTGATGGACGCCTGCGGCATCGAAGGCGCCGTCTGCTTCGCGCCGTTCCCGCATCAGGCGAAACTGCCCGGCGTGCAGACCAGCCGCTGGCTCGCCGGGGCCATCCGCAACCAACCGCGCCTGCGCGGCTTCGGCACCGTGGATTTCGCGGCCGCCTCCATGCGCGACCAGGTGAAGGAGATTCGCGACCTCGGCCTTCTCGGCCTCAAGCTGCATCCCAACTCCCAGGAGTTCGACGTCCTCTGCCCGCAAGCCATGGAAACCTGCGCCGCGGCCGGGGAACTGGGCCTGTTCATCACCTTCCACACCGGCGTGCATGCCTACCGCCTGTCACACACCGCGCTGTGGAAGTTCGACGAGGTGGCCCACAACGTCCCCGGCTTGCGGTTCTCGATGGAGCACATGGGCGGCTATCACTACTTCGGCGAGGCCCTGGCCGTCCTCTTCAACCGCTACCCGCCGCCCTGGGTGAAGGGGAAAAGGTGCCACGTTTTCGCCGGCCTGGCGTCGATCTTCACCGAGCACCAGAACCGCATGTGGCACCTGCGTCCCGACCAGATCCTCGAGATCATCCTGCAAACCTCCGCCGAGCAGTGCATCTTCGGCCTGGATTTTCCGTACAATCAGGAACGCGAAACGAAGATGGGGCTGGAGACGATCCGGGCGCTGCCGATCAGCGAGGAACAGAAGGCGTTGATCCTCGGCGGGAATCTGCGGCGGGAACTGGGGTGGTGATGGCCGGCGGGTGTTCTTGGCTCTTTATTCTATTTCTCAATAATCGCTTGCCAGGCGATTAGCCAAGTAGGGTGTGCTTCAGCACACCTGTTTTGCCTGCCGTCGCGGAGCGTCGTCTCATGAATATTCGCGCCGCTCGTGGTGTGCTGAAGCACACCCTACACACTGATGGCTCGGCGGGTGTTATTGGCTCTCTATTCTATTTCTCGATAATCGCTTGCCAGGCGATTAGCCGAAAATAGAATGTAGGTATGCGAAGGTCCCTCGGACAGTTCGAAGGCCGTCTGCTGGCGTATACCCAGATGCGCGGACTCCGCACGGTTCGGCTGGGTGAACTGGCCAAGCCGCTGCAACTTACACCGACGCAGGAACGCCACCTCCTCAGCCGCATGGCCGGGGTTGGGCTGATCGCTCGTGTGCGCCGCGGGTTGTATCTTGTGCCGCCTCGGCTGCCGTTGGGCGGTGCATGGAGTCCCGACGAAATCCTGGCGTTGAACACTCTCATCGCCGACCGCCAGGGCAGTTACCAGATTTGCGGACCCAACGCCTTCAACCGCTATGGATTCGACGGGCAGGTGCCCACTCGCACCTATGCCTACAACAACCGCCTGTCGGGAGATCGCACAATTGGCACGGCCGCCCTGACGCTCATCAAGGTGGCTGACGAACGCCTGGGTGGCACGGAAGAGGCGACAACTCCCGATGGGCTGACGGCCATCTACTCGTCCCGAACTCGCTCGCTTGTGGATGCGGTCTACGACTGGTCTCGCTTTGATTCACTGCCCCGGGCCTATGCGTGGATAAGGCGGGAATTGTCGGGCGGCCGGGTAAAGGCCGCGGAACTGGTCGATCTCGCGATTCGCTTTGGCAACCAGGGTACGATCCGTCGCATCGGGACACTGCTCGAGCAGGAGGGTATTGCCGAGCCACTGCTGAAGAAATTGGAGAGGCGCCTGACTCGGTCAGCCAGCCTGATATCGTGGATACCCAATCGACCGTGCCGAGGCAAGCACAGCAAGCGCTGGGGGGTGGTGCTCAATGGCTGAATCGCCGCAAAGAGCCTTCGCCTTGCATGAGGACGCCGACCTGTTTCGGGAGGCGTTGAATTTCACGGCCGCCCGCACCGGCTTCGCGGCCCGGCTCATCGAGAAAGACCGCAGTCGAATGACTAGCTGGGCCGGGTGGCCGGCATCGTTGTGGGCGCGTCGCGAGCGACAAGACTCGTCAGTATCGCCAGCAATTCGGATCGCTTCTCCTTTGTCACAAGTGGCTCAAGTTCCTTCCTGACCTTCAATGCATTCAAAAGACGGTATGCCGCGGGCTCCCAATTCTCCTCGGTTCGAACCTCCGTAAGCAGGTACTGCAGTGCCATCGAGCGCTGTCCAGGCGCTCGCGTCAAGCTGGCGGCGGCGTCCCACGCGTCGAAACTCGGTCCCAGTGCAATGACTGCAAGGTACGCGGCCTCCGACTTCGCGGGATCGTCATGCTCCGCATACCAGCGGCCCGCAAACAGCTGACCCTCCGAGGTTGGCGACGTAAGCACGAGCTTCAGCAGACGCTCGCCATACGCCTTCGATACGCGTTCCCTGCTCTGCATTGCTCGCCAGATGCGAACCTCAGGCCAGGGGATTTCGCGAAGGTGTTCGTCGGCAAACGAGCAATAGGCGCTGGACTCGCGGCTCAGCAGCAGGTAGGCCAATTGGAAGCGATGGCCGTCGTCCGAGTGATTGCGGTACTCCTTCATCAGGTCAACGCCAAGGCCATCTGCCTCTGCAGACTTGGCGCGCAGCTCCGCCACCGACGGCATGCCAATCAACGACGTACTGAAGGCCACAAGATCGAGATTCCGGACAAATTGTGCCCGGCGATGCCACGCCCACGAAAGCCGGCCAACAATCGGCAACGCCACCAATATGACCACGACCAACCACTTCTTGCGTCGCATGCAACGGCCTCCTTGCGCGCATCATTCGCGGCGTCCACCGAACCCAAATAGACATCCAACAGCCATTCCTCGCATAGCGCCTGGCTCCAAATACCCGCTTCCAACCGTGGGCATGTGAACGGCATCACGTCCTCGGCAGCCGGATCGCAAAATCCGAGCCTTTGCCGGGTTCGGAGGTGACCGTCACCGTGCCGCCATGTTCTTCGATGATGCGGCGGGTCATGGCCAGGCCCAGGCCGGTGCCGCCTTTCTTCGTGGAGTAGTAGGCGTCGAAGATGCGGGCGGCGGCCTCGGCGGGGATGCCGGTGCCGGTGTCGATGATGTCGATGGTCGCCTCGCGCGGGTTGGCCGAGACCGCCAGAATCATGTCGCCGCCGTTGGGCATGGCCTGCATGCCGTTGAGCATGAGGTTGAGCACGGCCTGCTTGATCTGGCGTTCGTCGGCCGGGACGGTGATCTCCTGCTCGCACTTACGCAGACGAAGCTGGACCTTCTGCAACTGGGCCTGAGGGTAGAAGAAGTCGACGAGGTCTTCGCAGGTGCGGTTGAGGGCCAGCGGTTTGCGGTCGAGTTCGATCTTGCCGGCATAGCGCATGAAGTCGTCGAGGATGTCGCGCAGGCGGGATGCCTCGCGCTCGCACAGTTCCAGGCGGTTGTTCAGCCGGGCGGCCGACGGGTCGCCGCGGGGGAGGTCCTCGCGGGCAAGTTGCAGATTCAGGTGAAGGGTGGACAGCGGGTTCTTGATCTCGTGGGCCAAGCCGCCGGTGAGCGTGCCCAGTTCGGCCAGCCGCTCGGCCTGCTTGGCACGCACGCGCAGGCGCAGGATGCGCCGGTAGGCGACCCAGGCGACAACCGCCGCCAGGGCCGAACCCGCCACGATGCCGGTGAAGAATCCGGAGAGAAAGACCATCAAGGGAGAAGTTTACCCGGCGGACGGGTTGAAGCCAGCGGCCGGGATCAGGAGAGGATGCTCACGCGTCCCGCGGCCGCGCCCTGGGCGGCAAGGCGGTGGACCTTGGTGGCGTGAAGTCCCTTGGTGCCTTCTTCCTGCTGGTACTCGACCTTCTCACCATCCTTGAGCGAACGGAAGCCCTCTCCTTCGATGGCGCTGTAATGGACGAAAACGTCCTTGCCGTCCGGATTGAGGAGGAATCCGAACCCTTTCTTAACGTCGAACCACTTGACGGTGCCGATCATAGGTCCTCCCGCAAAAAAAAGCGGACCATCTGTAAAGACTCCAGCAGTCCAGGCACGTCTGAGTCCCATGTGTGGTTGGTGTCCATCTCCTGCGACGGCGACACCCACCTCATCATTCGCGCGCCCGAGGGCGGCCGGTCCCAAACAGCACCGGCGAACTCACGGCGAGCGTATCCACGGCGGCCCGGGGCTCAATCACCCAGACGGCAAGAACCTGACATGTGTTGTCAAAGATCGGCGGCCCAAACCGCCCACTCATCTCCCAACCGCCGCTGATTCTCTTTGGATGAGATGACGGAATCAAGAAAAAAAACGGATTGTCCAGACGATTTCTTGCAGGCCGGGGTCATTTGACCAGGGCAGGATCCGCGACCAGGCCGGCGCCACCCAGGCTGCCGGGCGCGGGGTCGACGCGGAAAGTCAGGGTCTTGACCCCGCTCACCGTCAGGGCCAGCGTCGCCGGATCGCTCAGGCTGGTCATGACCGGGCTGCGATAGAGTTCCCTGTCGTCGCCGAGGACGACGAACCGCACGGCGGCGGTGGGAAGCACCCCTTCGGGCACGCCGAGTTTGGCCATGGCCAGGCGGTACGCGCCGTCCAGTTGATAGGAAACCGACGTGCCCGCGGCCAGGCCCAGGCCGTGTTCGGCCGGTTGGCCGGCCAGGACCAGCGGCAGGCCGACCGTCGTGGCGTTGACGGCAAAGCCGCCGGGAACCAGGGAGCGAACGTTATGCGGCTTGATCTGCTGCAGCGGGCAGAACCGCGAGGCGCCGGCGCGGATCTCGGCGAATTCCCACTGCGGGAAGCGGACTTTCCCGATCGCGGGGACATTCACCGTGACCAGTTCCTTGCCCCACTCGATCTGGTCGACTCCGAACTGCGAAGCGCCGGTCAGGCGAATCTCGTATTTCGACGCGGCCGGTGCGGCGTCGCGCAGGACAATGCCGGCGATCTGCCAGTTCTCGAAGCTGCGCAGGCCGAACAGCACGCTGGAAATGCGGATGCGGTTGTCCTGGATGCCGGTGAGCGTGCCTTCGAAGAAATCGCCGGTGTTGAGCAGCGCGCCGGTGCGGCCGGCCTGGTTGAGCCTGGCCAGGTGGTTCTTCGGCGGCGGGTTGAGGATGATCCGCGACACTTCGGAAACGGGGACGGAGAGATCCTGCTCGCGTTCGCGCCAGATGCGGACGACCGAGTCGTTGGCCGAGCGGATCTGGCAGGCGAGCCGGGTGCCGTCGCGGAGGACGAGGCCCTTGAACTGCGGCCCGGCCTCCTCTTTCAGGGGCCCGGCAGCCACGCGCTCGAACACGGCGGTGCTGGCGGCGTCGCGTTTGAAGGCGCAGACGAACAGCCCCACGAAAATCTGCTGGGGCATGGGGAAACTCTCGCTGGCGATCTGCTCCCAGATTTCGCCGTCGGCCGAGAAGAAACCCGTGTAGTTGTCGCCGCGACGGACCAGCTTGAGCCAGGTGGGGACGCCGGCGTTGAAGCTGCCGGCGCGCGGCGCGCCGCCCATGCGGTTGCGTTGGGCAAAGACGGCGCCGCCGCCCGCCTGCGCGGCGACGGCCGCGTAGGTGGAGGTCTGGTCGAAGGTGGCGCGGAGCATGAGTCCCGCGCGGGCGAGGCGGTCGGTCTGGCCCACCGAGGCGACCCGGGCGACGATCTGCCCGTCGCCCTTGAGAACCTGGCAGGCGTAGTGGAACTCGTCCTTGTCGCCGGCCATCGCGGCGCCGGAACCTTTGACGGAGACGGTGGTCCCCTGCACGCGCATGACGCCGGGAATGGTTACGGGCCCGACGTCGCGCGAGACCCAGCGGTCGGGACCGGTTTCGGCGGCGCGGAAATCGGCCAGAAGCACGTCGTCGAGGGCCAGTTTCGCGGCCGCTCCGCCCTTGGGCATGACGCTGAGGGCATCGGAGGACTCAAGGCGGATCTCGCCTTCGTAGGTTTTGCCGTCGATGGTCTTAACCACGCCGCCGGGGGCGGCGAAGGAAAAAGGTAAAAGGAAGAAGGTAAAAGGAAGAAGGAAATGGCGCGATCGGGAAATCATCTTCTTCCTTTTTCTTTTTCCTTTTGCCCTTTTCCTTTTGCCTTGGTCTACCTTTGGTACAGCGGCAGATAATGGTACGGCATGGCGAGGATCATGGTGTAGACGGCGGTGGAATAGATGGTGCCGACGCGTCCGCCGCTGTCCCATTTGGGTTCCCAGGAGACCAGTTCGCCCTGCACGCGCATCAGGCCGTTCTGGTCGGTGGTTTTGAGCAACTGGTCCTTCATGTCCCCGTACCACTTTTCCCAGGTGTCGCCGCCGATCATGTACTGGGCCGGGGCGGCGTAAAAGTTGCCGTAGGTGAACCACTGGCGGTCGTTCCTGGCGTGCTTGACCAGGTATTCCGAGCCCGTCTTTACGCGCCGATCGTCGTATTGCCCGCAGACCTGGAGGGAGTAGATGGCGGCGGCGGTGCGGGCGAAGCCGGGCGAGTTGTTGCGCGGCTGGTAGGTGAAGCCACCGGAATTCTCGTCGTAGCAGGTGCGGACGTAGGCAACGGCCCGGTCGATCGTGGTCTGCGGGACGTCGAGCCCGCCGTTCTTCGCGGCCCGCAGGGCGACGACCTGCAAAACGGTGACGGAGATGTCGGCATCGCTCCTCCGAGGCGCGTAGCGCCAGCCGCCCTGGTCGTTCTGGCAGTTGATGATGAGCTTGATGGCGGCCTCGAGCTTGGGGCGGATGCGCACGTCGCGGGTCTGGCCGTAGACCTCGGCCAGGGCGATCGAGGCGATGCCGTGGCCGTACATGTTGGTGCCGCCGCCGTACTGGATGAAGCCGTCGGGCTTGACCGCGTTGAGGAGGAAGTTGACGCCGGCGGTGACGTTCTTGCCGTATTCGCCCTCGTCGGGAAGTTGGCCGCAGACGAGGAAGGCCATGAGCACGTAGCCGGTCATGGCGACTTCGTGTTTCTCGCCGTCACTGGCGCTCCACGAGCCGTTGCCGTTCTGCTTTGAGGCCATGTACTTCAGCGCCCCGCGGATGGCGTTCTCGGTGGCGGGATCGACGACGACTTTGTCCTGCCCGAGCCCCGCGCCGGAGCCCTTGTCCGGGGCTTTGACGGGCTCGGCTGCGCGAGCGCAGGAGCCGCAGAGGGCGAGAATGAGAAAGACGGTGATCTGTGGTCTCATGGCGTTCTCTTCTTCAATTCTACTTCTCCTCGTTATCCGACAGGTTCCGCAGGTATTGCTCGATCTTGGAACCGTATTCCTCGGGGTACTTGTCGTTCTGTGACTGGGTGATGGCGGCGCGGTCGCGGGTGGGCAGGGCGATGAAGGAACCGACGCCCTTCTCATTGCCACGGTCGCCACCATTGGCCACGTTGCTCTTGGTGTCCTGGCGATTGCCTTTACCACCTTTGGCCTGCTGTTCATTCGCCTGGCCGGGTTTCTGGCCCTGTCCAGGCTTCTGGCCCTGTTCCTGGCCCTCGCCTTGCTCGGCTTTGGCCTGCTCGCCATGGCCGGAAAGACCCGCCTGGGCCATGGCCAGTGATGCGGCCGCCTGGGACAGCGCCTGCTGGGCGGCCTCGGCGGCCTGTTGGGCCTGGCCGGATTGATTCGCCGATGCCGCCGCGGCCGCATCCGCAAGCGCCTGCGCTGCCTGTTGCAGGGCGTTTTCCGCGCCGGTCGGCAATTGCCCGCTTTCCTCGGCCGCCAGTTGCCCGGCCTCCTTCGACGCGTTGGCCAGGTCCTTCGATGCATCCTGCATACCGGGTTGCTGACCTTGCGGCTGTTGCTGGCCCTGCTGGGCGGCCAGTTGTTCGGCAGCCTTCTTCACGTCGGCCTGCTGCTGGCCAAGTTCGCCGAGATCCTTCTTTTCGCCACCCGGTTGCTGACCAGCCTGCTGATCCTTCTGACCTTCGGGCTGACCCCCCTGCTGATCCTTCTGGCCTTCAGGATGTCCGGCCTGTTGATCCTTCTGACCCTCGGGTTTACCAGCCTGCTGATCTTTCTGACCTTCGGGCTGGCCCGCCTGCTGATCCTTCTGGCCTTCAGGCTTGCCGGCCTGCTGATCCTTCTGACCCTCGGGCTGGCCGGCCTGTTGATCCTTCTGGCCTTCAGGTTTGCCGGCCTGTTGGTCCTTCTGGCCCTCAGGCTGGCCCGCTTGTTGATCCTTCTGACCTTCCGGCTTGCCGGCCTGCGGGTCCTTCTGGCCCTGCGGCGGAGCCGCTTGTTGATCCTTCTGTGCCTGTTCGATGCCCTTCTGCGCCTGGTCCATCTGGGCGATCGCCTTGGGCAGATCGCCCTGGGCCAGTTGTTCTGCGGCCTTGTCAGCAGCCTTCTGGGCTTCCTTGACGGCTTCGTTTTTCGGTTGCTCCTGCGCGGCCTGCTTCAGGGACTCGGCGATGTTCTTCTGCTGCTCGGCAAGATTCTGCATCGCCGTCTTGGGATCGTTCTGCATCTTCTGCTGGGCGTTGGCGACATCCTGCTTGAGCTGCTCGACCTGTTTCTGAGCATCCTGCATCGCCTTGGAATCCTGGTTGTTCTCACCCAGATCCTGCTTGATGTCGTTGATGCGCTTATCCAATGCCTCCAGCGCCTTGTAGAGCTCGACGATCGCCTGCTTCTGCGCCGGGGAAGCGCCCCTGGCATCCTTTGCTTCCAGCCGCCCCTTGGCGTTGAGCATACTCTGCTTGGCGCCATCCAGTGGTTGCGAGGCCGCCTGCTCCTCCGCGGCAAGTCCCTGCTTCACCTGCTCGGTCTCCTCGGCCAGTTTTCCTTGCGCGGAAGGAAGCTGCTCGGGTGGAATCGCGGCGGCCGCGGCGGCCTTGGGATCGACCTCAGCCATCATGAAGTTCTTGGCCGGCTCCTTCGCCTTGCCGGGCGAATCCTTGCTCTTCTGTGCTTCGAGTTTGGCGGCCACGCGCCCGGTGTCCAGTTCCACCTGCCGCTGCTTCTCGATCAGTTCGAGGATCCGTTTGCGCGAGTCCGTCAGGTCGGCCAGTTCCTTCTTTTCCTGCTCGAGCTTCTGGGCCTGCTGCGTGAGCTTTTCGTCGGCCTGTTTGAGCGCCGCGACGGCCGCCGTCTGGGCTTCCTGGGCGCTCTTCTGATCTCGCTTCTGAATCTGCTGTTCGGCCTTGTCCATCTGCTGGGCCGCGTCCGCCAGCGAATTGGCCGCCTGCGGCGATTCCGGAGCGGCATCGGACTGCACCTGGCGCGTCTCCTGCTCGACCTTGTCCTGCTTCTCGGCCAGCGCCTTGGGCTCTTCTTTCTTTTCAGTCTTGGCCGTGTCGGCCTTAACCTGCTCTTCCTTCTTGATCAGGTCGCGGACTTTTTCCTGCAGTTCTTTGGTGGCCGCGAGTTTGTCGCCCTTGTTCTGCTGTTCCTTCTCGGCCTTGGCGATCTGCTCCTGGAGCTTCTGCTTCGCCAGCTCGAGCTGCGCCAGTGCCTGCTTCTCGTTCTTGACCGCCGGATCCTTCTGGCGATCCTGGAGTCTGGCTCGGGCTTCCTGCATCTGGTCCTGGGCGGTCTTCAGGTCCTGCGCCGCATCGGCCGCCGCGTTCTCCAGGTCCTTGTGAATCTGGTCGGTCTTGTCGACCACGTCGCCCTGGCTGGGCTCGATCTTCGCCGGCAGTTCCTCCGGCCTGGCCGTCTTCGTATCCTCGATGATCTGCTTCTCGGAGTCGATCGCCTTCTCCAGCGCCGCCAGCGCCTGCCGCAGGTTCGTCACCTTGTCGCGCGGGGGCATCACCATCCGGGCCAGTTCGCGCAGGGTGTCGCGGATGGTTTTCTCGGTCCCGGCGGCGTTCGCCAGGGTGCCCGCTTTGAGTTCGGCCACCGCGCCGTCGAGCCTGGTGCGGATGTTGGACTCCTTCACGTAATCCATCGCCTTGACCAGGCGATCGCGGGTGGCGCCGTCGGCGTCCTTGAAGATCGTCTCGATCTGCCCAGCACCGGGTTGACCTCGTCCTTGATCGCCTGCTGCTCGGCCTGCTGCACCATCAGATTGGCACGCTCATCTTCAGCGAGATTCGCGGCATTGCGGTTGTTCCTGGTGGCGGAATTGTACAGGTCGACGGCGTTCCTCATGTTGCCGTTCTGCCGCTCGGCCAGCGAGGCCAGCCGCAGCGCCAAGTCGTGCAGCGCCTGCTGCCGCTGGTATTCCAGCAGCAACTGGCGCAACTGCACGACGATGTTCTTCTGCTGGGCGACAGCTCCGGCCACGGACCGCCGCGAGGAATTGGCATCGGAGACGCTGCGCGCCTCCTGAAGGGCGGCGATGACCTTCTTCATCTCGGTGTCCGAGAGTTTGCTGAGCACGTCGCGGATGGCCTCCAGCACCTTCACGTCCTCGCCGCCGAGGCCGTTGCGGTTGAACTCGTCGATGATGGCCTGGAGTTGGAGGGTGATCTGCGAGGTCTGGCTCTTGATCTGCTGCTGTCGGGCTTCGCCAGCGCGGATGGCGTCGGGCGTGAGGCCGCCCGATGGTGCGGCCGAGCGGACGACGGCCGACGGAATCGTCAGTGCGCAAGCGAGTGTGACCACCACAACGATGCTGTGCCATTGTCGATTCTTCATAGTCATCTCCGCGAAAGGGCACGAACACTTTCCGCGTTCGGAGTTCACGCTTTAGCGTGTTTTCACATGAGCCCGCTCGCAAGACACGCTAAAGCGTGAACTCCGAACTGGCGAACTCCGAACTCGTGAACTCCGAACTCATGCACTCCGAACAGCTATTCTTCCAGACGTTCTCCAACAAATCCAAGCAGAATCACCGCTTTTCCGTAATCAACTTACCCAGCGTCTGATTGAGCTTTTCCTGGTCCTGGGTCAGGAAGTCGATCGTGCCGAACTGGTCGTTCACGCGGTTGAGCAACTCCGCTTTCTTCTCTAAGTCACTGACAATCTTGACTTTATAGTGATCGCTGACCGCTTTTCCGGGTCCAGTGACAGTATTTCCGTCCTGGACCTCCAACCAGTATTCGACGACCGAACCTTCCTTAGGTTTCATGGAAGATATATCGAATTCGTGGCGGCGGACGAGGTGCCGCAATTCCTCCGGCGAAGCTCCGGCCAGATCCAGCTCCACCGCTTTGGCGGCCGCGTTGTCCTCGGTCTCGAGCTTGCGCCAGAGAATCACCTTGGCAATACCAAAATCGTCGGTCGCCTCGAACGCCAGCAGCAGTTTGGCGATCGCCGTGGCCGTTTCGTCGCGCCGGTCGGGATAGGTGATGCGCAGAGTCGGATCGCGGTCGGGAATGAGGTCCACCGGAAACACCGTCTCGTTGCGCGAGCCGATGTTCTCCTCATCCACCAGCGGGAACGAGAGGCCCGTCAGGTTCTTCGCCGGGATGTCGACCGTGCCGGTCGCTTCATTGCGCTTGCTGCCGGCGAGCGCCAGCGGGATGTCCTTCTCGCCGCCGACCATGCGCACGGCCGCCGACTTCAGCGGCTTGGTGGCCTTGACCTTCAACTGCAGCTTGCCGCCGGCGAGCAGGGACAGGTCGCCGGGGCTCTTGTGCTCGGGCGGCAGCTTGATGTACGGCGGATAGATCATGGTGAACTCGACGCCCGCGACGGCGGGCCGGGGCACCGCCCGCACCTTCAGCCAGGAGGTGGTGCTGTCGTTGAGCCGGATGCGGTAGGAGAACGACTCCTGCACGTTCTCGATGGTCCGCACGAACTTCCGCGAATCGTCGGCCGTCGGTTCCAGCGGATACCAGATCTTCCGGCCCGAGGCATACGAGATGTCCAGCCGCCCGGACGTCGGCACCACGCCGGACACGACGGCCTCGAGCGAAATCGTGTCGCCGATGGCGATCACCCGCTCGGCCTTCTCGATGGCGATGCGCGTCTTCCGCGGCACGGGCACGTCGACCAGGAACGTGCGCTTGAGCAATTCGATGCTGGTTTCCTGCGTCCAGGCGAACGAGCCGATGCCCGCGAGCAGGATCAGCGCCGACAGCAGCGCGGTCCGGGCCAGCCGGTCGGTCTTGACCACGTCGGGGAAGTGGATCGACTGGGCAAGCTGCTCGGCCTGCCAGATCACCGCCCGCGCCAGTTGCACCGATGCGCCGGGCTGCAGGGCGCCCGGCCGGGCAAGCTGCACGGCCGCGATCAGCCGCGTCCCCAATATGGGTACCTCGCGTTCGACCATGAGGGCAATTTCGTCCTCGTCGGGGCCCCAGACCAATGGGCGAATGGTCGCCTGGAAGAGCACCCAGCCCAGCCCCAGCACATCGACCGCCAGCATGGCCGCCCGTACCGGCATCGGCAGTTCCCACACCCAGTCGAGGAACATCTCCAGGCCGACCAGCAGCACCAGGGCCGCCAGGCCCGCGAAGGCGCCGCGGGCCAGCGACACGTTGCCGTGCTTGCGGCGGACGGAGGCGATTTTGTCTGCAATCGGCTCGCTCATCACATCACTTGAGTTGGCATGCCTTGCGTAGGATCCACTCGGCCGTCACCACGGACATCAGCAGCAGAAAATACGCCCACGAATAGACCAGCGGGGCCTCGCGGGTGGTCAGCTTGCGCTCGACTTTGGCGGCCACCTTCTCCGGCAGGCGCAGCAGGTCCTCCTCGCGGAGGAACAGCCCGCCACTGGCTTTGGCCATCTGCTCGAGGCCGGCCTTGTTCATCGCCGGCTCGACCAATTCGCGGTCGGGATCGACGACTTCGAATTCGAGCGTCGTGGCCTTGTCGTGATCGACGGCCAGTTTGTAGCTGCCCGCCTCCGGCGCCACCAGGACGCCGCGGTACATGCCGGGCTGCTCGGGAATGGCCTTGAGCATCACCTCTCGTGGTGGTTTGTTGCCCGTGCCTTCCCAGAAGCTGGCGCGGACGGTCTGCTCGGTGAAGGGCTCGAAGGTCTCGGTGTAGAGCCGGGCGTAGATGGTGACGGGATCGCCGGTGTTGTAGCGCTTGGCATCGGCCATCAGATGCGTGCGCTTGGAGGCGCCCAGCAGGTGCGGCAGCGCCAGGCGCTGGGTGATCTGGCCCCAGAGCATCGCATGGTACTTGTCGCCGGCGTTCTTGCGCCAGCGCCAGAAGTTGTCGGTGCCCATGTACATGACCTGGCCCATGCCGTACTGCTGCACCGCCAGCACCGGCATCTTGCCGTAGCGGGTGGCGTTGGCCGGGTCCGGGTCCACCAGCAGCACTTCGGCCGCCGGCTTGGCCCGCGCCACTTTGTTGACCCAGAAGATCGGCGGCATCGCGGCCCATTTCTGGAAGCTGTCCAGTTCCTTGGGCGCCAGCCGCAGCATCTGCGACGACTTGCCGGCCGGGGTCAGGTCCAGTTTCACGGGTTTGCTGGCGTTGAGCGTCACGCTGGTGTCGGATTCGATCTCGACGGGCAGCATCTTCTCGAACAGGGTGCGGCGGTAGGCGTTGGGCGCATAGCGTTTGCCCGCGACCATCACCACGGCGCCGCCGAACTTGGAGACGAATTCGCTCATCGCCTCCATCTGGGTCGGCGAGAAGAACTTGGGATCGACATCGCCGATGATGATGCAGTCGAATTTGAAGAGGTCTTCCTTGCGGACGGGGAACTCGTCGAGGTAGGGAGAATCCTTGCCGCGGGCGACCGTCGGATCGGCTTCGATCAGCAGGCACTTGAAGTCGATGCGCCGGTCGCGGACCAGGGCGGCCTGGACGTACTTGAACTCCCAGCGCGGGTATTGCTCGACGAAGAGCACCTTGATCTTGCCGTCGATGATGCGGATCGGCTTGCTGGCCGAGTTGTTGGTCTTGACGACCTCTTCTTCGCGCGGCGGAATGACGGCCTCGATGGTGTAGTTGCCCGGCTTCTGCGGCGTGAGCGCGACCGTCACGATCTGCTCGCCGTCGCCGTTGAAAGTCACTTCCTTGTCGGCCTTTTCCTCGCCCATGCGGACCGTGAGCGTCACGGTCTGTCCGGTCATCCCCATGCCGCGCACGCGCACCGCCACAGGCACCTCGTCCTTGGCAAAGGCGACATCCTGGGCGATGACCTCGGGCGCGACAATGATGTCCTTGGGCGAAGTGATGCCCACGCCGTAGACGTAGAGCGGCACACGGTCCTGCCCGGCCAGCGCGGCGGCGCTGGCCGGCTGCACGCCCGCGTTGGAAACGCCATCGGTCACCAGCACCACGCCCGCGATGGGCTGGCCGCGTTTCTTGGAGATCACCCCGCGCACCGCATCGCCGATGGCCGTCAGGCTTCCTTCGGCATCGAGCTTGTCGATCCACTTGGTTTCCAATTCGGCCCGGATCGACTCCGGCGCGGGCTGTGTGGACGCGACCGAAGGGTTTTCTACCACCGGCGCCATGAAGCCCGCCACCAGTCCCCAGGCGATGCCGACGATGCACCCCGCCATGCCGACGTAACGCGTGGCCGGCGAGCGCGAGACGAATCCCATCAGAATGATGAGCACGCCCACGCCGATAATCACCCCAGGCACGAACCAGGGATACGCCAGCAGGAACGGCCGGTCGTCGTGGCGGACGGCGATCGGCTGGGTGTACGATGCGCCGGGAATCGGCCGGAGCGTGCGATCGAACGCGTAGGCATCGAGATCGTATTGTTTCGCCAGCCGCGGGAGCAGGTCGAGTTTGGGGTTCTTCAGCACCGCCTTGACCACGTCGATGCGCGGCGGGTTGACCTGGTTGGCCTGGAGGTTTGGCGGCGCCTGGTTCAGGCCCTTGGCCGGGTCGATGAGCCCCCGGGCGATGCCCAGGCGCTTGAGGTCGTCGGCCTCGCTGCGCTGGTCCGGAATCTTGCTCATGCTGCTGCTGGAATCGACCAGGAGCAGCAGCGTGCGGCGGATCATCTGGTCATAGGTGACGCTCAGCACCGGCTGCAGCAGCATCCCCAGGATCAGCACCAGGAACCCCGCGCGGAACACGGTCAGCATCCACCGGCGCAGCAATGGCACCTGATCGGCCGTCTTCCGATACATCCAGAACACCGCCGCTCCCAGCAGGATCGCCATGAGCAGGACCCACGCCGGGTTGATGCCGTGGAACTCCAGCGACAGATTGGACACGTTGCCCGCGTCCGTCGCGTCGATTCCGAAGAGTTTGAGCAGAAAGTCGGTCATTCGTCACTTGTCATTTGTCATTTGTCACTCGTCATTTGTTATTTGTTATTCGTTATTCGTTATTCGTTATTGGCAACTAACAACTATCAACTAACAACTATCAACTCATTTTGACTTACTGAACCAATGCGCCAAAAACGTCTCGGCGGTCGCCAGGATCAACACGATGATCGCCAGCGGCAGCCAGATTTCCGTGCCGGTGCGCACCTGGTCGATGGTGTCGGCCATCGACATGCCTGGAGTCCAGCGCACCACTTGCGAGAAGGATTCCATCACCTTCACCTGCTCCGGCGATACCAGTTCCATGTTCGATTCGTCCGGGTCGGCCTGGGCCGCAAAACGGATCGTCGTGTTCTCTCCCTTGATTTCGTACGGGCCGGCGAAGTTCGTCTCCTCGAAGGCGATCGTCGGAGCCCCGTTGACCATCTCGACGCGGCGGCTCTCCGAAAGTTCGTTCAGTTCTTTGGCCGTGTCCGACCAGCCGCGCGCCCGCTTGTTGATCTGCACGTCCTTGTTGGTCAACTCGATCGGCGCTGTGTAGGTGAACGGCATGCCCACGCGGATCGTCAGCCGTTCATCCTGCCGCGCCACCAGGTAGCCCAGCGTGCGGTTGACCAGCGGCACGTAAATGCCCGCACGGGCGCCCAGATCGTTCCAGTTGGTGTTGGCCGTCGTCGCCCATTGCACCACGCGGCCCATGCCGAAGTTGCGCTCGACCATGGCCGGGCTCTCGTCGGCAAACCGGGCGATCACCCGCACGTCGCTGCGCCCGTCGCCGTTGATGCGCTTCTCGGCGGCCGCGTCGGGAACCAGCGTCAGGTAGCGGAATATCTTGGCCGACGAGAGCGAGCCCGCGGCCGGGTCCTTCCAGATCGAGACGATCTCGTGATCGAACGCCCGGTCCGAGAGGCTGTACCATTTGTCCGCGGATTTGGCATCGCCCACGGGCGGGCCGAACAACGCCGGCAGCAGCCCGGTCCGCTTGTAGAACTGCTCATTGTAGAAATTAGCGTTGAGCCGGTCGCCCGGGAAGACCCACAGCGCGCCGCCGTTCTTGACGTAGCTCGTGAGTTGGTTGACCACGCTCGTCGAGAAGTCGGTCACGTCGGCGGACACCACCGCGTCGAAGTCCTCAAACCGCATCGCCTCGGCCTCGGTCGGCAGCTTGATCACCAGCTTGATGTAGTAGTCATCCCACATCGACCGCGGCAC
>JBIOJL010000034.1:0-23931 GCA_044450885.1 Tepidisphaerales bacterium
CCCCCCCCCCACCAATCTATCATCCACCCCCCCCCCACACCCCCCCCGCTCCCCCCCCCGGCGTCTCTTACCCGGGGGGGGGGGCCGCGGGCCCCCCCCCCCCCACCCCCGCTCGTCGTTCCTCAGGTTACCCGGCTATCCGTGTACCTGCGATTTCCTGAATCACTTGCCCGTCGTCGGGGAACTGATCAGAACACCGTCCTTCTTGACGAAGGCGTTGGTCTTGGCCACGCCGACGAAGACATCGTCCACGGTCTGGCCAACCAACTGCGAGGGAGCGGCCGAGTCGTGGGTGATGTTCAATTCGGAGATCAAGCCGCCCACGGAAATCTGGGCGTTGCTGAACTTGGCGTTGATTCCGCCCACGTACTTGGAGCCATTGGGGCCGGGGCTGCCGATCTTCGTCAGGTCGCCACCCAGGATCCGCTGTGCATCCGCCGTGGAGAACGCCTGGCCAAGGGCTAGGCTGCTGGTATCCGTGCCGCCAATCGCCAGGCCGACGCTGCCACTGACGGCTGCGTTGTTGATCGTCGCGGCAGTGAGCTGGACGGCACTGCCGGCAATGTTGACCTTGCTGAGCGTGGCGCCCGAACTGATGATGCCGGCGTTTCCACCGACCGACAGGGTGGTCACGTTTCCAGTCGCGGACACGCGGTCGATGTTGCCGGCCACCTTGGTATTCGTCAGCGTGCCGCCGCTGTTGACGGCACCGACGTTGCCGCGGCCTTCCAGACCGGAAACCGCGCCGGCAACCAACACGTTGCCGACATCGCCGAGGGCAATGGCGTTGGTCAACGTGCTCTTGCCGCTGAGCTTGATCGACGCGACCGTTCCGTCCACCACCACGTTGGTGAGGTTTACGGTACCCGTCCCGGCCGACGAGATGGTGCCGACCTGGATCGTATTGGCTTCGGGCTCGAGGTTCTTCTGCACCTCGATGAACTCGCCGGCGAGCCCGGCGGAGATGGCCTGACGGGCCTTCGTACTCGCCTTCGTCGCCGGACTGACCGGCACGAACTTGCCGCCCTTCAAGGTCACCAGACCCACGGAGGCCGCATTATCCGCTTCGACAACCAGGTTCGACGCCGCGCCGGCGCCCAGAACGATCGACTGGACGACGCCGTTGTTCACGGTGACTGTCGCCGAACCCTTGCCGATGTAGACGGTGGCAAACGCGTCTCCCGGCGTGGTGGACAGAGCGTTGGGGAAGGAGAAGTACTGGCCGTTGCTGATCGCGACCGTGGTCAGGCCATAGTTAAGGCCCTTGGCGACCAGGCTGTCGAACCCGCCGGCAATCTGCACGGTGACGCCGAGCGCCACCAGGGGGTTGGTGGCGTCGCGGCCGGTACCGATGTTCTTGCTGACCTTGATGCTGCCGACGTGGGCCGCCAGCGTCGCGTTGGCAAGGCTGCCCGTGATCGAAATGGAGGTGATCTGGGCCAGCTTGTTGGCGTCGCTGCTGGTGAGCGTAATGCCCACACCGGTTGTCGGGTCGGTGGCGCTCAAATTGATGCTGTCGAACACGAGCACGTCGCCATTGGCGTGGTAGGTCGCGCTACCGGTGGCGTTGTCGACATGGAGGACGTAGGTGGTGCCCATCAGGCTGACCGTAAGGTCGGAGGCTCCGAGGGTGGCCGTTCCGTTGCCAGTGACGCCGCCGGAGGCCGTCAGCGTTGTGCCAGGATCGACGTAGAGGCCGGTCGTTCCAAGGACGGTGATGGGGGACGCGTTGATCGCGCGGGCCGCGATGCCGCCGAGGTTGCCGCCGATCTTGACGGACCCGTTGATGGTGCCCAGGGGTGCCGCGATGCCGCCGATCAGCGGCCTGTTGGCCGTGGGACTGGGATTCGCGACGCCGACGCTACCGGCGGTCGTGATATTGGCGTAGATGCTGCCGGTCGTGGCATAGACGTTGCCGAGATCGATCGCGCTCGGATTGGCATAGCCAAGGGTCACCGGATCGATGGCGGCGCTGGTCCCGGAGGTCAGGGACACCGTGCCGGAGTCGATGGCGACGTTGATCCCGTTCACCATGATATCCACCGGCCTGGCGGCGCCGACGTTCTTACCGGCGATCACGTTGCCGATGCTGCCGCCCGCCGTAACCTGCAGGAACCCGAGATTTATCTGGGTATTGAAGGCACCGCCTGCGCCCAGACCCAGTTTGGCCAAGTCGGCCATGAGCGGGTCGATCACTGTCGGGCGGGTGGCGCCGATGTCGCCGATCTGGGCGGCCAGGTCGCCAATGTTCCCGCCGGCTTCAATGTAGTAGTTGCCGATGTCGCGGTACGCCTTGACGTTGCCGATGTTCCGGCCGGCCCGGAGGATGTGATCCTCGCCGGCGGCCCCGGGGCCGCCCAGGTCGGGCGTCAAGTGAACTACGATCGAGCCGCTGCCGGTGAGGTTGGTGGCCACGGCGGCCTCCGGCCCGGCGGTGCTGGTGATGTTCACCACCGTGCCGTTGGCGGTGATGGTGTAGTCGTCGGCGTCGATGGTGTTGATCACGCTGCCGGTTCGGGCATACACGTTGCCGATGTCGCGCCCGGCAACCATCTGGACGGCAATGTCGCCGATGTGGCTGACGATGCCGTAGGTGGCGGCGTCGCCGGTGATACCGCTGGCTTCGGCCGCGAACATGTCCGTGGTATCGAGGTCCAGACCGATGTCACCGGTCTCGGCGAAGAAATCGCCGCTGATGTCGTCCGAGGCGATGATCAGGCCGATCGAACCATGCACGTGGACTTCGTTGGTGCTCTGGTCGATGTATCCGTTCCTGGAGATGAGGCCGCCCAGGTTCTCGGACACGTCGAACACCGGATTATCGATGTTGCCCGGGACGCTCAACACGCCCATGCTGCCGAGCGTGCTGAACGTGGTGCCGGTGTCGACACCGCCCGTGCCGGCCCAGACGTCGCCGATCCCGGACTTGCCATAGAACGTGGTGCCGTCAACGGAGCCGCCGACCACCGCATTCCCGATGTACCCGGTCTCGGAGTGGATATAGCCGAGCAAATCACCCTGCACATAGACGGCGAAGTTGGCCTTGTTGGCGTTCAGGCCGTTGCTGGAGCCGTTATTGACGCTGACTGTGCCATCGGCGCCGGTGCCGGTGTAGTTGTTCGGATCGGCAAGCTTGGCATCAACCGCGGTCACGCCGATGTTGCCATCGACGTTGATGTGGTTGGCGGTGATGGGCAGCTTGTCGTTGTTGAATGCCTGCCGGACCTGGTTGTTGATCACCAGCGAGTTCACCAGGAACGGGAACTGCGCCAGGTTCAGGGCGGCCACGTAGCCGTTCTGGATCGAAGCGATGTCCATGTCGTCGTTCACGATGATCTGGCCCACGCTGCCATCGACCACATGGAGCAGGTCGAGATTGTCACCGGCGATCAGGCGATGAATTCCAGCCTCGGCGCCGTTGCCCGTGACATTCAACTGGATGGCCTTGGTCGCGCTGTCGTAGGCGATGATGTCGGCGGCAGTGGTGTCGCCGCCCGTGACGTAGAAGGCGCCCTTGCCCTGGGCAAAACTGTAGACGCTTTGCACGCCGTTGATTTCCAGCGTAAAGCCGGTGACGCCGGTCATGGCGCCGACTGTCAGGGTTTCGCCGGCCGCGACGCCTCCGCCGATGTAGGCCGCCGGAGCAATGGCATCGCCCTGTCCAGCCATATAGACGTTGTCATATAGCGTGCCGGAATTACCAATGTACATGGAAGACGGCCGCAGGGTATTCAGGCCGGCGCCAACGATGCCCGGAGCGTTGCCGATGAGAAGGTTGGTGACCACGCCGCCGGCGTAGATGACCGCGGCGCCTGCAGCGCTGCCGACATTGCCCCAGACTTCAATGCGGGCGATATCGCCTTCGGCAACCACGTTGCCCAGGAGATTGCCGCCGGTGGGTCCGAACCCGACCTTGATCGCTCCACTGATGTTGTTCTCGGCATAGATGCCGCCACCGGTGCCGGAGACATCGAGATTGCCGGCCGTGTAGATGTTGGCCGTGATGCTCGCATCGACATTGTTGTCGGTCACGTTGAAGATGTTCAGGTCATTACCCGCGCCGGCCTGGATGGTGCCGAAGAACGCGCCATTCGGGACGCCCGAAGCGCCGCCGAGACCCGCGCCCACAGTGCCGCCGAATCCTTTCTGGGTATCGCCGGCATCGATCAGCCCGCCCAGAGTGTTGGCAGCAATTACAGTCGCATGGATATCGGAGGAGGTGGCCGGCGACGCCAACTGATCGGCGGCGCCCGACACCAGGGCAAATGTCCCGGTGAACGAACCGGTTGCGTCGTTGGCGTCGCCGAGTGCGGCGATGGTCAGCGGGTGGGCCGCTGAGCCGACGCTGGCACCGGCGACAACCTTGCCGCTGTAGTTTCCGCCGGGGAAGAGCGCTGCCCCGCCGACAGGATTCGGGTTGAAAACGTTGCTGGCACTGAGGCCCGCGACCGCATCCGCGTCCTGGCTGTTGGGGAACAGGGCGCTCCCGTCGGTCGTCGCCGAAGACAGGCGGGTGACGATGTTGCCGGAGGCGATCAGGTTGCCGGAGACATCCTGGCCGGCCCCGACAAAGGCGAAGGAAAGAACGCCGACCGACAAACCGTTGGACGGAGTGGCGTCCTGGGCGTTCAGGGTTCCCGACAGGCTTCCCAAGCCGAACGAGCCGAGGAAACTGCCGGTGGCAACCTGGTTGAAGTAGTCGTACCCGGCCGTATCAAACTCGATGTCCAATCCGCCGGTTCCAAAGCCCTTGGCTGTGATGTTGAGACTGTTGTTGCCCGCCTGGCCGCTGTTGAGCGGCAGGAACAGGCTGGCGTTGCTGGGCGTGGTCGGATTGGCGTTGCTGCTGTTGCGGGCGATGACCGCGTCGATGTTCGACATGACGAAGTTGAACTGCGCCTTGTTGGACGCCGTGATCGCGCCGCCGACATTGCCGAAGGCCGCGATGGAGACATTCGTCGCATCGCCGTCGGAGGCGATGCCGCCGGTGGCAGTGGCCTGGTTGCTCTCGACGCTGCTGACGATCACCGGCGGAATGATCGGCCGGCCGATCACATTGATGGTGGCCGCAATATTCTCGGTGGCGCCGATGGAGAACACCGGAGCGAAGGAGGTGTCGGCGCCGGTCTCGGCGCCGCTGAGCAACTCGCCGAGCGTGACGCCGTTGCCGTCGTTGTTGCCGGTTGCGCCCTGCACCCAGCGGCCGACCGTCAGGCCCGCAATGCTCACGTTGCCCAGAGTCAGGACCGTGCCGGCAGCCATTGGGCCGGCGTCCGCGGGGTTGATCGGGCTGTTGGCGGCGGTGTTGGCGGGCACGAACATGCCCGCGCTGAACGTTCCGTTCAGGTCGCCGGTAATCTTGCTGCCGGTCCCGATCGTCAGCGTATTGGCCCCGGCCCCGAATGTGCTGGCGGCCTTGAAGCCCATGCCCGCCGCGGCGATATGCCCGCCGGCCACGCCGTCGTTGCCGGTGGCGTTGCCGTCGATCTGGAGGTTGGTCACGGTGATGTTGCCGGCGGCGACCAAGGTGCCGTTCAGGTTGCTGTTCAGGTCATTCGTGGCGTTGCCGTCCTGGTTGACGCCATCCTGGGTCCAGCCGGCCTGGAGAGTGGTGATGGTGATCGAATCTCCCTGGTTCTGGAAGACCGGCAAGGTCGAATCATTGATGTTCACCTGCAACGGCGTGGTGTCGCCGACACGGACGCCGGCGAGGAAGTCGCTGTTCACGTTGCCGCCGAAGGCGACCTTGTCGCTCTCGTTCCCGGCCGATACGGTCGTCCACTTCATGCTGCCGGCTGAAGAGACAACGTTGGTGTTGCCCGAGCCGATGTCGTTGTCGGCCAGGATCTCGTTGAACGACAGACTTTCCTTGATGCCGCCGCCGACGCCCGGCAGATAGAGCGGGTCGAGGCCGGCAACGACGTTGGCCTTTAACGAACCGCCCGAGCCGGAGCCGGCGATGATGTGGATGTCCTGGATGTCGGCATCGGCGAGAATGTTCGAGGTGATGTCGCCGGCGCTGCCGCCGGTCGCATAGACCAGCACGCTGTCGTTGCCGGCCACGCCCTTGATGTTGCCGCCGGCGCCAAAGGCGCCGTTGACGGTGCTGGCGAAGGCCTGGATGACCGTGCCGCCGCCGGGGGCGCCGATCGCCTCACCGGACCAGATGTCGCCGTTGATGTCGCCGCCGGTGTGGACCGCTCCGGTAAGCCCGGCGATGATGTTGCCGGTGATGCTGTCGTTGGTCTGGTCTTCCTTCTGATCGACCACGATGCGCTTGCCGGAGATGATGGCCGTCTTGATGGTGCCGCCGACGGTGATGTTGACGGCGATGCCATCGGGTGCGGACACCTGGTTGGCGCTGTAGGCCGAGCCCATGTTGGCAATCTGGCCGGCGAGGTTGGGAATGGTCTCCGCGTTGTCGGAATACGTGGCGGTGTAGGCCCCGGTCTGCGGAGACTGGATCATCTGCCCGCCCGGCCGGGTGAAGTTGGTGTTCGGAGACACCCAGTGGGCGGTGGTGCCGAGATTGCCCGTGACGGTGATGTCGCCGCCGAAGCTCGGGGTGCCGCTGATGCCGACCACGTCGTCGGCCGTGTTGAGCAGTTTGTCGGGGCCCAGGCCGGTCACGACCGGATCGCCGACGACCAGGCAGTTGGTCACGTTGCCGTTGATAGTGATGGCGCCGGCGCTGCCGTCAGTCACCAAACCGGTGAAGTTGGCGCTGGGAACGCCCGTGGGCAGTTCCGCGACCGTGTCATTGGTGGTAATCGTTCCCACGCCGCCGCTGGAGACCACGCCGCCGAGGGATCCGTCGACCGAGATGTTTCCGATCCCGGCGAGAACGATGGTCGGCGTGGCGCCGGTGGTCACGGGAACGGTCTGCCCAACGCCGCTTCGATTGGGGTTGTTGATGTACGTCCCAAGGGCGGCCTCGTCGCTGGCGCCGTTCTCGCTCACAACGTAGCCGACGAGCACCGGACCGACGTTGGCGGGAATGGCATTGGCCGGATTGATATCCGTCACCGTGATATTGCCGACGGCGCTGTTGAACTCGAGGAAGGCGATGGCGTTGACGCCGGCGCTGCTCGGCTCGGTCGCGGTCAGTCCGCCATGGCTGACACCGTAGAAGATGTTGGTGGTGGCGCTGGTGGCGGGATGCGCCGGATCACTGGTGTTGAACTCCACGCTGGTGTTGTCGCCGAAGAGATAGATATCGTCGATGTGGCCGGCGGTCAGGTCGAGCACCACATTGTCGACCACGGTGCTCGGGTTGTTGAAGCGAATGAGCTCGAGCGTGTTGTTCGGGCCGACAAAGCTCTTGATCACCTGCGAGGCGGGAAGCACCGGAATCACGATATTGGTGCCGGTCAGGGCAGCAAGGGCCGTGAAGATTTCCAGGTCTTCCCAGACCCCGTCGCGGTTCACGTTGGTGGCAACGCCGACGCCCGTCGATGCGGCGCCAACGGCCTCGTAGCTGAACAGGCCGGTGCCGGGCTTGGCGGTGGTCACCGAGGCGATGGAGATTTCGCCGACGGACCTGACGAAGATGCTGTTGCGGGGCAGAGCCGTGTTGTCGACGGCCGGATTGGCCCAATTGCCGGAGATTTCGAGGTTGCCGATGTCGCCCAGGATGGGAGCGTTGGAGGCAAGCACGGCGTCGGCGCTGGCGTTGGCCAGGGTCAGGCCCGGGCTGCCGATCCCACCGACCAGGTTGCCCTCGACGAGGACCTGCTTGAAGCTGTTGCGGCCCTTGTCGGTGCCGGGACCGTTGTAGCTGTCCTGGAATCCGGCGAGGCTGAATTTCGACGCGACGGACTTGGTTCCCAAGCCGTTGGTCGCGTAATCCACATTGGCGGCGGTGGCATTGGCGCGGGTGGCCAGGGCCAGAATGCTGTCGGCCACGCTGGTGACGCCCTGCATGTTGTTGATGGTCGCGGTGTTGACGCCGGCGATGCCCGTTCCGTCAAACGCGACCGTCACGTCCATGCTGGGGTTGGTCACGGGTGTGGCGCCGGCGGTCCAGGTGCCGGAGAGTGACAGGATGTAATCCGTCGTGTTGGGGATGGCCAGGGCACCATTGTTGTCGCCCTGCGTGATGACGAACAGCGGAGCCGCCGGAGCGGCCGGGGCAGCCGTACGGGTGGCGGTCTTGACTTCCAAGGCCAGGGTGGCCAGGCCGATACCCGCATTAATGCGGTTCAGGTCGCCACGGATGGTGCCTGTCACCGCCACGCTGTCACCGGCGAGCAGGCCGGAAGCGATGGTATCCACGCTGCCGTTGACGTTGAGGTCTGGCAGGCTGACGGATCCGGCGCCGGCGGTGCTGGCGCGGACGACATGGATGGTCGGCGCGTTGCCGCCGACGAGCACATGGGTGATGGTCAGGGCGTTGCCGGCGGTAATGACCCCGACGTTCTGGGTGGCGCGGAACGTGTTGTCGGCAGGGTTGTGGGTCTGCAGGGTGCCGATGCTGAGGGTGCTGGCGGCAGTGATCGTGCCGATGGTCCCGTTGGTTCCGTTGTTTGGAGCGGCCAGGAGCGAAACGGCATCGCTTTGCACGGTGCCGAGGGTGATCAGGCCGGGGCTGGTCGCCGAGATGTTGCCGATATTGGTGTCGGCGATGTAGTTGTTGCCGCCGACGATCGAGCCCAGACTGACCGTGATGTTGCCGATGTTGCTGGTGCTGCTGGCGTTGAGCGCATTGCGATCCGCGGCCGCCACGCCGCCCTGGGCGGTGATGGCGAGGCTGAGATCGCCGGCATCAAGGGTGATATTGCCGACCGCGACACCGGAGACCGTGCCGCTGAGGCTGAGCAGTCCGCTGGCGCCGACCGAGTGAATGGCGCCGACGCTGCCGACGACGTTGGCGCCGGGGGTGCCGTTGCCATCCTCGGAGGCCCTGTCGTTGTTGGCGTTCACGGTGATGCCGGTGGCGGTGGACAAGAGCGTCCCGCCGCCCCCGCCGATGACTGCCGCGATGTTCTGCGCCGCGGCGGGGGCGTTGTTGATGGTGATCGCGCCGGTGCCGTCGTCGGCGACGACCCACAGCCCGTTGGACTGGCCGGCCAGGGTGACCGTGCCGACGGTGCCCGCGCCGCCCGTGTGGGCGACCGGGACGCCATCCGTGCCGACACCTGCGCCCGCGTTGCCGGTAGCCGGCAGGATGCTGCCGACGAACTTGCCTTCCGCGCCGCCGGCGATGCTGATGTTGCCGATCGACAGGGCGGCCGCCCAGGAGAGCGTGCCCCACTCGACGTTGAACCAGTTGCCGGGGGTAGTCACGCCGACGCTGTTGTCGCCGGGGTTGTCGATGGTGATGTTGCCGATGGCGCCGACCCGGGCGTTGTTGGGGTTGGTGGCCAATTCGCTCGCGGCGTCGGCGTTGCCGTTGATGCGGATGAAGCCTTCGGCCGGATTGAAGTGATCGACCGAGCCGATTTCGATGTTGTTGAAGCCGTCCGCCGCGGTCAGGTTGATGCCGCCGACACTGCCGCCGCCGACGTCGTTACGCAGGGGTCCGGTGCCGAAGAAGTCGATGTTCCAAGTCGAGGCGCCGAGCGGGCTGGCGAACGCGCCGTTGTGGGTGGCGTCGGTGGCCAGACCGCTGTGATCGTATGCCTCGATGGTGACGCTGCCGCCCGCGCCGCCGCCTGCGGTGGAGTTCGAGAAGCTCCACTGGCCGGTGACCGTGACGTTGCCTACCTGCTGGGCTTTGAGGTTCAGTCCGCCGACACCATTGATGGTGACGGCCTGAAGGGAGACGTTGCCCAGATTGGCGGTCGCGCCTGCGCCGCCGGTGTCATGGCCGATGGAGACGCTGTTGGCGCTGCTGCCGTCGATGGTCACAGCGCCGAGGGTCACGCCGCCGATCGCGCCGGTGCCGTTGGTGTCAAAGGTGACCGTGCTGCCGCCCGTGCCGTTAGTGGCAATCGAGCCGACCGTCAGAAGACCCGTGATGCCGGCGTTGGCATTGCCGGGCAAGGTATTTCCGGTGGTGAAGGACAAACTGGCCGAGTCCGCCTCGCCCGTATTGCCGAGAGCGACGTTGCCGAATTGGACGGCGGCGGCGGTGCCGCCGACCAGGAAGGTGATGTTTCCGGTGTTGAGCGGGACGCCGACGTCATTGGCGGAGACGTTGCCGACGGTCGTTGTCCCGCCGATGTTGCCACCGGTGGTGACGCTGAACTGGCCGGAGCTGTGGGTGGCGATGTTGCCGATGGTCAGCACGCCGGTGATGTTGTTGGCTTTATCCGCCCCGGTGTCGAAGGTGACATTGCCGGTCTTATAGACGTCGACATTCCCGGTGATGATGCTGGCGGTGGCTTTGGCGACGGCGTCGCTGGAATCCAAGTCGAAGACCACGCTGCCGGAACTGGCGTTGGCGATGGTCCCGAGCAGGATCGCGCCCGTCGTGCCACCGGCGACGGCGATGCCGTCGGTGACGGTGAACGAACCCGAATCGAGCGATGCATCGGTGTCGCCCAGCGTCAGGGCGCCGATCACGGTGAAACCGCCAAGATTGCCCTGGTCGGCGACAACGAAGTTGCCCGTGTTGATCTGCGGCGTCGCTGGAACCGTGTTGGTCAGGGTATAGCTGGACAGCGATACGGTGCCGGTGATGGCCAGCGCATTGATGGTGAAGCTAGCACCTGCGGCGCTGGAGGTGTTGGTCATGGCGCCGATGGTGACGCCGGCGGTGAACGTGGTGGTCGCGCTGCCCAGAGTCACGTTGTTGGCGGCCGTGCCGCCGAGGCTCGTGGCGCCGAGAACGACCGCGCCAATCTGGGAAGTGGCTCCGATCGCATTGAAGGTAACCGTGGAGCCGAGGGTGCCGTTGGTGGCAATGGTCCCGACCGTCAGCGAGGCAATGCCATTGGCGGCATTGGCGGTGACGTTGCCGGTGGTGAACGAGAAACTGGCCGTGTCCGCCTCGCCGAGGTTGCCCAGGGCGATGTTGCCGATGCCGACGGCGGCGGCGGTGCCGCCGATCGAGAAGGTGACGTTGCCGGTGTTGAAAGGAACCCCGCCGGTCACGTCATTGGCGGAGACGTTGCCGACGATCGTTGCGCCGACGACGTTGCCGCCGGTGGTGACGCTGAACACGCCGGAACTGTGGGTGGCGATGTTGCCGAGGGTCAGACCGCCGGTGATGTTGGCGGCGGCATTGGCTCCGGTGTTGAAGGTGACACTGCCGGTGCCGAGGCCGTTCTTGTCGACGTCGATGTTCCCGGTGATGATGCTGGCGGTGGCGTTGGCGCCGCCGCCGCTGTCCAGCGTGAAGGCCACGTTGCCATTGCTGGCGGTGGTGATCGTCCCCAGGTTGATCGCCCCCGTGGTTGTGACGTCGCTGACCGTGAACGCGCCGGTGTCGGTCGTCGGCGCCGTCGCGTCGGTGTCGCCGAGATTCAGAGCGCCAAGCACCGTGAAGCCGCCGAGAGCGCCCAGGTCCGTTACCGTGAAGTTGCCCGTGTTGACCTGCTGCGTTCCCACAACGGTGTTGGTCAGGGTGTAGCTGGCAAGCGATACGGTGCCGGTGATGGCCGCCGCGTTGATGGCGAAGTTCGCGCCCGCGCCGCTGGAGGTATTGGTGACGGCGCCGGTGGTGATCCCGGCAAGGAAGGTGGTCGTGGCCGAGCCCAACTGCACGATGTTGGCGGCCGACGTGCCGCCGATGGCGACGGTGCCGAGCGCGACCGCGCCGATGTTGGCGGTTCCGGTCGGGGCGATGGAGACGCCCGCGCCGCCGGTGCCCTGGGTGATGATGTTGCCGACGGTGACCGCGCCGATGCTGGTGTTGGCGGGGCTGGTGATGGTGAGGCCGCCGGTGGCATTGGTCGCGCCCATGGTCACGGTGCCGAGGGTGACCTGAGCGCCGGCGTTGCCGACGGTGGTGTTGGCCTCGGTGGTGATGGACAGGCTGCGGTTGCCGGCGCCGCCAAGGGTCACGTTGCCGGCTGTGACGCCGCCGTTGGTGGTGGCAGCGCCGGTGGCGCTGCTGGCGATGACTTCGTTGGCGGCGCCGCCAACGCTGACGTCGATGTTCGGGAGAGTCAACAGCCCGACGTTGCCGGTGGCGGCCGAGTTGAGCAGCGTGATGGTGCCGCCCTGCAGGGTGGCGACCGTGGAGGGGCCGGCCGCCAGATTGACGGTGCCGATGTTGCCCGCGGAGGCGAGGGTGACGCCGTCAACCATGCCGCCCGGGACGACCGTGCCGTTGGTGTCGGCGACGAACGCGGTCGCCGTGTAGCCGGAAGTCGCTCCGGTGAGGAGATTGCCGAAGCCGCCGCCGACGGCATCACTGACGTTCGTGTCATAGACGCCCAGGGTAACCTGTGCGCCGGCCGCACCACCGGTGAAGGTGATGTTCGGAGTGGATCCGGCGATGTTCGCCATTTGAATCCGCACGTCGTAGGGCCCGGCGCCGCCCAGGGTCACCAGGATGCCGTCCAGCCGATCGTTGCCGGCGCTGACGCCATCGTTGGTGGTGCTGACGACGATGTTGGTCACGTTGGTTGAGCCCGTGCCCAGGAAGACCACCGCGCCGTTGTTGGTCGTGGAGTCGAGCAGGGTGAACTGCCCCGGCGTGAGCGTGGCGGTCAGCATCTGCCGATTCTCGAGGAACTCGAACGGAGTCGCCCGATCGCCGGAGGTGGGCGGCTGGAAGAACGACGAGACCACCGAACTCATGTCGCGGATGACTCCGCTGACACTGCCCAGAAGATTCCGGGTTATCGAGCGAGAGGCCCTTCTTCCACTGGACCGACCGTTCAGTTTCCGCGTAGCAGTGATTCGATTTGACATAGACTCAGCAGCTCCTTCCGAATGTTCCTATGTTAGAAATGAGCGGAGAAAAACCGCCCTTTCCCGTATGACCGAGAGAAACAACGTGTAATTTGTACTCCGCGACGCGCCTGACCGCAAGCGTTCGCGCGTTCCCCGTTTCCATGGAAGATGGATGTTCCCTGCACTGGCGGAAATGTTCGCGACCCGACTGAATCCATTCCCAATCCGCTCCCATGTCCATCACGTCATCGACGAAGAGAAGACAACCGAGAGACGACGTGACGACAAATCCGTTCCCATATCCGTTCTATCCAACCGACACACCAGACCCACACAAGAACGTTACCGTTCATCCCACAATAAGTTTTTTTACATGGCACGCGCTCCCGTGTCAAGCGTGTAGTTCAAATTTTTCTTCCGGGCGGGCCGCGTTCGCCCGGGTTCAAGCACATCAGGGTTGCGGCAGACAAGCCGCGGCGCCCGCCGGGATGCTACACACGTTGTTCGACCTCGCATTTCTCAAACAGCAACACCGCGACGCCTCGTCCGGCTGCGACCCGGTCCTTCACGCCGGCCGGCCGGCAATCGCGTCCCTTTATGCTCCGACAGGAAGCCGAACGCAATCGGAAACGAGGGGCAGCCGCACAATACGCCGCCATCCGCACCTTCGTCACGCCGCCTGCACCCTCTTGAGAGTGTTTCGTGAATCGTCCGTCATTAGCTTATCGGACATTCGCGCGTAATTCTTGAATCCAGCACGTCTTGACGTTCGCGAACTCGCGCAGGCCGTGTTCCGATAACTCCCGCCCGAACCCGCTGTTCTTCACGCCTCCGAAGGGCAGACGCGGGTCGGACTTCACCGGACCGTTGATGAAGACGCTGCCGCAATCCAGCCGCGCGGCCAGCTCCCCGGCCGACTGCGTATTACCGGACCAGATGCTCGCCCCCAGTCCGAAGCCGGACTGGTTCGCCAATGCAACCGAATCGTCCGGACCGTCGGATGCGCTGACACCCGCCACCGGGCCGAACGTCTCTTCCTCGAAGGCCGCCATCCCGGGGCGCACACCCGCCAGAACCGTGACATCATAATAGTATCCCCGTCGCGCCAGCCTGTCCCCCCCGGCCACGAGCCGCGCCCCCGCCGCCAGCGTCCGTTGAACCTGGCCATGGAGATTCTCGAGCAGGTCGAGCCTCGCCAGCGGCCCGAGACAGGTACCCCGGTCGAGCGGATCGCCGGCTTTCATCTCCCGCATCGCCTCGGCAAGGGCCTCGGTGAACCGCGCCACGATCGACCGGTCGACGATGAACCGCTTGGCCGCGATGCAGCTCTGGCCGGAGTTCACGCAACGGGCGGCCGCCGCCGCCTGGGCCACCGCGGGGATGTCGGCGTCGGGCAGAACGATGAACGGATCGGACCCGCCCAGTTCCAGCACGCACTTCTTCAGCGCCCGCCCGGCGGCGGCCGCGACAGCCCGTCCGGCGCGCTCCGAGCCGGTCAGCGTCACCCCGCGGATCAGCGGATGCTCGACCAGCCGCTCGGCGTCGGCGTTCTCGCAGCGGACATGGACCAGAAGACCATCGGGTCCGCCTGACTCGGCGAAGATCTCGTCGATGGCGCTGGCGCAGCCGCAGACGTTGGGCGCGTGCTTGAGAACCACCGTGTTGCCCGCGGCGATGGCCGGCACGCCCGCACGGAAGACCTGCCAGAACGGAAAATTCCACGGCATGATGGCCAGGATCGGCCCCAGCGGATCCAGGCGCACATAGCTGCGCGTGGCGTCGGTGGGGATGAATTGCGGCACCAGAAATCGGGCCAAGTTATTCGCGTAGTATTCGCAGGCGAGAGCGCACTTCTCGATCTCCCCCTCCCCTGCCACCACAGGCTTGCCCATCTCGACCGCCATCAGCCGGGCGAGTTCGGCCTTGCGGCGCCGGAGACCCTCGGCCAGCGCGGTGAGAACCGCCGCGCGTTGCTCGGACGAGGTCGTGGACCAATGCGCAAACCCCTTGGCCACCAGTTCGACGCGCCGCCCGATTTCATCGGCATCGTGCAGCGGGTAGGACGCCACGACCTCTTCGGTGGCGGGATTGATGGAGCGGAATTCGCCGGGCATGGGACCATGGTAAGTCCGGGACGGCGGCCGGACAACTGGATACGTTAATATGTTAACATCGACACATCTGAAGAGGAGACCCGCATGACCGCACGACTTCTAACCGGCCTGTGTCTGACGCTGTGGGGCATCGTGGCATCCGCCGCCGAGCCGATCACGCTGCAATCGCTGCTCGGCGAGATGATCGACCGCGACCGGCTGGCGCGCTGGCCGGAACCGGCGTACACCTGCAAACAGGCCAGCAGCTACGACCGGGCCTCCGTCGCCCCCGACAAGCCCGGCTGGTTCGCCAACAACGACACGGCCCAGTTCATCCGCACCGAGAAAACCGCCGGCCGGGAAGAGCATGTGATGATGGACGCGGACGGGCCGGGCGCGGTGGTGCGCTTCTGGATGGGCGCGCCCGATCCGAACAAGGGCGTGGAAGGCCGCCTGCGGTTCTACCTCGACGGCAGCGCCACGCCGGCCATCGACACGGTGGCCGACCTGCTCTTCAACGGCAAGGGCGAGATTCCACCGCCGCTGTCGGCCATCACGTGCATCGGACGCAACCTCTATCTGCCGATCCCCTACGCCAAACACTGCAAGATCACCTACGAAGGCGCCGGCAACTGCTGGTACAACATCGAGTATCGCACCTGGCCGGCGGGGACGGAAGTCCGGCCGTACAGCGCCGAGGAACTGAAGGGTGCTAACGAGACAATCGAGCGCATCGGGCGCATCCTGACCATGCCCGCAAACGCGCCGAGCAGAGAAACGCGGGAAGTGCAGCCACAATTCCAGACGCTCGGCCCCGGCGAATCCATGCGTATCGGAGTCGACGGACCGGCCTCCATTCGCCGGCTGACGATCCGCCTCGATGCGGCCGACCTGCCGCAGGCGCTGCGCTCGACCGTGCTCATGATCGAGTGCGACGGCGAGCAGACGGTCTGGTGCCCCGTCGGCGACTTCTTCGGCTCGGGCATCGGGCTCAATCCCTACCGCGACTGGTATCGCGAGGTGGACCGCAACGGCACCATGACCTGCTGGTGGGTGATGCCGTTCGAGAAGTCGTGCAAGATCGCGTTGCAGAACCTCGGACAGCAGAAGGTGGAAGCGACGCTCGGCAAGATTGGGCTTGGCGCGTGGTCTTGGGATGACCGCTCCATGCACTTCCGCACCAACTGGCGGCAGCAGGCACAATTTGCCACGAAGAAGCAGGATGGATTCGACTGGAACTACATCCAGGCCGCCGGCCGCGGCGTCTACGTCGGCGACACGCTGGCGCTGCACAACGGCGCCGGCCCCTGGTGGGGCGAGGGCGATGAGAAGATCTGGGTGGACGACGACAAGTTCCCCTCGCATTTCGGCACCGGCTCCGAGGACTACTACGGCTATTCCTTCGGCGACCGCGGCACGTTCTTCGAGGCCCCCTTCCACGCCGAGCCGCGCTGGGATGGCAACAACAAGTTCGGTTTCGTGACCGTGACGCGCACGCGGTCGCTGGATGCCATCCCGTTTGAGAAATCGCTGAAGTTCGACATGGAGGTCTGGCACTGGTCGGCCACGACCGTGACCTACGGCGCCACGACGTACTGGTACGCCCGCCCGGGCGCCACCACCAGCCGTGCGCCCATGCCCGAAGAGGCCCGGCGGGCCATCGACGACCTGACCAGCCGTATTCCCGGCACCATCGAAGCCGAAACCATGAAGATCCTCGCCAAGACCGGCGGCGTCACCGAGCTACAGCACGAGGCCCGCTGGAGCGGCGGCACACAACTGTGGTGGCGCGACGGCAAACCCGGCGACCGCCTGGAACTGGCGCTGCCCGTCGGCAAAGCCGGCCGGTATCGCGTCTCCCTCAACGCCACCCGGGCGTTCGACTATGGCATCTTCCAGCTCTCGATCGATGGCAAGAAGGCCGGCGATCCGGTGGATCTCTATCGCGCCGAATCGGACATGACGCTCCTGGACCTTGGCCTGCACGACCTCACCGCCGGCGAGCACCGGCTGGCCATCGAGATCGTCGGCTCCAACCCCGCGGCCAAACCACGGCATATGATCGGCGTGGATTATGTGAAGTTGAAGGCCGAGTGACCCATCGTGCGGGGCAGTCGCATCGGCCGAAGAAATGCCGCCCGTGCGATCACTGGCGGTCTCCTGCGCGCCGCGCACGCCCCCGACTCCGCCGATGGGGACACTGGCGGCACCACACGCGCCATCGAACCTGCTACTTACGTAACTCCACGTCGCGCTTCTCGAACAGAAACGCCGCCCCGCCTTCCTTCACCACGATCCGGTCCTTCTCGTCGGCGGTCTGCCGGATGCGCTCCAGCAGCGGGTCCAGAAATCGCGTCCCCTTATGCTTCGGCAGGAAACAGAACGCCACCCAGAAACGACGCTCGGGAATCTTCCCGGGAGCATGCATCGTCACATGCACCGGCGGCTCCGGATGCCTCCAGTAGCAGAAGAACTCGACGCTCTCCCCGTCGGTCAGCGGCCGGCCCGGCGAAGAGCCTTCGCCCACCAGATAGATCGCCTCACCGGCGCGCCGGTGTTCACGCACATATTGCACCACCGGACGAATCTGCGACCGGCCCATCGGCACGAAAACCCGATAGCTCGCCTCGCCCGCCCCGAGCAGCAACATCAACAGCCCCGGCAGCCACCAGCCCTGCCGCCACGGCATCGGGGCATGCTGGCGGATCGCCTCCAGACCGAACCCGGCCATCAGCAGCACGCCAGGCAGCAGAAACACCGTCACCCGCCCGCCGTGATACGGATATTGTCGCAGACACGCCGCAACGATCGTCATCACCACCGGCCCGACCAGGATGCCCAGCGTCTGCCGCCGGCCGCTCTTCCACAGGAACCAGCCGCCCGCCAGCACCAGCAGCATCGTGATCGGCCCGATGGCCCGGTAGGGCACTTCGCACAGCCGGTAGCTCTCGCGGATGATGAACCACGGGATCGTCCACGGCCGGGAATAGTCGGCCATGTCCTCCGCCCAGAACCTGAACAGCATCGGATCGTGCTGGTGGCGAATGCACAGAAGATACAGGACCAGCCCCGACACCGCGACCAGCACGTTCCCCGACATCCACGCCACCCGCGCCCGCCGGCCTTCTCGCCAGACGCCCGGCAGCAGCGCCAGGCTGATGCCGCCGAATACGATCAGGGCGGTGAACGACAGCCACGCTCCGACGGCCGCGACAATTGCCACCCACAGCAACCGCCGGCCGGCCGGCCAAAGGGACATGCCCGCTGTTATTGCCAAAGGCGGGGCGGTTTCGCCGGAACCGCCGCCGTGGGGCGGACACGGACGGCTCGGCGAGCCGTCCCCACCAACGCTGCCTTTGCAGCGACTGCCGGAAACAACGGGTACACGCGGCCACAGAGCGACCGTCAGCAGGATCGCCGACATCAGCGCATCCCCGCTGTACTGTTTGAGCGAGACCGCGTGCCAGACCAGTTCGTCGCAGAAGGCGAATCCGACCACCGCCCATACGGCCGCCCCCGGCGACAGCGTCCGCCACGCCAGCGCCGCAAACATCGCCAGCGCCCCGATGCCACATACCAGCGGCAGCAAGCGCATTACCCACTCGAGCGACCCGAAGGCAAGGTACATCCCCCGCTCGCTCCACAGGAAGACCGGCGGCGCCGCCTGGGCATTGTCCAGCTTTCCCAGCAGTCCACCGGCCGGTTTGTCCATGATGTTCAGCAACATGTACGCTTCATCGCGCCAGTACGACCGGTTGGGCAGGTACTGCGAAAGCGTGTAGACGGCCCCCAGAATCACAACCAGGAGGATCAGCCTGCGGCAAACCGCGGCCGGCGGATCGGCGCGGAACAACGAGCACAATTCGGGGAATCCGAACCTGCTGTGTGGATACGGAGGACTTCCGTTGCTGACGGATGCCATGGGCACATCCTACTGGAATCGACTGGGATTGCATCGCCGGATCGTCAGCGGATGGTTGAAAGGCCGCGCACCAGGACGCCATCCGCCAGCCGGAACTCCATGTCACCGGGGTAGACAACTGTCAGCTCATCGAGTTGCAGGGCCTCGATGGCCCGCTGCATCGAGGATGTCAACGCCGGCGAATCGGTGTACTTGATTTCAAAGCCCAGCCGTCGGCCGTCGCGCAACAGAAGTAGATCGAGTTCGGCCTGTTCGTGGACCGCCCAGAAATACAGGTCTCCGGGATCGGCCCGAAGGGCGCTCACAACCTGCTCGATGGCAAAGCCTTCCCACGACGCACCAAGTTTCGGGTTGACGAGAAGTTGCTCGTGGGTCTTGATGCCGAACAGGTGGTGCAGCAATCCGCTGTCCCTGATGTAGATTTTCGGCGTCTTAACTTGTCTCTTGGCGATGTTGGCGTGGTACGGGGCCAGGCGCCGGACCATGAACGTGCCGCAGAGGAGATCGAGGTGGCGTTTGACTGTTGTGTCGGACATCTCCATCGACCGCCCGATTTCCGAGGCGTTGAGGATCTGCCCGTGAAAGTGGGCGAGCATGATCCAGAATCGGCGCATCTGCTCCGGGGGAGTGCGTACGCCCAACGACGGAATGTCGCGCTCGAGGAATGTCCTGACATATCCCTTCCGCCAGTCGTCACTGAGTTGGTCCGTCTCGGCGAGGAACGATCGCGGAAACCCGCCTCGAAGCCAGAGCTTCTTCTGATCCGCGACACCAACTTCGCCCAGATTGAATGGCGAGAGTTCCAGGAAGGCGACTCTGCCCGCAAGGCTCTCCGAACTTTGCCGGATAAGATCCGGCGAGGCACTGCCCAGAACCAGAAAACGCGAGGCCGATCCCGGACGATCGACAAGCACGCGAAGCACGGGAAACAACTCGGGACGTCGCTGAATCTCGTCAATCACCACGAGGCCGTTGAGATCCGCAAGCGCAAGCTTGGGTGAAACCAGACGTGCAATATCCTCGGGATCCTCAAGATCGAAGTAATTGGCGCGCGGAGCCGCCTGCTTCTCGAACAGAAACCGTGCCAGCGTCGTCTTACCGCATTGGCGAGGTCCAAGCAGTGCGACCACCGGATCCGAGCGGAACGCGCCCTGTATCATGTGCAGAAACCCATTTCGTTCCATGGGTTACGATTATATCATGAAAATTCGGTTTACAAAGTGGAATTTTCATGGGCAGGAGGACAGTGTAGGCGTGCTGGCATTACAGGCCAGCGAGGACGCTGGCCCCACTTGCCGCCCGTTCAATGCCCCGTCCTTTTCAGGTAGTCCTCCGGCGACAGCAGCGCGCCGAGTTCCGCCGGCTTGCTCATCTTGACCTTGATCATCCATCCCTTGCCGTGGGGGTCCTGGTTGACCAGCGCTGGATTGGACGCCAGTTCGCCGTTGATCTCGGTCACCGTGCCGGAAACGCCGCTGTAGAGATCGCTGGTCGCCTTGACCGACTCGATCTCGCCGAACGGCTTGTTGGCCGACAGAGCGGCGCCGACCTTGGGCAGGGCGACGAAGGTGATGTCCGTCAACTCGTCGGCCGCGATCTGCGTGATGCCGATGGTGACCACGTCGCCCGCGGCCAGGTGCCATTCGTGAGTCTCGAGATAGTTGCGATCGGTGGGTATGGACATGTTGGTAGGACAGACATTCCTGTCTGTCATCCTTATTCATCTGTCATTCGGACTTCGGGTTTCATTCGTGCAATTCGAGTAGGACAGACATTCCTGTCTGTCATCAATCCACTCCTGTCTGTCATCCAAAAGCCGTCACTTCGCTCTCTTGTAAAACGGCATCTTCACGACCACCGCCGCGTTCATCGCGCCTTTCAGATCGACGTCCAGTTTCGTGCCTACTCCCGCATGCCCGGCCTCGACATACGCCATGGCGATCGACTTCTGCAGGGTCGGCGAGAACGTGCCGCTGGTCACCTGCCCGATCTGCCGGCCGCCCAGCATCACCGGCGTCTCCGGCCGGGCGATGCGCTTGCCCTCCAGCTCCAGACCCACCAGTTTGCGCTTCAGCCCGGCATCGTGGATCTTCCGCAGCGCATCCGCTCCGACAAAATCCTTGTCCAGCGACACCGCCCACGCGAGCCCGGCCGACAGCGGATCGGTCGTCTCGTTCAACTCATGCCCGTACAGCGGCATGGATGCCTCCATCCGCAGCGTGTCGCGCGCGCCCAGGCCCACCGGCTTGATGGTCGCCTCGTGCTTCTCCCAGCCCGCGCCCACCGCCTTGGTGGCCATGCCTGCCAGCTTCGAGGAAATGATCAGTTCCACGCCATCTTCGCCGGTGTATCCGGAGCGGAACACGGTCACCTGGAACAACGCCATGATCGTGCGATGCTCGAAGTGGTAGCGTTTGATGTTGCGGGCGTCGATGATCGAAGCGATGCGGTCGAGTGCCTTGGGACCCTGTATGGCCAGCATGGCCGTCGCCTCGGTGTTGTCCCCCATGTCGAAGTCGAAGCCCTTCTCCTGGCGCACCTCGTGGAAATAGCCCACCAGTTTCTCGCGGTTGGAGGCGTTGCAGACCATCATCCAGTTCTTGGCGTCGCGCGAGACGATGACGTCGTCGAGCACGCCGCCGTCCTCGTTGCACACCAGCGAGTAACGCGACTGGCCGACCGCCTGGTCGGCCAGATTGCGGGTGACCACGTGGTTGAGGAACGCATCGGCATCCGGTCCCTTGAACGACAGCCGGCCCATGTGCGACACGTCGAACAGCCCGCCGGAGGCGCGGGTCTGTTCGTGCTCCCCGACGATGGAATTGTAGAGCAGGGGCATTTCCCAGCCGGCGAAATCGACGAACCGGGCGCCGGCGTTCTTGTGGAATTCATAGAGCGGGGTCCGCTTGAGCATCGGGGGAGTATGGTAGCTGTCGGCAGAACCGTCAAGGCGGGGACCGATAACGGCGCCACGCGGGTGTGCCCGTTGTTTTTGGCAAAGGTGGGGCGGTTTCGCCGAAACCGCCGTGGGGCGCACCCGGACGGCTCGGCGAGCCGTCCCCACCCACGCTGCTTTCGCAGCAGTCGCCAAAAACAACGGGCACTCCCCGCCACGCGGGCGCACCCCGACCCGGGCGTGCGAGGCGCCGGCTTGATCCGGGTGTTCCCGGAAGAGTGGTTGCGCCCGACCACGGCATGTACGTAGAAGTACTAAAGTGGTGCTCCTTTCGCGCCGAATACACCGCCGTCGGAAGTTGTGGCGGCGATTCCCCGAACCCTGTTCTCTGGGAAGAACAGGCCGGGAGATTATCGGACCGGCAGCGAATCTCGATGCCCGTCCGTAGTCTAAAGAGGTTATTATCGCCCGCAAACGAGGAAGAACCATGAAAACGAGTTGGACCATCGGGAGAAGACTGGTCGTATCGTTCCTGGCCGTGGCGGCTGTCACGCTCCTGCTGGGTCTTGTGGGCTACTACGGAGCGGTCAAGAGCGACCAGGCCATCGAGCACATCGGCTGCGTGCGCTTGCCCGGCATACAAAACCTGCTGACCATCGCGACGGATGCCAATCAGATCAAAGCGGCGGAGCGTACGCTCCTGAATGCCGATCTGCCACCGGCCATTCGCAAGCGACAACCGGAGACGATTGCCACGGCCATGCACGAGGCGCAGCAATCATTCAAGGCCTACGAGGCGTTGCCCAAGACCGCCATCGAGGCGGCCGCATGGAAGGAGTTTCTGTCGGCCTGGACCCAATGGGAAAAGGATAGCGATGGGGTCTTCAAGATCGCACGGGAATACGATGCGCTGACCAACACATACGACCAGCAGGCCGTTTCGGCCGAAGTGTCGTATCGCCAGGCATTGGCTTTGTTGACCGGCAACGCCGAGGATGCGCTCGTGGCGTTCAAGACGCAGGTTCAGGAATGGAAGAACGTCCTGATTCGCGGAAACGATCCGGCCAAATACGACAAGTACTTCGCCGGCTTCGAACAGAACGAGAAGACGGTTCAGGCGAAATTGAGGGAAGCCGCGAACCTGATGCGGGAACTTGGGATGGATGCCAAGGCCGCCGAGGAGATCGCGCAAAAGCACGCCGCGCTGGGCGTCCAATACCGCGAAGCACTCAAGAGATTTGACAAGGCCAATCCACAAGCCGGCCAAGAAATCGATCGGATCGTCACCGGTATCGACCGGCCGGCCGCCGACGGCATCGACGCGATCGCCCGCATTGCGACCGAAGCCGAGCACAAACAGCGCGATGTGATGGCGAGGTTGAACCAGCAATCGCTGGTCGCCTGCCGGGCGAGCCAGAACAAGGCGATGGCGTCGCTGGACAAACTGGTGGAGGTTGACTCCACGGCCGCCGCCAATGAATCCAAGGCCGCCGAGGCGCAGGCCAGTCTCCTGAAGAGGGCCTCCATCGCCGCGATGATCGCCGGCGTGGTGATGGCTCTGGGCATGGGCATCCTTAGCAGCCGGAGCATCAACAAGGCCCTGCGGCGTGTCGCCGACAGCCTCAGCGCCGGTTCCGAGCAGACCTCCTCCGCCTCGTCGCAGGTCGCGTCGGCCAGCCAGTCGCTCGCCCAGGGCGCCAGCGAACAGGCCGCCGCACTTGAAGAAACCACCTCCTCGCTGGAGGAGATGAGCAGCATGACCCGCAAGAACGCCGAAACCGCCCAGCAGGCGGCGGCGCTCTCCACCGAGACCAAAGACGCCGCCGCCAAGGGCAACCAGGCCATGGCGAAGATGTCCACCGCCATCAACGACATCGCCAAGTCGGCCGGCGACACCGCCAAGATCATCAAGACCATCGACGAGATCGCCTTCCAGACCAACCTGCTGGCGCTCAACGCCGCCGTCGAGGCCGCCCGCGCCGGCGAGGCCGGCAAGGGCTTTGCCGTGGTCGCCGAAGAGGTGAGAAACCTGGCCATGCGTTCGGCCGAGGCCGCCAAGAACACCGCCTCGCTGATCGAGGGCTCGGTCAACAGTTCCCGCAACGGCGTGGCCATCAGCGCCGAGGTGGCCAAGATGCTGGAAGAGATCACCGCGGCCGCCACCCGGGTGAACAGCCTGGTGGGCGAGATCGCCAGCGCCAGCAACGAGCAGGCCCAGGGCATCGGCCAGATCG
>JBIOJL010000035.1:0-23908 GCA_044450885.1 Tepidisphaerales bacterium
GAGTTATCCACCATCCCCAGCGCCGGCGTTCCCGAAAAGACACTTCCCGACGTCTTCAGCGCCGGCGTCACCCCGAGCCGCCCGTTGCTGATCCATCCCCGCACCTGAGTCATCGGCGAATTGCTGTAATCGAGAATCATGCTGTTCCCGGCCAGATCGAGCGATCCGGCCCCGGTGATGTCGAGCGACCCGACCCGCAGCGTGAGATTCTTCCCCGCGACCAGAGCCACCGGCCGGGAGATCGTCAGCGCAGCGAGGCTCAGCGCGCTGCCGGCCGGGGCGTCGAGCAGCATGGTTTCGATGTTCGACGTGGAAAAGATGATGGAGTTGAGGAGCATCTGAGTGGCTTGGATATTGAGCGTGTCGGCGGCCGAGAAACCGGTGAACACGACCTTGTCGTTGCCCGCGCCGGTGTCGATGCTGACGAAGGCGTCGTAGGATTGGAGGGCGTACGTCGCCGTGGGCTGCCCGGCCGCGACGAGGCCGCTGAAGACATCGAGCGTCGTCTGGTCCGCGGAGAGACGGAGACAGAAGGAATCGTCGCCGGAAGTCCCGCCAATCGTGCCGGCAGCCGGGCTGCGCTCGTACGCGCCCATATCCACGATGGGCGGAGTGCCCGAGCCGGTGTTTGCTTTTTGCGGGACGTCGGCAAAACGCGGGTTGCCGCCCAGATCGGTCGTGACGCCGGAGGGGACCGCGGCGTTATTGCCGGCATCGACCGCAGGCGAGGTCAACGAACCCAGCCGCAAATCGCCGTAATCATCATCGGCCGTACCCCACTTTCCATCAGCGCCGGCGCTGGGATTGCGGACAAAAAGCGGATCTGCGTTGATGTTGCCGGTGCCGGCCCAGCTGTTCTGGATGTCGCTGTAGGTGGCCGTCGCGACGCCGGAAACCTGCCCGCCGGTATTTCCCCAGAGGATGCAGTTGGTCAGCACGGGCATGGTACTGCCGCTCTGGCTGTATATCCCGGCACCGGTGTTCCCGCTCAACGTGCAATTGACCAGCGCCGGCCACGAGAAACTGTCGTCATAAATCCCGCCGCCCGAGGCGCTGGCCGTGTTCCCGACGAGCACGCAGTTGGTCAGCGCCGGCGCGGATGGACTGGATACAGTGCCGGTATTGCACATCCCGCCGCCGATGTAGTAAGCCGCATTCCCGCTCAATGTACAGTTGCGTATCGACGGGCTTCCGCTGACGTTGTATATCCCTCCCCCGGTGTTGTTCGGGGAACTGCCTGCGTTGGCATTGCCCCCGGTGATGGTGAATCCGTCCAGAACGGCCGAAGCGGTCGTTCCGCTTGCCACGACCACATGGTAGCTGTTGTCGGCGTTAGTCCCCGCGATTCCAATGTCGCCTGAGAGAACGCTTGCGTAACGATGGACATCCCGGGCGTATGGGTCGGCTGCATCAACCCCCGCATAACCGCCGTAAATCGCCACTCCCGTCTTGAGCGCAAAACTCACCGACCGGTTGTTGGTCGTGGTTGGCTTGTAGGTGCCCTGGCCGACCAGGATTGTCTGCCCGGCCGTCGCCGCCGCCAGCGCCGTCTGGAGGCTCTGGCAGGCGTTGGTCCAACTCGAGCCGTCGTTCGTTCCCGTGGCCGTATCATCCACGTAAAGCGGGTGAACGATGGTGACCGTCGCCGTGTCGAAGGCACTGACGCCGGCTGAATCGGTCACGCGCAGCGAAATGGCCCGGGCCTGCGGACCCACCATCCCGCTGGCCGAGAATGAGGCATTGGAACCCGTGGCATCATCATACAGCCCGTCGGCATCGAAATCCCAGGCGTAGGACAGCGTAACGCCACGCTCGCCGTACCCGACGCCGTTCAACGTGACCGCGCAACCTTCCACGACCGAGTACGAACCACCGCTGATCGCCAGCGGTCCAGGCTTCACTTCGAACGCGCCCATATCCACGATCGGGGGATATCCAGAGCCTGTGTCGGCCACGCTGGCTACGTTTTGCCGACGGGGATTGCCCGCGAGATCGGTGGTGATGCCGGAGGGAATGGCGGCGTTGTTGCCCGCGTCGATGGCGGGAGACGTCGGACGAAGCCGCAGATCGCCGTAGTCGTCGTCGGCCGTGCCCCACGTGGCATCCGTGCCGGGACTGGGGTTGCGAACGAAGATCGGGTCGGAATTGATGTTCCCCGTGCCGGCGAAGCCGCCCTGGATATCGCTGTAGGTGACGGAGGGCGAGCCGGAAAGCTGGCTGGACACCGCCGCCGTGTTGCCCCAGAGAATGCAGTTGGCGAGCGTTGGCGCTGATGACTGGTTGTTGTACATACCGCCACTGTTGATGGCCGAGTTGCCACTGAACGTGCAGTTGACCAGCGCCGGGCTTGCGGAGGAGTTGTTGTACATCCCTCCGCCGCTGTTCGAAGCCGAGTTGCCGCTGAACGTGCAGTTGGTCAGCGTCGGGCTGGAAGAACTGCCATTATACATCCCGCCGCCGTAGGGCGCCGAGTTTCCAGTGAACGTGCATCTGTTCAGCGCCGGGCTGGAGGAGATGGTGTCGTACATTCCGCCGCCGGAGCTGCCTGCGTCTGTGGTCATGTTCCTGCTGAACACGCAGTTGGTCAGCGTCGGGCTGGACGAAGTGTCGTTGTACATCCCGCCGCCCTGGGAGGACGCCGAGTTACCGATGAACGTGCAGTTGGCCAGCGTCGGGCTGGAAGAGGCGATGTCGTACATCCCGCCGCCGCAGGACGATACGGAATTGCCACTGAACGTGCAGTTGGTAAACGTCGGGCTGGAGTAGGCGGTGTTATATGCCCCGGCTCCCCAGGACGACGAATTACCGCTGAACGTGCAGTTGGTCAGCGTCGGGCTCGAATACGCGGTGCTGTATATCCCGGCGCCATCGTAGAGCGCCGAGTTCCCGCTGAAGATGCAGTTGGAGAGCGTCGGTGAACTGGCCATCTCCCGCAGACCGCCTCCATAGGATTGCGTCGAGCCGGAGCCAGTGGCTTTCGCTCCAGTGACGGTGACGCCGTCGAGAATGGTCGACGGGCCGACTCCGGTTGCGGTGAGGACATGGTAGCTGTTGTCAGAGGTGTCACCGGCCTTCCCGATGTCCCCGGAAAGGATGGTGGGATAAGCAACGATGTCGCGTACGTTCGGATTGGACGCCCCGTATCCCGCGTAGCCGCCGTAGACGGCAACAGCGTTCCGGAGGGCAAAGCCGATCGTCCGGTCGGTCGTGCTCGTCGGCTTGCAGGTCCCATGCGCGATGCGGATGGTGTCCCCGTCGGTCGCCACCAGCAGGGCCGGCTGGAGCCCGCTGAACGCATCGCTCCAGGTAGTGCCGGTGTTGGCGCCGACAGCAGCGGGGTCCACGTAGATCGTCTTCGGTGCGGGGACGGAAGTCGGCCCTTCATAAGCGCCCAAGTCCACCCTGCCGTTCTGGATTCGCGCATTCCCGGCCAGGTCGGTGGTCACGCCGGCGGGAACGGCCGCGTTGGCGCCAATGTCCAAGGCCGGAGATCCCGGCTGCAGACGCAGGTCGCCGTAGTCGTCATCGGCCGTGCCGGCCAGGCCATCGGGTCCTGTCCATGGAGAGCGGACAAAGAGCGGATTGGCGGCGATGTTGCCGTATCCGTCGTAGCCGCCCTGGACATCGCTGTTGCCGATCGTTGGTGTGCTCGAATTGTTGATGATCGGCGAGTTTCCGCTGCCCCAGATGATGCAGTTGGTCAGTTTCGGGCTCGAAGAGGAGGTGTTGTACAGCGCGGCACCGGACGTCGATGCGTAGTTGCCGCTGAACGTGCAGTTGATCAGCGTCGGGTTGGAGGAGTCGCTGGACATCGCGCCGCCGGAGGACGATGCGGTATTCCCGGTGAACGTGCAGTTGGCCAGCGTCGGGCTGGCAGAGGCGGCGTTGTAAATCCCGCCGCCGCCGTTGGCCGAGTTCCCGCGGAAGGCACAGTTGGTCACCGTCGGCGAACTGCCCGTCGCAAACAGGCCGCCTCCGGTGGATTGGTTCGCACCAGACCCGTTGGCGTTTCCTCCGATCACTGTCACGCCGTCGAGAACGGTCGAACTGCCTACGCCGCTTGCGGTGACAACATGGTAGCTGTTGTCAGAGGCGTCACCGATCTGTCCGATGTCCCCGGAAAGGAGCGTGGGATAAGCAACCATGTCGCGTGTATCGGGATTGGGCGCCCCGTACCCGGCGTATCCCCCGTACATGACGACGGCGTTGCGGAGGGCAAAGCCGATCGTCCGGTCGGTCGTGCCCGTCGGCTTGTAGGTCCCATGCGCGATGCGGATGGTGTCCCCATCAACCGCCGTCAAAACAGCCGGCTGCAGGCTGCTGAAGGCATCAGTCCAGGATGTGCCGGTGTTGGCCCCGACAGCGGCCATGTCCACGTAGATCGTCGTCGGGGCAGGGGCGGACGTCGGACCTTCATAAGCGCCCAAGTCCACCGTGCCGTTCTGGATCCGGGCATTGCCAGCCAAGTCGGTAGTCACGCCTGTCGGGATGGCTGCGTTGAGACCCATGTTCAGAACGGGGGAGCCGAACCGCAGACGCTGGTCTCCATAGTCGTCATCGGCGGTACCAAATCGCCCATCGGGTCCTGTCCAGGGGGAGCGGATAAACATGGGGTCGGTGCTGATGTTGCCGGCACCGGCGCAGCCACCCTGGATGTCGCTGAAGGTGATCACGGGAGTGCTGCCGTTGTTGTAGAGTGGCGCGTTGCCGCTGCCCCAGATGATGCAGTTGGTCAGTTTCGGGCTCGAAAAGGAGTCGTTGTACATCGCGTTGCCGGAGTCCGACGCGCAATTAGCGCTGAACGTGCAGTTGACCAACGTCGGATTGGATGAGGAGTTGTACATTCCGCCGCCATATGGTGCCGAGTTTCCGCCGAACGTGCAGTTGATCAGCGTCGGGCTGGAGGAGGTGTTGCACATCCCGCCGCCGTTCGACGTCCCCGAGTTGCCGATGAACGTGCAGTTGCGAATCGTCGGACTGCCGCTGTAGTTATACATCCCCGCCCCACTACTCCCGCAGCCTGCAGTGATCGTGAACCCATCCAGCACGGCCGTGGATGTCGTCCCGCTTCCGCCTATCACGTAATAGCTGTTGTCGGTGTTGCTCCCGGTCGTGCCAATGTCTCCCGACAGAATCGACGGATACGCCGCCACACCCCGCGCATCCGGATCGCCCGCTCCGTAACCGGCATACCCCCCGTAAATCCCCACGCCAGTCTTCATCACAAACGACTTGTTCCGATCCGTCCCGCTCGTCGGCTTATACGTTCCCTCCGCCACCCGGATCGTATCCCCCGACACCGCCGCCCCCAGCGCCAACTGCAAATCCGCATACGCATTCCCCCACGAGGTTCCATCTCGCGCCGGCCCCGGCGCATTCACATCCACGTAAATCGTTGACAGCAGCCGCCGCTCCTCCATTGCCTCGCAAACGGCCTGCCGCAGCGCACCAGCAGAACTCCTGCGGCCACACCGACTGTAGACCCTGCCCATCGCAACCTCCGCTGAAGAGGATTTGTCCGAACTCGCCCCGGATGGTCTCGGCATCGAGCCTCCCAATCCCGAAGCAACCATATTGTAATCCGCCTGCACCGGCCAACACAAGATTATTCCATCCGCATTACCCCGGGAAAAGAATACAAACCCAAACCGCGTGACTCGCCCCGCCCGCACTGTATAATCTCCGATTCGGCTCGATTTCGGGCCGCTGTATTGGAGCCTGGATGTCTGTTCTCGATCGCTTCGCCAAGCCTGTATCAGAAAGTCGCCGTCAGTCCGCGCTGCTCTCCATCGACAGCCATGCCGTCGAGATCCGCGGCGCCGGCCGGAACTACGTCGAAGCCATCGTCCACTGCGATGGCGGCGACCAGCGGGCCCGGCTCGATTTCACGGCGGGACAGGTTCATCCCTCCTGCGACTGCGGCTCTTTCGCGGCCAACGGGCTCTGCGACCACGTCGTCGCCGCCGCCCTCGTGGCCGAGGCCCAGGGCCGCATCCCGAACTCTTCTTCCCATGAGACGCTCCCGCGCCGGCGCGACCGGCAGGCCATGTGGCTCTCGGCCACCGGCGAACTCCGTCGGGCCGGCGATGACGACACCCGGCCGGTTGTCCGCCACCAACCCGCCCAGCCCAACTGGAAACGTCAACTGGCCAAGCTCAAGGACACCGGCGCCGCGCCGGCCGAGCCGCCGGCCGAACCCTGGCCGGCGGACCGGCAATTGCTCTACGTGGTCGATCTTCCCGCGAGCATCGAGAGCCGGACGCTGGTGATTCGCCTCGCCTGCCGCGACCTGCGCGCCAACGGCGACTGGTCGCGGCCGCGAACGCGGGGGATCTCCTTTCCCCTGCCCGCCGATCTGCCGCCCGGCGAGGATCAGCGGATCGTGGCTTTGCTGCGGGGCCTCAGCCAGCGCGGCGGCGCGCAGTACGATCCGGCCTTCGAGATCGCCAGTACGATGCGCCATCTCGTGCTCCGCTCGATCTGCGCGACGCACCGGGCCGTGCTGCGGACGGACCTGGAAAGCGACGAACTGGCCCCGCTGCGCTGGGATGAGCAACCCTACGAACTTTGGCTCGAAGGCCGGCGCGAGGAATCGACCCAGCAATACGTCCTCACCGGCGTGCTGCGGCGCGAAGACGAGCGCGTGCCCCTCTCGCGGACGCTGGCCTTGCTGGCCGGCGGGATCGTGTTCTTCGCGGATCGCGCCGCGGCCGTAGATGACCCCGGCGCGCACCGCTGGGCGCCGCTGCTCCGGCAGGGACGATCCATCGCGGTGCCGGTGGCGCAGGGCGACGATTTGCTCAAGGAACTGTTTGAATTGCCGTCGCTTCCGCGGCTCGATCTGCCGCCCGAACTGGCGCTGGAGACCATTCGCCAGTCTCCCCGGCCCAAACTGAAGGTGCGGACGTCGCGGCCGGACGAACTGCGGCCGGAGCGCCTGCGGGCCGAACTGCTCTTCGACTACGGCGGTGTCACGCTGCACCAGGCCGACGATCCCTCCCGCCCGGTGTTCGTGGCGGGGAAGAAGACGCTCATCGTCCGCGATCCGGCCGCCGAGAAGGGCGCGACCGAAATGCTCAAGCGTATTGGGCTGCGTGACGCGACGGGCACAACGGCCGACACGGAGTTCTGGTTCAACCAGAGGCACCTCACCCGCGTGGTCCACGCGCTACTGGAGGCCGGCTGGCTGGTCGAGGCGCATGGCCGGCTGCTGCGCCGGCCGGGCCGGTTGCGCCTCAATGTGTCTTCCGGCATCGACTGGTTCGAGCTGCGCGGCGAGGTGGACTTCGGCGACGGGCGCCACGCCTCGCTCAAGGACCTCGTGGCCGCGATGCGCCGTGGCGAGAACTCCATCACGCTCGACGACGGCACCGTCGGCATGCTCCCCCAGCAGTGGCTGTCGCGCAACAGCGTGCTGGCGACCATGGCGAAGCAGGATGGGGACACGCTCAAGTTCTCGCACTCGCAGATCGGGCTGCTGGATGCGCTGCTGGCGGCCCAGCCGGACGTGCGGGTGGACGAAACCTTCGACCGCATGCGCCAGCAGATCCGGCGGTTTGAAGGGATTTGCCCGCAGGATCCATCCGACAGCTTCGTCGGCGAACTCCGTCCCTACCAGAAGGACGGGCTGGGATGGTTCGAGTTCCTGCGGCGCTTCCATTTCGGCGGATGCCTGGCCGACGACATGGGCCTGGGCAAGACGGTGCAGGTGCTGGCGCTTCTGGAACAGCGCCGCCGCGAGCGCCTCGACAAGGGCGCATCCATCAACCCGTCGCTGGTGGTGGTCCCCAAGAGCCTGGTCTTCAACTGGCGGCAGGAGGCGACGCGATTCACGCCGGGTCTGAGCATTCTCGATCACACCGGCATCGACCGCATCCGCTCGGGCAACCACCTGTCGGATTACGACCTGGTGCTGACAACCTACGGCACGCTCCGGCGCGATGCCGCGTTTCTAAAGGATGTCGAGTTCGACTACGTCGTGCTCGACGAGGCGCAGTCCGTGAAGAATCCGGCCTCGGAGTCGGCCAAGGCCGTGCGCCTGGTCAAGGGCAAACATCGTCTGGCGCTGTCGGGCACTCCGGTGCAGAATCACATGGGCGATCTCTGGTCGCTGTTTGATTTCCTCAATCCCGGGATGCTGGGCGCGGCCTCGGTCTTCGGCAACGGCGGCTCCCTGCGCACGCCCGACGAGGAATCCCGTTCCATTCTGTCGCGGGCTCTGCGTCCCTTTATCCTCCGGCGCACCAAGGAGCAGGTCGCCTCCGACCTGCCGCAGAAGCTCGAGCAGACCCTCTACTGCGAACTCGACGCCGAGCAGCGCAAGCTCTACAACGACCTGCGCGACTTCTACCGCCAGTCGATCCTCAGCGCCGTCGATCGCGACGGGCTGTCCAAATCGAAGATGCAGATCCTCGAGGCGCTGCTGCGCCTGCGGCAGGCCGCGCTGCATCCGGGGCTGATCGACCCGGCCCGGCTCCCCGAGAGCAGCGCCAAGCTCGACATGCTGTTGCCCCGCCTCGAGGAGATCATCGAGGAAGGCCACAAGGCCCTGGTCTTCTCGCAGTTCACCTCGATGCTCGCCATCGTCCGCACCGCCCTGGACCGCGAAGGCGTGGCCTACGAATACCTCGACGGCAAGACCCGCGACCGCGAGCAGCGCGTCGAACACTTCCAGAATGACGCCAAGTGCAGCCTGTTCCTCATCAGCCTCAAGGCCGGCGGCCTGGGCCTGAACCTCACCGCCGCCGACTACGTCTACCTGCTGGACCCCTGGTGGAACCCGGCCGTCGAGACCCAGGCCATCGACCGCGCCCACCGCATCGGCCAGACGCGTCAGGTTTTCGCCTGCCGCCTGATCGCCAAGGACACCGTCGAAGAGAAGGTCCTCGCGCTGCAGAACACCAAACGACAACTCGCCGACGCGATCATTACGGCCGACAACAGCGTCATCCGGGGGTTGGAACGCGACGACCTGGAACTGCTGCTTTCCTGAGGTTCGGAGTACCGCCTTCAGGCGGTCTTCAAAAGCGCAAACCCGGCTAAAGCCGGTACTCCGAACAGCCGCCTGAAGGCGGTACTCCGAACGCGCCGCTGGCTTTCCCGCGCGAAGATGGCAGAATACGGGGGCATTTCAAAAGGAATCCGCCATGCTCAGAACCGTCGCCATTGCCCTGCTCGTCTGCGCTTGCACCTTCGCCCGAGCTCAGGAACGCGTTCCCCGCGAGCAATGCCTCAAGGCCGCCTGCCAATTGAGCCTCGACCTCAAGCAGTTGCTCGACACGCCCATCCCGACCGATCCCGACATCAAGCGCGCCGTGGCCGTGGCCAGGGACGAGCATGCGGCGCTGGTTTTGCCGGAAACGAAACTCTCGGCCGACACGCTGGCGAAAGCCGGCAAGGAACCCGTGTCCGTCGGGCAACTCTGGCTCCACAAGGTCCTCCCGCTGCGCGACGGGCAGCCGGTGAAGGTGGAGGAGTTGCGGATGCTCAACGTCGGCCCGGCCGACAACCAACGGACCGTCGCCCAGTGCGTCTTGGCCGTGCAGAAGAACGCCGACGGCAAGCTCGAACTCGTCATCCTCGGCAAAGAGAAGAAGCCGATGCTGGCCCTGCCCTTGAAAGAAACCGCCACGGCCCCGGCGGGCGACGATCCGATCGACATCTCGGCCGTCGGGCAGAACGACACCGGCGTGGTGACGCTGAAGATCGTCGGCAAGTACGAGGCCACGTTCGAGGTTGGACGGGCGGATTAGGCGCACCTCACAAGAAGTACCCGGCATCCAGCCTGAAATGCGCGGCCAGTTTCCTCACGTTTTCTTTGCTGAGATTCCGTCGTCCACTCAGAATGAACGACACGAGCGGCTGTGAACATCCGAGCAGAGCGGCAAGTGCGGAAGGAGTCACGCCGCTCTGTTCCATCAGATACTTCAGGCGCTGGCCGGGTGTGCGGACACGACGTTTCCGCGGATACTTCTCGTTCTGGTACTTGAGCAGCAGATCTGAAAGCAGTTCGAGGTAGTCTCCCTGATCGCGGGTCAGTTCGTGCCCGGCCATCGTCAACACGATCTCCTCGACATTGCGTTCGTCCACCCCATCGCGGATCGGGCGAGGAGGATACATGGCCACAAGTTCCGCGTACTCCGTGGGGATATCCGTGAGCTTGAGCGTGGAGGCCCTCATAGTTCATCCTTCCAGCGGTCTTTCGAGTATTCGGCATGCGTCATGAACAGCAGAATGATCCACATTCACATAACATTTTGTTATGTCCGTGCCCCGAAGTCAAGCGCCCGTCGTGCTGGCCCTGCTGGGGGTGGGCCTGCGCGGGCGGCGGGTGGACGACCGCGGGATTTGAGCCGCGTTGGGCTACTTTTCCAGAAGGATCTTTCCGCCGACGAGTTCGTCCAGGGCGGTCTGGAGTTGCTGTTCGTTGGCGGCGGGCAGGACGGCGGCGCCGGCGTCGCGGGCGGGTTTGAAGACGGCGGCGGCGACGTCGAAGGCGACGAAGTAGACGCCGGGACGCTGTGCTTCGGGAAGTTTGCCGATGGCCGCGACCACGTCGCCGGGGGTGAAGCCGTCGGTGTTCTCGCCGTCGGTGACCACGAGGATGTGCGTGCGCGAGAGGCCGGCGGCATCGAGGTCGCGCTTGGCCTGGATGATGGCCTGGCCGATGGGGGTGCCGCCGTCGGCTTTGAGCGTGCGCAGGGCGCTCTCGGCGAGGGCAACATCGGGGGCTTTCATGGGAAGCACCTTGCGGCAGGAACTGTTGTTTCGCGAGCTGAATTCGTAGATGCCCAGGAGAAGCGGCGTGCCGGGCTGCTCTTTGGCGAAGCCCTCGGCCTGTTTGACGACCTTGACCACGCAGCGGCGGGCGATGTCGATCTTGGGCTTGCGCGAGCCGTCGGCGTCGGCCACGGCGTCCTTCATGCTGCCCGAGGTGTCGATGAGGATGGCGACGGCGATGCCGTCCTTGCGGGCGCCGCCGTCGGGAGCGCGGAGTTGCTGGAGAGCGGCGGCGACGCCGGAGGGTGACGGCGCGGCGGTGCGGGAGGAGTTTTGAGGGGCAGCCGGCTGTGCGGGCTTGGGTGATCTGTCGCAAGAAGCGGCGGAGAGGGCGAAGGCGGCGGCGAGAACGAAAAATGGGACGCGAATCGAAATAGTATTGTGATGCATGTGAGACCTCCTGTTTGAAGGGGGACCGTCAAATGGTGTGCTGAAGCACACCCTACGCGATTGCCGGACTGGTGTGCCGAAGCACACCCTGCGTGATTGCACACGAGATTCTTGGCCCCAGAGGGGCCGCGGCATGTAGCCACGGGTGAAGCGACGCCGCTTTGGGCGTCGCGGAACCCGTGGAAGACCGTCACTCATGTTCTCTCTTCGCCCCGACGGGGCGAAGGAAGTTCTCGGGCCGATTCATCGCACATCGGGACATTTCCTCCGCCCCTCCGGGGCGGAACAGTCAAGTGAAGACGCTTCCCACGGGTTTCGCTTCGCCCGCCTGACGGCGGGCTGCGCTTCACCCGTGGCCACGATCCGCGGCCCCGCCGGGGCCGAAACTGTCCCGGAAACGGCACCGTAGCCATCCGTGGTTATTCCAGCGTGAACCACTGCACTTCAACCCGGCGGTTCTCTTCGGGGGCCTTGCCGAGGGGCTCGTCCCAGCCGCGGCCTTCGGCATCGAGGCGCGAGGCGTCGGCGCCGTTCCTTTCGATGAGGATGCGCTTGACCTCGTTGGCGCGGTTCTTGCTCAGTTCCTTGGCGCGCAGCGCCTGCTGGCGGACCATGGCTTCGCCGCCCCTGCGGCGGAATTCATCGACCATGCTGTTGTCGACGTGGCCGCGCAGAAGCACGGTGGAGCCGGGGCTGACCTGAAGCAGCTTCTTGATGGCGTCCAGGTTCTTGGTGTTGTCGGCGTTGTTCAGATCGAGGATGGCCGAGTTGGGCTGGAACAGGAAACGGATGTCCTTGGAAAGCAGCGGGTCGCCCTCGACCGTCTGGTTGCCGCCGGACCGGATGGGGGCGATGGCGATCTTCTGGTTCTTGAAGGCGCCGGATTGCTCGATGGCCTTGAGGTGGGACACGTCGAGGAACTTCTCGGCGTCGATGGGGTTGCGGATCAGGTCCGAGCCGTAGGCATAGACGGCCGACTGGTAGATGCCATTGAAGCTGCCGGCCGCGTCGATGGCGCCGGAAAAAAAGGCGAGGTTCTCGGGAAGATTCGCAAGGTGGACCTTGCCCAGTTCGGAGCGGGTCTTGGCTTTGTCGCCGAATTTCAACGCCTTGGAGAGCAGTTCGAGGCAGGCATCGGGCGTGTCGCGGACGAGTTGGTTGCCTTCGAGCAGGCCATTGACCAAACCAGCCATGATCTTGGGGTTGGCGGTGGCGAAGCCCTTGTTGACCACGAGGATGTCGGCCACGACCAGCAGGTTGCGGTTGCTGACCAGCATGGTCGCCTTGCCGTCGGAGTTTTCGACCGCGTCGCTGGTGAACGGGGCCCAGCCGACAAAACCGGCCAGCCGGGTGCGGCCGGCCTTGAGGTCGCGGCTGAAGACATTGGCCGCGCCTTCCGCATCCGAGCAGAACACCATGTTCACCTTGGTCGGATCGGGCGCGGTCTTGAGGTCGGGCAGCATGTTGACGCCGAGACCGGCCTCCTGGGCCAGGTAGCGGAGGAAGAAATCGGCTTCGGTGAACTGCGGGGCGGCGATGATCTTGCCCTTGAGGTCGTTGATCTTCTTGATGCTGCTGCGGACCACGATGCCATCCGCGCCGCGCGAGAAGCCGATCTGGGCGGGAACCACGACCTGGAACTGCTTGCCGTAGACGGCCAGCACGTCGGCGGTCGTCGCGGCGGCGGCGATGCGGCCGGAATTCAGCGCGGACCAGCTCTCGGACTCGCTGAGGGTCAGCTTGACCTTGAATCCGTGTTTCTTGAAGAAGATGGAATCTTCGGTGGGCGCCAGGCCGTTGTTGGCGAAGATGAGCCCGGAATAGCCGGCGTACTGGCTGAGTTCGATCTCGACGATGTTGTCCTTCATCGCGTAGGCAGCGGCGGCCTTGAGGCGCGGAACCTCGGTGCGCGTTTCGACGAGTTCAGCGTCGGCGGCGAGTCCGCCGAGGCCGCCGTCTTTCTTGTCCTGCGCGAAGACCGCGGAGGTGAGCAGGGCGAGCGACAGAAGGAAAAGGAGTTTGACAGTATTCATGGTCTGCTTCCCTAGCATTGTGTAGGGTGCGATTCATCGCACCATTCCCAAGCGGTGCATTGAAACGCACCCTACTCGAGCTGAGAATTGTCAAGGATTCGTTCTTCTCCGTGTCTCCGTGCCTCCGTGGTTGTGTTTTGCCGGAGTACCGGCGACACAAGCTGGAAGCCTGTGCTACGAAAGATCACTTCAGCATGTCGTCGATGTTCACGCGGCCGGGCGGCTCCTTGGGCGGAGCGATCTGCAACGGGTCGTTCTCGGAACTGATTGCGGCCACGGCCGAGGACATCTGGCGAAGCTGGGACTCGGCCGAGCGGAGCTTCTCGACCTCGGCCATGCCCTGGTTGAGCTTGACGGCCTCGATGTCCAGGGCGATCTTGTCGCGCAGCTCCGCGAGGCGGACGTTCTCGGCGCGGACTGAGGCGGCCGTGTCGTCAAGCTTCTGGAGGAACTGGTCGTACTTTGTCGACATGGGCTGGCGTTCTTCGACGTATTGCTTGGTCTGCTGCAGAATGGTCTGGGCCTTTTCGCGGCTGAAGGACCGATCGCCCATGCGCACTGGCCAACGGTCTTCATCCTCGGCCCGCTGAACGGCCTCGGAGAGCCGCTTGTTGATGTTGGCGACGTCGTTGATGTTCTCCAGGAGCGTGTTGCGTTTGTCGGAGAACTGGGTCCGGCTGTTTTGGATGGCCTGGAGTTTCCGCTCGTTGGCGGCGATCTGGGCGGCAACCTGCTGGTCTGACCACTGCAGGTATCCCTGCGGGTCCTTGGAGATGTCGGCGGCGCTCCACTCGGTGCGTTTGGCGGGCGGCTGCTGGGTGGTCTGCGAGCCGCCGGACTTGGCCCGGCGATCGCAGCCGCCGCCGATCAGCGCGGCGACCGCGAGGGTGATGATGAGGGTCAGCGCAGGTTTCATCCGAGGCGCTCCTTATCAAACGGCCGGCTTCACTTGATCTTGCCCATGACTTTGTCGAACTCGGCGCTGTCGGCGGCCGGGGTCGAGGCCGCGGTCAACTCATCCAGCGACGGCATGCCGCCCTTGTCGCTGGCGACGTTCAGAACGCCTTGGACGGCCCCGGTCATGCTCACCAGGCGAACCTTGAGATCGTCAGTAAGCTTGTTCACACTGATCAGTTGGCGATTGGAGGTGATTTCGGCGAGTTGCGTGGTGGCGTCGCCCTCGGCCTTCTCGATCTTGGCCACTTGGGCATCCAGCTTCTTCAGCCCGCCATCGACCTTGGCGAGGATGGTCCGCTGGATGTCGGTCTCCTTGCTGATCTTCATGATGTAGTTCCGCATCCAGTCCTTGTCGCGTTTGTCGTTGCTGTAGGTCACTGGCCAGGCACTGTCCTTTTCGGCCTGCTCATAGATGGCTTTCAACTCAGGCAGGAGCTTCTCACCGGTGCGGACTTTCGCGCCGGCGGTGTCCTTCATGTCGGAGAGTTTGGCCTTGTTCTGCTCGACCGCGATGCGGTCGGCCTTGAACTGAAGCTGCGCTTCGTTGATCTTCTTCTCGCAGAAGTTGAGATAGTTCACCGGATCCTTGGCGATGTTCTCCGGCGTCCACTTGGTCATCTGGTCGATCTTGCTGTCGACCTTGGTGCTGAAAACATCGCTGGCGAAATACGCGACCAGGCCGATGACGACGACGAGCGCAATCACACCGATGATGGTGGTGTTGCCGATGCCCTGACGTGTGACTTTCATGATACTCCGATCCTTTCGTGTATGTGCCGGGTCGCATGGAGGTGCCGTTGACCGGCCGCCATTCTAGCGTGCATGCGGGGCGCGTCCATCACCGACCCGGCTCCTGTCCCTGCATATATTCGGCACGAATCGTCCGGCAGCCATTATAAAACCATGCCGCGATTGGACATGGCCAGCCACTCGGGAGGGTCGTGCTTCCGCACGGCCGCGGCCGCACGGAGTGCGGCCTTCCCGAAACAACGCACCGTCAATACGAACATCCCAGCCCGAGCGTGCCGACCACCAGGCTGGAACTGTCCTCGTTCGCCTGGCGCACGCTGTTGGCCATCAGGTAATCATATTCCACGCCGGTCTTGACGAACCAGTGCTCGGTGAGCTGATAGCGCAGCTCGACGGCGGCGTTGGCGTAGCCGAAGAAATCGTTGCCGCCGTCGGCGGTGGTGTAGAACTTGTCGGTGCTCATGCCGAGATTGACCGGGACGGCCAGCGTCAGCTTCTCGAACCCGAAGGCCTTCTTGAATTCGGGACGCACACCTAGCTCAAGATACGATTTGGCACGATGGTCGCCATTGTCGTAGACCTGCTGGTAGAACCCCAGGTGCGGGTTCAGCGCAAACGGAATGCCGATCTTCTTGGCCAGTTCCTCGTCGTTGTAGCCGAGGATCAGCCCGATTTCGCCGGAACTGCCCGCGAAGCCGTTCGGATACAGGTACTGGTTGTAGAGGACGTCGAGGGTCCATTTGCCGTAGTCGAACTTGACCCCGGCATTGAGGTCGGTTTCGCTCCAGTTCTCCCAGTTCTTGTAGCCGGTCGGGTCGGTGCTGAAGTTGAACCAGGCCCCGGCATACGGCGTGATGCCGATGGGCGCCTTGTCGATGCGATTGAGGGTCAACTGGACCGCGGGCTGGAAGATGAGCCCGTCGCTGGAGTCCATGAGCTTGTAGCCGCGGAAGACGTACACCGTCTTCAGATCCAGCGCGACGTCGATGGTAAAGGGAAGCGAGGATTTGGCCGCGTCGTCCTTGGCCTCCTCGGCCAGGACACCCAAACCCAACCCGAGCAACACAGCCGCTGAAACGATCCGTCGCATGCCGTCTCCTTTCGTGATTCTGCAGGCACGAACTCCGCCGCCAGGCGGGAATTTCTCCGGTGGAGGTCCCGTGTACCCGAAGGCATTCTACCGTGTGGGCGGAAGACGTCTATCGCCGCGATGGGTCATCGCGGGGACGTGCCGCCAGTGTCCTCACGGACGGTCTTTCCCGTTGCCCCGGATTCCGCCGGTGGGGACACCGGCGGCACCACACGCGATGGTCCTGACCGCAACGGGGAAATCGCGATCGGCGATCGTGGCTACAGTCAACACTCGCCGCTACTACGGGGGAACCGCGATCGGCGATCGCGGCTACATGACACTCCCGATACGATATGGTTAGTTCGATACTTAGCGCGCTAACCATCTTCCCCGCCCCCTGTCCATCCTGTTGAGTTCGTTTGGTTTCGCCTTTGAAAACTGGAACTTTACACGGCAATAGCCGGGAAGGTGTACCATGACAACGATCTTCACAACACGGTTGAGCACGAAGGTATTTGTGCGGGTTCTGGCGGCCGCAATGGCCGTCTCGGGAGCGGGCCTGGCGACGGCCCAGGTTCCCCCGATGCCCGCGGAATATGTGCTGGTCGCCCCACAGGACCTCGAGACATCCGTTGCCCCCATCGCCCTCTATCCGGATGCCCTGCTGGCACAGGTCCTGGTGGCCAGCACCTATCCGCAGGATGTGGCCGCCGCCGCCCAGTGGCTCCGCGAAGGCGGCGATCCGCTCTTTGTCGACTACCAGAACTGGGACCTCAGCGTCAAGGGAATGGTCCACTATCCCGAAGCGCTCTATCTCCTGGCCGACAACTATGGCTGGATGAACCAGCTTGGCGCCGCCTTCATCAACCAGCGGACCGACGTCATGGCCGCCGTGCAGGCCGTACGCAACCGCGCCATGGCCAACGGCGCTCTTGTCTCCAACAACTACCAGGACGTCGTGGTCGAGCAGCAGGCCGTGCAGATCATCCCCGCCAACCCGGAAGTGATCTACGTTCCGGTGTATCAGCCACAGATGGTCCTGGTCGCCCGCCCGTTGTTCTTGCAGCCCGACGCCGTGATCAGCTTCGGCATCGGCATTCAGGTCGGCGCCTGGCTGCACCATGACTGCGACTGGTTCGACGGCACGGTCTATGTCGGCAACTGGGGCCGGGAACGGCCCTGGTGGGGACATCACGACCGCGACGGCCATCGTGACCGCGACATCGCCTACGACCACAATCGGCCCGGCTACTTCGCCGGCCAGCGGAACGTGAACAATGTCACCAACGTCAACAACGTCACCAATGTGACCAACGTCAACACCGCAGCCCGCTGGGAACATGACGCACGCCGCCCGGCTCCGCGGCCGGACATGCACGCCGCCGCCCGGCCGGCCGCGCCGCAACGCAGTGTGGCGGCCGAGCCGGCTGCGTCCGCCCGGTTTTCCCCGGCGGTTCGCGATCGTCTGACGGCCGTGAGCCATGAGACTGCGCAAGCCCGACCGACGGCGACGCCGACCCCGACGGTGCGACCCATGCCGACTCCGAGCGTCTCCGAACGGCCTGCCGTCCGCCCGACGCCTCAGCGCGAGACTACGCCGGCGGTGCGGCCGACGCCTGCACCGACCGTTTCCGAACGGCCCGCCCTCCGCCCGACGCCTCAGCGTGAGACTACGCCGGCGGTGCGGCCGGCGCCTGCTCCGACGGTCCCCGCTGCTCGCCCGACTCCTGTACGTGAGACAGCGCCCGCCGTTCGTCCAACCCCTGCACCGACAGTCCCCGCGGTTCGCCCGGCTCCAGCTCGCGAGACCGCCCCCGCCGTGCGGCCGACGCCGTCGCCCGCGCCTGTGTCACCCGCCGTTCGCCCGGCTCCCGCTCGAGAAACTGCCCCGGCCGTCCGGCCCACGCCAACGCCGCCGCGCACACCGGCGCCATCCGCCGTTCGCCCGGCTCCCGCGCGTGAGACCGCCCCTGCGGTTCGCCCCGCCCCGGCACCCACGCGCCAACCCAGCACCCCTCCGGCCGCTCGTCCCGCCAACCCAAGCACTGACACGCGGACCCGCGATGCCAGCGCCAACGCCCCCCGTGGGCGGTAACAGAAGACCGCGATCAACGATCGCGGCTACAGACACCCCATGAAAAGGGGGCCGTTCACCTTCGCGGTGAACGGCCCCTTCTCTATTGCCGCGATCGCTGATCGTGGTCTTCTCGTCTTACTTGTTTCGCGGCGGCACGGTCACGTCGATCACGTGCAGAATGTTCGGCTTGGCCTTCAGCGCCGTCAGCAGAGCCTCCGTCGGCTGGCTGTCGGTCTTGATGACCATCAGCGCCGTGGCCGTGCCATCGGAGGCGAAATCGCGGCTGATCACCATGTCGGCGATGTTGACGCTGGCGTTGCCAAACGTGGTTCCGACGAAGCCGATCACGCCGGGCATGTCCTTGTTCTGGATGATCACCATGTTGCCTTCGGGGATCATGTCCATCGAGTAATTGTCCAGCCGCAGCAGCCGCGGCAGCCCGTCGGCATAGACGGTGCCGAGAATGCGATGGCTGTTGCCGTCGGCCGTCTCCACGCGCACGCCCAGAATGTCACCCACCAAGCCGGCCGGCGGGGCGTTCTCGGGAACCTTCACCAGGTCGATGCCGCGTTCCTTGGCCATGTGCTCGACGTTGATGACGTTCACCGGCGTGGTCAGATGCGGGCGGAGGACCTCGGCCGCCGCCAGCCGGGCGAGCGTGCCGAGGTTCTTCTGCGTGCGCTGGCCCGAGCCGCGGATGGTGATCGCCTTGATGCCGCTCGTACACAGCCCCGAGAGCAGCATGCCCATGCGCCGGGCCAGATCGACAAACGGCGCCTCGTCGGCCGGCAGATCCAGCTTGATGCCGCCGGCGTTGACCGCGCCGCGGATCTCGCCCGTCTTGAGATAGGCCACCACCGCTTCGCACGCCTGCACCGAGACCGCGTTCTGCGCCTCTTCGGTACTCGCGCCCAAGTGGCAGGTAAGCACGGAGTTGGGGATCGCAAAGAGCGGATGGTCCGTCGGCGGCGGTTCCTTGGCATAGACGTCGATGCCCGCGCCGGCAATCTTGCCTTCCTTGAGCGCATCGGCCAGGGCAAACTCATCGACCACTTCGCCACGGGAATCGTTGATCACCAGCAGGTTCTTCTTGCACTTGCCAAAGAGGCGGTCGCGGTTGAGCAGGTGTTTGGTGCTCTCGCCGCCGGGAACATGGAAGCTGATGATGTCCAGTTGCGCCAGGAATTCGTCGAAATCGCGGACGACTTTCACCCGCCCATCGAGCACCGTCGGCGTGGACACGAACGGATCAAACCCCAGCACGCTCATCTCGAACGCCAGCGCCCGCGCCGCCACCGTCTGGCCGATGCGCCCCAGCCCCACCACGCCGATCGTCTTGCCGGCCAGTTGCGTCCCCTCGAACTTGGTCTTCTCCCACTTCGCCGGCCCGGAGCGCACATGCGCATCCGCCGCGGGAATCTTGCGGGCCAGCGACATGAGCAGCGCCCACGCATGTTCGGCCGTCGACAGCGTCGAAGCCGCCGCGGTATTCAGCACCAGTATCCCCTTCGCCGTGGAAGCCGGCAGGTCGATGTTGTCGACACCCACGCCGGCGCGGGCGATGACCCGCAGCTTACCCGGGTTCTCCAGCACCTTGGCCGTGACCTTGGCGCCCGAGCGGACGACCAGGCCCTCATAATTGGGCACTTCGGCGGCCAGTTCCGGTTCCTTCAGCCCGACCTTGACGTCGTAGGCCATGCCGGACTGCTTGATGAACTCCAGCCCTTCTTCCGCGAGTTTGTCGGCGACGAGGATCTTCATGGTGTTTCCTTCCTTCTGGTTGGCCGGAATATTACGGAAAAACCCCGGCCAGTGGAAGGGTGCGGGCGCGGTTCAAAATTGCGCGCGACGGCGACATCAACCGGCGTCAAACGCCGATCTCAAAGGCGCCGATATCATCGCGGGCATCCCAGACTTTTCCGGTGTAATCATCTGCGCTGCCCAGATTGATGCCCGCGTCGATCAACACGGATTGACCAAGCGGCCGGTAGCCGGCGTCAACTTGCGGGCTGGTCGTCGCAAAGGAATTGGTGACGTCATGCCCGGGCCCCAGTGCCTGCCAATCGGCAAACGTGTACTGGCCGCCTCCATTGTAGTTTGCAGCGAAGATCTTGTTCGGCCCGAGGACGTAAGCGTTGCCTTCAAAGAGCACCGTGTCGGAAGCCGACAGATTCCGGATGACCGCAACATCGAATCCCGCCGGAAGGATGAACAGGCAGTTCCGGACGGTGAGATTCAAGATGCCGGTCCTGTTCAAGAACGCGCATGTCCCGGAACCGGTAAGTGCCGACAGGTCAAAGACACAGTTCGTGTAGCTTTGGGTTCCCGAAACGGCCAGGTAACTGCCGCCGGAGCCGAGATCTCCGTTAATCTGCATAATGGAATTGGTGACCGTGGTTCCGCCGGAGGAATAGAACATGCCCGCCGTGGCCTTGGACCGGTCCACGACGGTGAGACTCTTCAGGTCGCCGGCGGACGTGCAGGTGGTTCCCTGGATGAGGAACAGATCGGTGTTGTCATCAGATTGGGCAATGGCGCCGGCGGAGAAGTCGCAGTCTTCCAGCCAGAGTTTCGCGAACTGCCGGGGGCTGCCGCTGCTGCCCGTATTGTGAGTGAGGAACACGGGGTCGGTGGCGATGGTTCCCTGGTTGGGTGCGCCGCCGATCAGAGCGCTGTTCCAGACGGTCTTGCAGTTCCGGTAATGGTCGACGTTTCCCGTGTTTGCGGGATTCGCGTCCATGTAGCTGACGAACGCCGTCTGGCTGCCCCAGCCCCAGGGATAACCAAGTTCCATCGTAACGTCGTCAATCAGCAGGGTGGAATTGACGCGATTCTGCGTGACCGCCTGTCCGTGCTTGCCCCAGTAGGTGCCGGTGACATTCCGCCAGATCGCGTTGCCATATGCAGGCGCGGAGTCATGCAGGGCGCTGCCGATGGCATTCTGCAGGTTGGTGGTATCGACCCCCATCGTTCCAGTGATGACCAGATTCTGCACCGTCCCGTCCGCCGTCATTCCCACTCCCCCCACGCGGGACCGGCGATAGGACGCGCCGTCGGCGTTGGGGTTGGTGCCCGAGTTGAAATAGACAACGTTGTTGTACCTCCACATGGTTCCGGGATTGGCCTGCAGTGCCGCCAGCGGATTTGCGTAGTTCGTCCACTGGCTGTTCGACGGATTCATGATGGTCGCCGGCGACGTGGGATCCGCCGCCTGGACGACGTTGTAAAGGACGCCGTTGGCCGTCATGACGCACTGGCCGTTCACCGCCATCTCCCCGTCCGTATAGGTGTACACGGCGGGATAGGCCGTCGAATCATACTGGGGGAACGGGCCGGTCATGGTCTTCCAGGCGCTGAGCACGGCGGGCGTCGACCGCGCCGAGTCGAAGGTGATGCCACGCTGCCTGAGGGAGGGATCGAGGGACGTGGTGAGCTCGATCGATGTGCCGCCATCGTCGAATAGCACGGTGTCGCCCGTGCCGGTTCCGCCGTTGCTGCCCATGACGCCGCAGCGGGACATTTCGTCAGCAAGCTGCTGGATGGTGAACGGAGACGCCTGGGTGCCATCTCCATCCGCAGCGCCGTTGCCGACATAGATCGTTGTCGCAGTGGAATCGGGCGGGCGGGTATCGGCCGGGATGCCTGCTTCGGATATTGATGTCAGCGGATCGATGGTGATCCCTCCGATGCGGGCGTTGCACTGCCATTCGGTGGCGTAGGCGACCTTGTTGATGCCGAAGCAGGGCACGCTCGTCGCGTACCACTGCGTGTTGTCGATCGAGCACACGGTGACGGGCTGGCTGTCCGCGGGCGATTTCTCGAGGATGGATACGTTCCAGTTGGTGCCCGACAGTCGGGTCCAGGCAACGCCGAACCAGACCCAGGTCCGAAGGGGCACCGCCACCGGCGCGGCCGGGCCGCCCTGGTACAGAGAGCACCAGACGTTGCCAGGATGCAACTCGTCACCCGCGCCGATCGAAAGTGTCGCCCCTTCCTGGTAACCGAAGGCGGATCCGAGCGCGGCATTGTTGGCTACCGAGAAGATCGGCTGGCTCTGGCCGTACCAATACCCGGGGTAATCCCCAATCCACAGCCAGAATCCCACCTGCCCGGCGGTCGCGACCGATGCATACCTTGGATCGGCCTGGGTGTCGAACCACGCGCGAAGATTGCTCGCTCCCAGGTCGCCGGACCATCCGGTGGCCGCGTTGCTTTCCTGCGGCCCGCTACGTCTCTTGAAGATGGTCCCGCTTCCACTTTCGGTCATGGAGGTCTTGCCTGCGTATGATGCCCCGTCGATGTGGCTGAACGCGCCCAGACTGGCGCCGGTCGAGTAAGTGCCGAAGGTCTGGAACCACTCCCGGGCGCCGCCACGGGCATGAATCTGTATGGATTGCGGATTCGCGGCCGCAGGGTCATCGTGCTGAAAGTTCAGCGTCACCGTGCGATCCGCAACCGTTGCCGGCGAGAAGCGGAGGCGTATGACCTGGGTTCTCCCGGACTTGACCTCAAATGCAGTCGTCCCGGCAGCCAGTCCGACGACTTCGAACGAGAACTCTTCCGCGCCGGTGCCTGCGAGCTGCATCCGGGTTACGTGCAACACCCCGTTGCCGATGTTGCTGATCGTCACATCGATTGAATCCGACTGTAGACCGGTCTGGACCGTACCGAAATCCACGGCCAGGTCATCGTTGCGCCCGCTGGTGTCCCGAATGAGCATGCGCGGGGCGGATGTGGTTGCCAGGTGGGCGGAAACAATCGCCAGGTCGTCCGGGGTGACGACTCCATCCAGATTCACGTCGCCTTCAAACCAGGTTGCATCCGACCGGCCCATGTTGGCGATGATGTTCGTGTAGTCGGACTCGGATACAGTGCCATCCAGATTGACATCGCCGGCACGGGTGCTCCTGAAGAGCAGTTGCCTGAACTGCTCCGCGGGGTCCAGCGCCTCCGAGCCCCAGTTGGGGAGACGGCTCTTTGCATTGTCGAGCATGCCCACAACCGGCTCGAAATCCGGTGATGGAGGCACCGCCGAGGAGAGGATCGCCGGCGTCAGGCCCATTTGCCCATTGGCGAGCAGTGGCCGGATGGAGGCCAGAGGCGCCGTTCCCGTGTAGTCCAGGATCAGATCGTTATCGGTCGTGTCCAGCACGGCACCACCATCAATCGCCATCCCGGCCGATCGCAACACGCCAACCCCCGCGGCCAGGGTGACGCGGGATGCCGACTCCAGGTGCAGGAATGAGAGGTGCTGCGGCGCAGCCAGCGTCAGGGAGGCTCCCGTTTGCACATCCAGGGTCACATTCGGAGTGAACTGGGCGATGTCGAGACTGATGGAGTGTGCGCCGGCGGGCACGGCCAGGCGGCCGTTGACCGCACCGACGCTGAATTGCACTTGCGCCGGCGAAGCAGCCCACAACTGGCCATCCGTGGCCGTCCAGGAGAACGCGTCATTGCCGATAAAATCCGTCGCGGCCACGTACTTGAGCGAGTTCAATTGCGAGGAATCGAGCATCTGTCCGGACGCGACCGGAGCACCGGACAGCCAGAGCCCGCCGTGGGACGGGAGCGAAACGACCTCAAGCGCCGAGAGCGGTCCGCCCTGGGCGTCCGGCACGAACTGCGCCGCGAAATCGTCGGTGGCGAACGCGACACCGTCGCAGAACGGCACCGTCTTCGCAAAAGGCAACACCACAGGCGGGTTGGCATCCGCGAGCAGCAGCCGCGCCTCGAGCCTTTCGGCCCGACAGGATTGCCGCATTCGTGCCAACGCCGCCGCGGCGATGGCACGATTCCGGGGTGGTGTCACATTGCCTCCAATCACCGAGCCGAAACAGGACGAAGCCCCAC
>JBIOJL010000036.1:0-23679 GCA_044450885.1 Tepidisphaerales bacterium
GTGTCGCCGGTTCAACTCCGGCCCTACCCATTCTTCCAGGGATGATATTTTCAGGGGAAATCGACGAATTCGCCTCGCCGCGTGTCATGGCTGTGTGTTGTGTACGACACAGGTTTCGACACAGGAAGCCAACAGACGTTCGGCTTTCACGCCGCCCCCTGCCATCAATTCCCGTTGGCGGGTGGCTGGAAACAGTTCTTCCGCACTTCGTCTGAGAGTGAAGGACCACGTCTGGGTTCACGCACTCGACGATTTTCGGAATTCTCGAAATTATTTCCTTGCATTTTCGTTAGAAGATGAGGTATAGTAAGGAATCGGCCACTGTGTGCCGATAAAGGACAGCAGATGCAGATTCGATGGTATCATAATCCGCTATCATGCCCGGTCACAAAGATGATTGTCGCCGGCGCATTTGATCTGCGCCTGCACTGTTAGCTCCCCGCCTCACCTGGCCGGGAGTTCTTCCCGGCGAAATGAAATCCGTTTTTCAACTCCCGGGAAGCAAATGGACCTGTATGCCGTGGTCTATTTGTCGCAGTGCCTGCGCCGATCGTAAATGCCTTAATTGGCAATTGGCAAGGAGTTACGCCCGTAGCTCAGTTGGCAGCAGCGCCGCGCTTACATCGCGGAGGTCGCCGGTTCGATCCCGGCAGGGCGTACTGAAAGGGCTCCAGACAGGGCCCCGCGGAGACATTGCGCGCTGGTAGCTCAGAGGTAGAGCAGTCGCTCGATAAGCGGCAGGTCGCAAGCTCGAAACTTGCCCGGCGCAGAGGCACTGGTAGCTCAATCGGATGAGTCCCGGTCTACGAAGCCGGAGGATGAAGGTTCGATCCCTTCCCAGTGCATTAGTGACTGTGATAGTCGTATTTACAACTTTTGCACTCGTAGCTCAACGGCAGAGTCTCCGGCTCTTAACCGGGTGGTTGCAGGTTCGAATCCTGCCGGGTGCATTGAGGTGAACCATGGAGAAACGGTCCAGTAGCCCAACGGCAGAGGCACCTGGCTCAGAACCAGGCAAGTGCAGGTTCGAATCCTGCTTGGACCATGCGGAAGTGCTGAGTGCTGAGAAATCGATGAGGCGTAGTTGCGGTAGCTCAACCGGACCAGAGCGCGGCCCTCCGAAGGCCGAGGTTGAAGGTTCGAGCCCTTCCCGCGACATGACAACCCGGGCCCGTCGTCCAACCCGGGAGGACCCCTGGCTTGCACCCAGGTGATGAGGGTTCAAATCCCTTCGGCGTCCAGTGGCTCTGATACCTTTGTGGCGTAATGGTATCGCGCCCGGCTGTTAACCGGGAGATTGCAGGTTCGAGTCCTGCCGAAGGTGCTGATACGCCGGAAGCTCCAAGGGTGGAGCGCCCGCCTCCAAAGCGGGAAACGGCAGGTTCGATCCCTGCGCGGCGTGCTTGACGAGGTGCAACGGTGGCGGTGTGGAACCCCATCGCGTGTACCAGCGCCAGGCGGAGAAGCGACAACTCCGCCGCGCTATTGACGACGTGGCCGAGTGGCGAGGCGCGAGACTGCAGATCTCGCTGACGCTGGTTCGACTCCAGCCGTCGTCTTTGTGGCCGTAGCTCAAGTGGACAGAGCGCCGGGTTGTGGCCCCGGTCGTTGTGAGTTCAAGTCTCACCGGTCACCCTTTTGAAGAAGGAGTTGGATATGAAAAGCTCGACGATCGACACGTACCCGGCCGTGCTGCACGTGCGGTTTGGCGGGAAGAGTTTCGACGTGCCGCTGGCGTGCCTGGATGTAAACCCGGCCACGGACGACCGGCTCATCAAGCGCGCCCTGGCATCGCACCTGGAGATCCCGGAGTCGCAACTCCGCGATTATGTGCTTGACCGGCACCCCAATGGCAACCTGACGCTTCGGCCGATGGCGGTCTTTGGCTGACGATGACAAACGGCACGCTCGCGAGCGGCTTGCTCGATCCGTACCCAACGACAAGAGCATACAAACTGGTACGCCGCGGTTGCATAAGCTGCGGTTGAGGTTCGAATCCTTACACCCCCTTCTCCGCTGAGTCTGGGGGTGGTCAAACACTGCTCCTGCAACTTGTACGGATCGGCCAGCCGCTCGCGAGCGGGCCACAACACGAGAAAGACGAATGTCTGAGTGAATCGAACGCGCCATTCCGTACCCAACGGCATGAGCCTACAAACCTTTCCACGGCGGAAGTTGCGGGTTCGAATCCCGCCGGCCGCTCTGATTATGAACGCGGCCGTAGCTCAATTGGACAGAGCACCGAAGAAGTCCGCTCTTGTGACTTGTACGGAATGGCGCCCTCGGTTCACTCGGATCAAGCGGTGACACAGCCCGCGCCCAACGGCAGAAGCATACATACTATGCAGGTTCGACTCCTGCCATTTCCACCAATCTGGGAATGTAGCCAAATGGATAGGCACCTGACTCTTAATCAGGCGTGAAAACGCAGGCTTGTGCGACTTGCGCGGGCTGTTCACCGCGTTGTTTGAATTGACGGAAGGAATGAGATTATGGCAAACACCAACGAACAGGATCTGCGTCTGCAGTTCCTCAACACGCTGCTGACCACTCCGCACCGCAAGCTGGAGCAGATCTGGCCGGTGCATAAGGACATGGTCGCGACCGACCCGCTGTTCTACGTGCGTCTGGCCGGCTGGTACAACGACCGCGGCGACGTACGCGACCACAAGGAGATGTTCGCTGTTACGCTGGTCCTCAGCGATTTCACCGGCCACCGCGATGTCGGTCTGGCCCTGCTGCGGCAACTGCCGCCGTATGAGGTCACGCGTGTCCTGGACTTCATCCATGGCCGCAAGACCACGCGGAAGGTGCGCGCCGAAAAGGGCGAGGCTAAGGCGACGACCGAGTCGTTTGGCCTGTTCAAGAACCCACCGCGGTCGCTGAAGACCGAGATCGTCCGCTACCTGCGTGAGCGCGAGGCGGATGCGGACTGGTTCGACGGCACGGTGCTGGTGGCCCGCAAGGCCGTCAAGCGGCTGTACGCGCTGCTGCACGTCAAGCCGGGCGAGCGCGCCCAGCAGATTCTCTTCGCCGGGGATCCGCCCCAGGGCAGCCGGCTGTACGCCCTGCGGCAGCTTGCCAAGGCCGGCACGCCGGCCGAGCAGGCCCGCGCGATCGTCGAGAACCAGATCCCGTATCGCGTGGCCGCCACGATCGTCAAGCAGATGACGCCGACGGTGCTGCTCGCCCTGGTTTCGTCCATGAGCGGCCAGGAGCTGATCAACAATCTCGCTTCGCTGAAGAAGCGCGGCGCGCTGGACAACCCGGAGATCAAGGCCCTGATCGACGAGAAGCTCGACGCGGCCAAGTTCGGCCCGCGCGTCAGTGCCCTCAAGGCCGGCAAGGCCATCGAGGCCGCCGTCATGCCCGAGGACATCAAGGCCAAGCTCGAGCAGGTTGCCGACACGCAGATCAAGGCCAAGGGCCGGATCAAGCGGCCGACGGCGCTGCTCATCGACAAGTCCGGTTCGATGTCCCTCGCCATCGAACTGGGCAAGCGTATCGGCGCCATGATCTCGGCCGTGTGCGAGAAGGAGCTATATGTCTACGCCTTCGACACCATGGCCTACCCGATCCAGCCGGCCGGCGACGATCTGGCCTCGTGGGAACGGGCACTCCTGGGCATCACGGCCGGCGGCGGCACATCCTGTGGCGTCGGCGTGGAGTACATGCGCGTCAAGGGACAGGTTGTGGAACAGATCATCCTCGTCACCGACGAGGGTGAGAACAACGGCCCGCTGTTTGTCCCGACGCTGCAGAAGTACCGGGAGGCCCTCAAGGCCGACCCGGCCGTCTGCATCGTCCGCACGCCGGGCGCCGGCGACGGCCTGGAGAAGCAGTGCCGGGCGGCCGGCATCGGCGTGGATGTGTTCCAGTTCAGTGGCGACTACTACTCGCTGCCGAACCTGGTGCCGCTGTTGAGCAAGCCCAGCCGGCTGGAACTGCTCATGGAGATCATGGAGTACCCGCTGCCGGTACGCAAGAGCGCATGACAACCGGCGCAACCATTACTTCGGGAGTCTGTAGCCGCGATCGTTGATCGCGGTCCCGGCCGTGCAGAAGCACGGCTCTCCCGGGTTTGTGGTCACGCCCCGACCGGCGTGGCGCGATCGAAAGGTCGTGCCACGCCTTGAAACGCATGGACCGATGAACTCGTGACCCGGGCGCTGCGCCCAACCGCAGAAGCTTACAAACCCACAGGCTGTTAACCTGTAGCCGTCTTGAAAACGGTTGGCGAAAGCCAGCAACACCAACAGCTTCTGGAACTCGCGTGGCGCCCGGTTCGCTCTTTCCGTGGGATGAAACGTGGCCCGCAACAGGAAGATCGATCAGGCTCTCGATCGACTGGCAGCGGCGGAAGACAAATTCCTCGCCAGCCGGTTTCTTGCGCCGGTGGTCTGTGGCCGGAAGGTGCAGGTCTGCATCGCGGGCATCCGCTGCCAGCTTCGGGTTACGCCGGAGGATTTCCAGGGCTGGGGCCTGTTTCGCCCGCAGTCGCACTTGGCCGCGATTCTGGATCGCCCGGCACAACTGGCCGAGCGCCGCCGCTATCTCGATCTGTTTCCGGCTCTTTCCACGGTGCTCTGCCGCCAGGATGGGGCTGACCGGCTGGCGCTCCCGGCTCAGTCCGACCGCCGCTTCAAAATCGAAGGCATGATCTGTGTGCATCTGGCCGCTGAGGTCGATTTGTTCGACACTGTCCGCATTCGCTTCGACGGTTCGAGCTTCTGGTTCGATCAGGTCGACCCACGAGCCGATCCGGGAGGCGGCTTGTACCTGCGGCAGAATCTCTCGCGTATGGTCGATCCCCGGAATCTGAGTCGGCCCGGCCTGACAGCACAGCAGGTTGCCGCCTATGCGGTCGTGCATGCCGAGCGAATCCGACAGACGATGGCCGACAAACACCAGCAGGACGAGCACCGCCTGGCCGGCGCGTTGCGTCATGCGGGCGCCCAACTCAGCGACTTCGCCGAGCGTGGCGACGTCTATCGCGTCAGCTACGAGGTGGACGGCAGTCGCCACACGAGCGTCGTGCGGAAGAACGACCTGACGGTCCAAAGTGCCGGCATCTGCCTGTCGGGCGAGGACGAGAACTTCGACCTGCACAGCCTGGTTGGCGTCTTGCGCGAAGGGCGGCAGGAAGGCATGCTTCGTCGAATGAACCCGGAGGATTGACCATGGCCGGTAAACTGCACCATGAAGAGATCTATCGTGGTCGCGAGCAAATCGCCAAACTGAGCACGCTCCGCGTCGCCCTCTGCGGCGCCGGCGCTCTCGGCTCAAACCTGACGGACAATCTCACGCGTCAGGGCTTCGGCCGGCTGCGAGTCATCGACCATGACCGCGTCGAGGAACACAACGTCAGCACTCAGCTTTACGGCGAGGCCGAGGTCGGCCTGTGGAAAGTCGAAGCGCTTCGCAACCGCATCTTCCGCAGCGTCGGCATCGAGATCGAGGCCGTGCGCAAGCAGTTGACGGCCGACAACGCCCGCATCCTGCTGAAGGATGTTGACTTGATCATCGACACCCTCGACAACTCCGCCTCGCGTGGCCTCGTGCAGGAACAGTGCCGCAGACAGGCCACGCCCTGTCTGCACGTCGGTCTGGCCGCCGACTACTGCGAGATCATCTGGGACGCGCACTACCGTGTTCCCGGCGACACGGCGGCCGACGTCTGCGACTATCCCCTGGCCCGCAATCTCGTCCTCCTTGCCGTCGCGATTGCCTCGGAAACCGTCATGGCATTCGCGCTGGAAGGCGTCCGCAGGGACTGGTCGGCCACGTTGCGCGATCTGAGCATCCGATCCATGGACGCGTAGCGGCCGCGGACGTCACGGCACAAACCACCCGTCGTACTGGATGGCCTTCATGCCCTGGTCCACGGGGAGCACATCGTACAGGCCATCCCTTCCGCGTTGGCGCAGCTAAATTCCAGAGGCAGCCAGGCAAGCGGGCGCAGCACGGAGTGCTCCCGAACTTCGTTACTTCCGTCCATCGGCCCGCGCCGGCGCCAGCAGCACCGGAACGAAGTCGCGCTGCAATACGGACACGGTGAAGCCGTCCGCGGCGAGCGACACCGACGCGCCGGTTTCGGCATTGGTCGCCTCCAGGTTCCCCGGATCCATCCCGATCGCTTTCCAGTCGATCGTCACCGTAACCTGGGCATCTTTCCGGCTCTTGTTGACGACCCACAGCAATGCCCGGCCGTCGGCCAAATGCGCCGAAACCAGGCAGTCTTCCTGCTTCGTGGCACACGGGCCCTTCTTCCAGTAGGACAGGAACGTGACCTTGTCCGCATAGAGATGCCCGGCCTCGACCAGCTTCGGGTAGAGCGGCGACTGTTCGGGCAAGACGTCATGCGCCATCACCCAGCCGAGGAACTGATGGTTGTGTTTGAGATACCACTGGCTGCGGTGGCGATCCGACTGGCACATCATTGTCATCACGCCGCCCGCGCAGACGGAGCTTCCGATGGCCCGCAGGCGGCCGGCCGGCAGGACTTCGATATAGTCGTAGTTCAAGTCGGTCGGCTCGACGTTCTCGCCCTCGAAGAAGACGTCGCCGAACCAGGCGTGGTAGGCCGCGCCGGATGAGATGTGCTGCCACAGGTTCGGCGACGGCGCGTTGTTCTCGTGAAACATCACCTTCATGCGTTTGAAGTAGTCGCGTAGCCCTACGTAGTTATACGCCCGCTGCAGCGAACCATCGGGCCGCCAGTGGGCGTTGCCGGTCAGGAAGTTCTCTTCCAAGCCGAGGTAGTTCTCGTCCACGTAGAGCCCGCGCAAGCCGGCCTCGCGCACCCACCGCTGGTAGTGCCACAAACGGAAGTCGTTCGGTCCCTTCGAGGAGGTGACATCCGAGTTGCCGATCTGGCCGGGCGATGCGCCCCAGTCCACCGAGAGCCCCGGGAACTGGTGCCCGTCGTAGTCCTGGTAGCGTCCGATCGAGTGGGCGATCGAGCCCACGCAGGGCCGGTGGCGCGGATCCCTGCCTGCCTGATCCAGGAGTCCCCTGGACTTGTCCATGTGCCAGGGGAACGGACTGCAATAGTACGGCCAGAGCACCGCCCAGTCGGCATCGCACCAGAAGTAGGAATTCCGGGTGTTCGGCGTCGGCGGCCGCGGGGCACACAACGTGGCGCGCCAGCCGGGCGGCAGCGGCCGCGATGGGAACGTCTGCCATCCCCAGGTGATGGTCCGGAGTTCTGTCACATCGGTGGAAACCTGAAAGAAATTGACGCGCAGATAGACCTTGCCGTCCTTGCGCACAATCTCCTGCGTGGGCAGAATCTTCCCCGGTTCGTGGTTCCAGCCCTTGTCGTGATCGGCGAACCAGAGCAGCGCCCGGTCGGAGTTCGTGAGCCAGATGTAGGGCACGAAATCGCCCACGAGCATCCCGGACGAAGTAGTCTGACTGCTCCAGTGGTCGGGCAAGGCGTCATGGACCGCGGACCAGCCGCCGGCGGTGGTGCAAAAGTGCGTAGCCTCTTCGGCCGGCAAGGCGATTTCAAGGAAGAGCCTGTCCACCCTGGCCGGCTCCTTGCCGGCCGGCGACACGTCGAGATTGACGTTCACGAATCCGTCGAACTCGACGTGTGTCCGCGCCGCGAAACGCAGCCCGGCGGCCTCGCCGGTTCCCGTAAAATCCGCCTCCGCCTCGACGCGGCGGCCCACGCTGGCGTCGCCGGGTTGAACCTCGATTTCCTTTCCGTCTTTGACCGCCACCAGCCGCATCGGCGCGGCAAGCTGGGCCACGCCGCCGTTGATTACCTTCCTGGCCATGCCCAGCCCGTCCAGCGAGAGTGTCCGGTTCCACACGCCCACTTCGCTCCCCTTCACCTGCACCGGCGTCCAGGGCGGAATCACTTTGTCTGAAACGCCCACGGTGTTGTTCATCCACTCGACAACATAGCGCAGCAAATAAAGCTCATTTGTAGCGTACTTGAGTTCCTTGCCGTCCTTATCCCGGAGGATGACGACCAGTTGCACCTTCTTCCCGGGCGTCGCGGGCGCCTTGCCGGCGCCGCTCTTGCCGAACTCGGCCGTGGGAATCGCCACATCCTTCAGGTGCAACTCGGCCCCGCCGTACCACTCGCGGAACGGGCGCAACGGCACGCTGCCCAGCACCTTGCCGGTTTCCGGATCGACCACCCTGGCCTCCGCGGCGGCCACGTTCTCGCGGCCGGGAAGGTCGAGGATGTCGGCCTTCACCAGAACCGTGTTTGTCTCCGGGCCATACTGTGCGGTCAGAGCCAATTCCTCGACCGCCGGCGCACCCGCGGGCTTGACCGGGGTCTGCGGCACCCAGCCGCTGATGACATAAGGGAAACTCTGGCGGAAGACCAGGCCGCCGCCCGTCCTGGTCACGGTGACGGTGAAATTGCCCTTTCTTGTGGCGCTGACATCGCCGGACAGATTCACGACCTGGCGCTCGCCCTGCTTCAGCTTCACATGCCTGCGCTCGACGCGGTCGTCGTCGCCGCCCGGCGCCGCGCGTTGGTGGAACCGCAACTCGATGTCCGCCTCAGCGCCCCCGGCCCGCGGCGCAACAACGCCCACCTCGAAGGCGTACTTGCCGCTGAGGATCGTCGAGACGCCGGTAAGCTGCGCCACCATCTCGTCATCCATCAGATGGACCTTGGGGTGTTGCGGGATTTCGGCGAACGCCTGGGTAATGGACCAAGATGCCTGCGAGCGGGGTTTGGCCCCAAGGCAATTGCGGGCCAGCAGGAACTGCCACACGTCGCCGCTGCTGATCTTCTCGAATCCGAAATTCTTGATCGGCACCGACGCTTCGATGACATAATTGTCCGCGTCCTCCGAGACCCCCACCTTCCAGTCGCCTTTCCACCCCTGCGACGAGTAGCCGCGCGAGGGGATGTTCTTGACATCAAGGACGGCGGGATAGGTGTTGATGATGTTCTGGTAGGTCTCCGGTATCGCCGTCGGTGGCGTCACCCAGATCTCCACCGACGGTTCGCCGAAATTGTAGTCGTCGTTGAAGCGCGCGTGCTTCCAGAGCTTCCATTCATGGTTGCCCCGGCGGCAGCGGAAAAGGAAGTAGAACCGCTCCGCGTCGAACCCGAGACTCATCGTCGTCTCCGATTCCTGGAGCTGGTGCTCGAACGGCGCCATCAGCCCCGAGGTCGTGAAGGCCCGGTCCCATTCGCCCGGCGCGACCTTGCCGTCGATGACCGGGGCCTTCTCGAAGCGCGTGGCGGTGAACTCACCGACGCGCAGGCGTTCCTCGGCCCCGTGGACGGCAGCCGCCCAGATTGTGGCGCATGCGGCCACCGCAAGAAATGTCATACGCTTCATGGGGTTGATGCTCCTACGCCAGGTATTCCTTCATCATCGCCAGGTAGCGTTTGCACGTCGCTTGCATGGCGTCCGGCGCATCGCCCGGCTGGCCATCCTGCTCCAGGGAAACGAAGCCGCCGAAGCGCACGGCCTTGAGGGCCTGGGCGATCGCCTGGATGTCCATGACTCCTTGACCAACATGCACGAAGTTGTGCATCAGCCCGTCGATGTCGCGCATGTGGACGTTCATCAAATGCTTGCCGGCCTTGTGGACCGCCACGGGCGGGTATTCGCGCTCCAGCGCGATCCAGCCGATGTCGAGATTCAGCCCGAAAGCCGGGTCGGGGATGGCATCCCAGAGACGCAGGAACGCGTTGGTCTCGGCCATCATGGTGTGCGTGTGGTTCTCGATCGAGAAGCGGAGCCCGTGGGCCTTGGCGCGTTGGACGCATCCTTTGGTCGTGGCGACGAACGTGTCCCACAATTGCTCCCAATCGAAACCGGGGGCGATGTCGATGTGGAACTTCTCTCCGGGCTTGCCGTTGGGCAGATCGTTGTACCTCGGCAGGTAGCCCTTCCCGGGGGCGGTGAGCTGGCGGGCCCAGGGGGCGACGATGTTGACCATCGGCGCGCCGAGTTTCACGGCGATGCGGCAGCCCGCTTCAAAACGATCCAGGGCCTTCTGCCGCTCGTCGGCGTTGCCGCTGGTCAGTTCCTCGACCACCGGCTGGAACATGGCGAACTGCGGCACTTGCAGCTTGTAGAACTCCAGCCGCTTGCGGATCTTGTCGATCGTGTCCTCCGTCCAGTAGGCGGCGATCTCGCCCCGCCCCGTGAGGATCAACTCGATGCCCTCGAAGCCCATCTGCCCGATCGTCTCGATCGCCTGGTCGGGCCGCGTGTAGCCGGCGCCCAGATTGTGGAAGTTCCAACTGACGCTGCTGATCTTTGGCCGGCCCGCAACCGGCGCCTTGCCGGCGACCGGCTCTTCGGCCGCCAAAGCTCCGCCAACTGCGCTCGCCAGAACTGTCCCGGCAGTCAGCTTGACAAGATCGCGCCGCGTAAGGTCAACGTGCTTGTTCATCGGAATGTCTCCTGGTCGGTTGGGAATGATGGCCGCCGAACGCGCCGTCAAATGGTAATCCCGCTCGGGCGGATTGTCACGGGCAAAGGACGCAAAGGACGCAGGCAAAGGAGGCAGGACAGGGCTATCGCATTGGGACGCGTCTTCAGTAGGACAGGCATTCTTGCCTGTCAATGGATGGCCGAGAGGGGGGACATTCCTGTCCCCCCAAAGCCCTCCAGGCTTTTCGCCTCGCCATATGCGATTGCCCTGGGAGGCAGGAGACAAGCACGCTGGCGTTCGCCGTTGCGAAGGGTAGAATCACGACTCACACAGTCTTCGTGAGGCACGTTCAGGCGTGCGGGCCACGGATCGACCGATGCTCCTTCGATTCGACAAATGGAGAGGTCGCATGAAACGCAACATAAATGAAACCGTGAAGAGGCGCGACTTCCTGAGAAAGATGCTGGGCGGCGGGCTGGCCATGATAAGCGGCACGCCCCTCGCACGGATGAGCCTGGCCGGCGAGGCCCCGCCGCCTCGAGATCCCAGCCGCGTGGCGCTGACAACCGGCAACGATCGCGCCGACATGGCCTTCCGCAGCCTCAAACCCTTCGCACGCGAGATCGCCCAGGCCATCGGCACTCGCCGCGTGATCATCAAGCCCAACAACGTGGCGATCGACATCCCCTTGTCCGCCACCCACGCGGACGGCCTGGAAGGCATCCTCGAGTTCCTCAAGTCCATCGGCAAGCTCACGGACGCCGTCATCGCCGAGTCCGCGGCCAACGGGCCGACCCTCGAGGGCTTTGACAACTACGGCTACCCGCGCGTCGCGGCCAAGTACGGCGTGAAGCTGGTCGATCTCGACCGGGAGAAATTCGAGGCAATTCAAGTCTTCGACCAGAAGGACTTCCGCCCGCACCGCGTGCGCGCCTCGAGCCTGCTGCTCGACCCGAACAGTTTCGTGATCTCCGCCGCCCGGATGAAGACCCACGACCTGGTGGTGGCGACCTTGTCGCTCAAGAACATTGTCTTGGGCGCGCCGATCAAGGACGCCGGATTCACCTTCCGCCAGAACAGAAAGCCGGGCGCCGCCAGCGACAAGCCCATTGTGCATGGGGGTGGCATCCGCGGCATCAACTTCAATCTCTTCATGCTGGCCCAGCGCCTCCATCCGCACCTGGCGGTCATCGACGGCTTCGAGGGCATGGAAGGCCACGGCCCGACCCGAGGCACCAAAGTAACTCATGGCGTGTGCGTGGCCTCCGCCGACTGGCTGGCGGCGGATCGGGTAGCCGTGGAGTTGATGGGCATCGACTTCGCCAAGATCGGCTATCTGAACTATTGCGCCGATGCGGGCATGGGCGAAAGCGACCTGACGAAGATCGAGATCGTCGGCGAGCCCATCGCCAGGAATCGCAAATCGTACAAGCTGTCCGACAATATCGAAGATCAACTGATCTGGATGAAGCCGGAAACCGTGAAGTGAGACGGAACGATTACCGGGGCAGCAAGAACTCTCCCTGAGTGAACCTGGCTACGGCATCCATGTCCAGCGTCAAGCCCAGGCCGGGTTTCTCGGGAATTGGCAGCATGCCGTCGGCATCGAGCTTCCAGCCCCCGGCGGCAATCTGGTCCACGTAGGGCGAGCCGGTGAGGTACTCCACCAGGTCGGTGTCGGGAAACGCCGAGGCCAACTGCAAGTCGGCGGCCAGCCCGACCGCCGTGTTCCAGCCGTGGGGGATAAAACGCACGCCGTGGTCCTGGGCCATCCAGGCGATGCGGCGCTCCTCGCTGATGCCGCCCACCTTGGTCACGTCCGGCTGGACCACGTCGAAGGCGCCCGCCTCCAGCCACGGTTGGAAGCCCTGCCGCCGCGTCAGCACCTCGCCGCCGGCGATGGGCACCGGCGATTTCCGCCTCAGGGCGACGTAGTCCTTCAGGGCATCCGGCTTCAAGGGTTCCTCAAACCAGGCAACGTCGAACTCCGCCAGCATTTGTGCGGTTCGCAGAGCCCATTTGTAGCCTTGCTTCCAGAAGGCGTCGCTCCCGCCGGCGTCAACCATCAACAGCGAGTCGGCGCCGATCGCGTCTCGCGCGGCCCGCACCACCGCCTTGTCGAGCGCATCGCCGCGTCGCCCGAAACTGCCCCAGCCGATCTTGAACGCCTGGAAGCCCTGCGCCTTGAGTCCGGCCAGACGATCGGCCAGGCGCGACGGCTCCTCGATCAACAGCGACGCGTATGGCCGCACGCGCTCCCGGTAGCGTCCGCCCAACAGACGCCCCACCGGCTGGCCGGCGGCCTTGCCCAGCAAGTCCCAGAGTGCGATATCAATGCCGCTGATGGTGTGGGTGACAGAGCCGCCCCGGCCAAGCCAGAACGTGTTCTGATGTAGCTTCTCGCTCACGCGTTCCGGCTCCAGGGCGTTTTCCCCGCGATAGAGCGGCTCCAGCAGCGCCAACGCCGCCTTGACCAGACGGTCGCTGGTGAAGACGCTGCCCAGGCCGAATGATCCCTCGTCGGTGATCACGGCGATCAGCGTGTGGACGCAGTCGTCGGGCCGCAGTTCCTCATCCCAACCGCCTTCGGGCGTAGCGCCGCGCAGGCCGGCGGCGCGAATCTCGCGTATCTTCATGTGATCACCACTCGATTTGTGATTGCACCGGGTTCTGGTGCTGGTCGCTGCGCTGGGCAATCGGCCAGCCGCGGAATTCGTCCACCAGCTCCGTCATTCCCGACAGCACGGCTTCCCAGATGATCTTCCCCTTCTCCGCCGTCGCCACCGTCGGATCGCCATGTACGCCGGTTTTGGTCCAGCGCCCCCAGTAGTCGCTGAAGCGCACATGGGGGAAAATGCTGTCCGAACTCATGTACTTGCCGGCCACATCATTGTCCGCAACCGCCTTGTCCATCCGCACCCGTTCGGGGGCCAGATGCAGGTAGAGCGACGTCTCAAACTCATCCGCGTGGGCCAGCACCGGCGTCTGCCGCACCCGATTGAATGCCTCCACGCCAAAACTGAAGTAGTTCACCGCCGCGCACAGCGACTTGGTGGCCAGGACCGTCTTCCGCGCCACCAGGTCGATCAGCGGCGTGTTGGACCCGTGGCCGTTGACGATGAGGATCTTCTCGAAGCCGTGGTAAGCCACGCTCTTGGTGATGCAGAGGCAGAAGGCAATGAACGTCTCGGGCTCGATGTGGATCGTGCCCGGAAAGTCGATGTGGTGCCGATTCAGGCCGAACGAGACGGCCGGCAGGACCAGCACCCGATCGGGGATGCGCCGGCCCAGCTCCAGACACACCGACTCCGCCAGAAACGTGTCGACGTCGAGCGGAAGGTGCGGACCATGCTGCTCGGTCGAGCCCGTCGGCAAAATGACCAGCTTCCGGGCCGCGATGGCTTCGTTCATCTCTTCCCACGTCAAGTGGTTGTAGCGATATTCACTGGTTGTTGCCATCCCCATGTCCCTTCTGCTAAAGCACTCAGGCACCGCAGAGTGATCCTAATGCTCTCCTGTCTCACCCGCAAGCACGCAGGGGCAGGGTCTGGCCGCTGGGACTTGCTGCGAATACCATGACTGCGGAGCCGCGATAGGGCTACGCCTTTAAGCGCCCAGTGTACCATGGCTGACTCTTGTCTCGAACCTCGCACGTCACCGACCCCCACGCGTCTCCGGTACGGCGTGCTGGCGCTCGCCTGCGCGTTGTCGATGATCACGTACCTCGACCGCGTTTGCATGGGTTCGTCGGCCAAGGCGTTTGTCCACGACCTCCACCTCTCCAGCGTCGCCGACTTGAACTGGGTCTTTGCCGCCTTCACGCTGGCTTATGCTCTGTTCGAGATCCCCAGCGGCTGGCTGGGTGACGCCTTCGGGCCACGTAACGTGCTGATCCGGATCGTCCTCTGGTGGTCGGCCTTCACCGCCTTGACCGGCCTGGTGGGACTGTCGATCCACGGGCGCGTTTTGGGCGCTTTCCATCTCGGCGCCATGAGCGTGACACCGCTGGCCGTGCTCATGGCGGTGCGCTTCCTCTTCGGAATGGGCGAAGCCGGCGCCTATCCGAACATCACGCGGGCATTGCATAATTGGTTTCCCTTGAGCCAGCGCGGCTTCTCCCAGGGCGCCGTGTGGATGTGCGGCCGCTTGATGGGCGGTCTCACGCCGCTGGTCTGGATGGTGCTGGTTGAGGGCATCGGCCGGCCGGCCGCGAGGCAAACCGGTGAGCGCGCGGCCGCGCCGTTCCTGCCGCCGCTTCTCGGTTGGCGTTCCGTCTTCTGGGTCTTCAGCGCGATCGGGATCCTCTGGTGCATTGTCTTCGCGATCTGGTTCCGTAACCGGCCGGAGGAGAAGCCCGCGGTCAACCCGGCCGAGCTCGATTTGATCCGTGCCGGCCATGCCGAGTCGAGGGCCGCTCACGGCCGCGTTCCCTGGTCGCAACTCCTGACCAGCGCGAATCTGTGGACCGTCTGCCTGATGTACGCCTGCCAGTGTTACGGATGGGCGTTCTACATCACCTATCTGCCCAGCTTTCTGGAAGACCACTACGGCGTCAAAGCCGCGAGTACGCTGGGGGCAATCTACAAAGGTGGACCGCTATGGATGGGCGCCCTGGGCTGCCTCCTCGGCGGACTGTTGACCGACAGGTTTGTGCGCCAGACGGGCAACCGCCGGCTCGGGCGGCGTTTGTTTGGCGTGTTTGGCCACGCCATGACGGTGGTTTGCTTCCTGGTCTGTCCGTTCATGCCCGGCGCGTTCTGGTTCTTCCTGGCGGTCTCTCTCGCCGGCTTCTTCACCGACCTGACGATGGGCCCGGCCTGGGCCGTCTGCCAGGACATCGGCCGCCGCTACGCCGCCACCGTGGCCGGCGCGATGAACATGGCGGGTGCGCTGGGCGGCGTGCTCGCCAATTGGGCGACAGGTTTCATCGTCCAGCGCTCCCTGGCCGCACACGCCGCGCACCTGGGGCCGCCGCCGCAGGGGCTCTCGCTCACGGAAAAGGCAGCCGGCGAGTTGGCCGGCTATCACCTCAACTTCCTCATCTTCGCCGCCGTCTTCGTTGTCGGCACGATCTGCTGGCTGCGGATTGACGCCACGAAACCGGTCACGAATGACGCATGAGCGCGCCTGTTCACCACTGGTCCTCGGCCATTCGCTGAAACACCGGCGCCCAGTCATCGGGCTTGTCCTGCCGAAACAGGCGCATCGTCGGATACCACGGGCTGTCCTCCCGATCCACCATCCAACGCCAGTCGGCGACAACGGGCAGGGCCACCCAGACCGGCACGCCCAAGGCGCCGGCCAGGTGGGCTATCGACGTGTCGCAGGTGATGACAAGGTCAAGATGCTTGACCACGGCCGCCGTGTCCATGAACGCGCCGCCCGACTCATCCAGGCCCGGCAGCTCGGCCACGGGGAAATCCGCATCAAGCGGACAACCCTTCTGCAGACTGATCAGCCGCACGCCTGGGACTCTCGAGAGCGGCGCAAAGACGCTGAGCGGGATGGAGCGGTTTCGGCGATAGACAAGCTTCTGTTCTCCCTGCCAGCAGATGCCGATGCGGAGTCCGTCCTTCTTTTCCAACACTCCGGCCCAGCGCTCCGCGCGGGACGGATCGGCCTCGAGGTACGGCACGGTCGCCGGGATCGTCTGGATCGTCGTCTTGAGCACCGCCGGCACGCTCATCAGCGGGCAGTGGCGGTCATGGTGCGGCAGGGATTCGCCTCGGGCAACAACTTGGCGAATGCCCTTCACGGTCTTGAGCAGATTCACCAACCCCGGCTGGCACTCGACCGTCACGATGGCCCCCATCGCGGCCAAGACCGGCGCGTAGCGGATGAACTGGATCGTGTTCCCCAGGCCCCCTTCGGTATACAGCCGCAAGGCTTGCCCGAACGGGTCGGTGCCATCCCATGCCTTGCCCTCCCGCTGCCACAGTTTTCCCGGCAGCCGCCGGCGCCACTCATGCTCGCGCCAGCCGTTTTCATAGTCGCCCAGGGACAGCAGCACCAGACCCAGGCTGGCGTGCGCCTCGGCGTATTCTGGATGCAGCCGGATGGCCTCGCGGAACGCCTCGCAGGCTTGGGCGGGCTCTCCGGATTCCGCCAGTGCGGCCGCGTACGCCTTGTGGGCCGGGGCGTAGGATCGGTCGAGCCGAATCGCTTCCCGGCTCGCCTCCAGGGCGGCAGATACATCGTGCGTCTGGAGCAGCCCGTTTGACAGGTTCGCCCATACCTGATGAACGCCCGGCCGCAGTTGCACGGCCTGTTGAGGGTGGGAACATAAACGGAACTCGGGAACAGGCATCAATTGCTCCAGGAGAGGATGCTGTAGGGCAACTCGTGCGACCCGCCGGCGTATCCCGAGCCGAGCACGGCGACCTCGTGCCCGGCCGCTCGGAAGGCATGGGCCAGCCATCGCGTCACCCGGCCGTAGCCGGTGGTGGCGGTGGGGGTGTGACTGATGAACAGAATCCGGTGTGCTCGCGACGTCATGTTCGTGATCTATACCTTATCGCGTTGTATTCGGAGTCTCCGTGCATTCATCGTTGCGTTCAGCGCCACATTCTGGGCAGCGGTTTGGAGTCGCGCGCAGATCGTAGCCGCAGTGCTGGCAGAGTCCAAGTGCTCGCCTGCGGTCACGAAGCCTTTCCTGCAGCTCTCTGCGCACGCGCCGCACGAGCATCGTCGTAAGCACTAGTCCAACCAAGGCCTCGCACGCGACGACCAATGATCCATCCTCGTCGGTTGACGTCGGTACGCCGATCGCAACAGAATCAGCATCAATCCGTATAAAAGACACCACCGATGTATCGATGCGGCTCCGTTGCAGCCCGATTGAGATCGTCCCCCTGACCGTAACCAGATCTCTGGGCATGGGAAGAGAGCTTTGGCTCTTGACCCGTATGCGCACCCTATCCAATACGGGAGGCGATGTCCTCGATCGGTACCTACAGTCAGAAACGTCAAATGCAAGTTCATCCACCGGCCAACATCGGTCGATCACTGGTGCAAATATGAGTACTCTCTTGCCGTCCCATTTACGCAATGAGATAGGAATACTATCCTCGGTCCAAGGCTTCTCGGGGACTTCAAAATTGGTCAGTTGATCCAGCACGACCTCCTGGTAGGCAGAAGATCGTTGGTAGCGATAAAGAAACAGTATGATCGTCAACAAGACGGTTGACAGCGCGATTGTGCGCCAGCGTCCGTAACGACGCCTAATCCTAGTAGTGCGTGAGGCTGTCTCTGTGCATTGTCGCATCACAGGGTGTTTAGTTCCCGTTACCGACGACCCGGATAGAAAATCGTGTTCCGTTCACAAAGGAATTGTTCATCTGCGTGCTCCATATGATCTTGACCCCAAGCGGCTGATTGCCGTCCTGTGGCCAGGATACGAAGCCTTTCTGGACCCAACCGCTCTGCAGCGGATATAGCGGAGTGAAATCAAGATCTCCGGCTCCAATACCGGGTACCTTCTGGCCCAACCAGTTCGTCGTTGAGATGGTGTATAGGGAGAGCATCGGCTCATCGTCCATCTCCCCGTTCTGATTGTGCTCGTACGGCGCGGGGCCATACGGCTTGTTTGGGTCTCCCTGAGAATTGTCTCCCACCACGTCCTTTAGAGGATCGCGGCCTCCATGCTCCTTGGTCTCCCCGCTCTCGATAAAATTCACATCCTCCGGCATCATGTCTCCCGGCAATTTGATGCCAACTGTTTGATGCCACAAGATCGTGGATTTCGGGTTCGGTGGTCCCAAGAACGGTCCCATATCCGTGTATATGCCGAACTTCACGAACGTAGATGGAAGAAACACACGGCTCGAAGGAATGAAAAATCTCTTGTTAATCGCTGTCGTTCTGGTTGCATCCCATGAGATCGCGAGTAGCTGGGTCCCGTTGCGGAGCCGCAGAGAGGTACTGCCCTTGGGAGCAGTCGAGGAAAACACAACCGGTGGCGGTGCCGGTGCCGGTGCCGGTGCTGGTGCTGGCCCTGTCGTTGCTGTCCCCTCCAACCCCATCGGATCCACCGTCCCGATCGGCGCCCCGAGGAACGCCTCGTACAGATTGGCCCCATCGACATAGGCCGCGCCGGTGGGGTCCATCCGATTCCAGGTCTGCAACCCCGGAATCAGCCAGCGGTTCCGCGCATCCCACCAGCCGGTGATCGTGTCTTGGCGAAGACCTTGGAATCCGGGTGCGAAGTTGTGGGCGTCGGTCGTCGATGCCCAGCCGGCCGTCAGGAATGTCCGGCCGCCGTACGGGTCGTACTCGCTGCGCTGCACCACGTTCCCCATCACATCCGTCACCGCCGTGATGTTCCCGTTGGCGTCGTGCGTCGCCCACAGCCGCTCTTCCAGCCGCTCGCCGCCCTCGACCACGGCCACCGCGAAGTCGCCGGACGTCACGCCCACGGCCACGATCCGCCCATCGACCACTGTGGCCGCGTACAGGTCGATCGCGTCGGACCAGCCGACCGTCAGCTTGCCATCGCTGGAGAAACTGGTGTCATACGTCCCGTCGGCGTTGTGGCGGGTGATCTGGAACTGGTGCAGCCTTCCGCCGTAGTAGCTGGTCATCACCAACTTCCCATCGGCCTGCCGGGTAAGCGAGGAGATGCCGTCGCTCTTGTCGGTAGCGTCGGTGTAGGTCGCCCCGCCGCCGGCAGTGCCGGTGCCGTTGGGTCCGCTGAAGCCATAACTGGTATCCACCGAGCCGTCGGAGTTATAGCGCACGAAAGTGTGCGTAGGGTCCGCTTCAGCGGACGCGGTTGGCGGGAAGCGCGGGTGGAGATGATGGGACAAAGGAGCGCACATGGGTTTGCTCATGCTACCGAAACCGAACACCGAAGAGCGAATCATGACAATCGCACCTGACCCGTCTTCTGGGTCCGGTGGGCCGTCGGAATGGCATCGCGGTGTCGTCATGTGCTGTCAACTATTTACGTCCCCGATTTCTTCAACTCGCCATTGACACCGCCTCCTGTTGACTCGGTGAGTAGGCCACGCCTACTTGCCGGCAAACCACGCTTTGGACGTTGAATTGGTCTCCAGAAACTCCAGCAACCCGCGGGCGACCTTCTCCTGGCCCGAGGCCGGGCTTGGGTGCAGCCGATCGGGCTGATAGTCGGCCGCTTCCCATGTCAGCCCGTCGGCCCGCGGCGTTCCTCCGTTGGCCCAGGCATACGGTCCCCAGAGCAGCAGCGGCGCCTTCACCTCGCCTTTGCCCGCGTCATAGTTCAGCTCAACGTTGCCTTTGATCTGATCGAGAATCAGCCCCCGCACGCCAAAACCCGTTTCGTAGGCATACGGCTCGGGGCTTCCACGGTTGGCGTACCCGCCGTAGATGCGCGTCGAGAGATACACAATGCGGGCATTCACGAAAGTCTTCTTGATCCGCTGCGCGATCACCACCATGTTCTCTTTGTAGACTTGCACGTGCTTGGGAAACTCGCCATAGCCATTGGGTTGGGCCAGCACCATCTTCAGCCACACCGCCTGCACCTGGGCCGGCGCTACTCCGGCCGCATCCAGACGCTTCCCCAGGACGTCCCATGGTCCCGGGCCTGTTGGAGCCCGGTTGTTTGCCCACATCGGAGCGTCCCGGCCGCCGATGGCGCCGTCGACAACGACAAGACTGGGCGGCAGCGTCTTCTCCCTCAGCAGGCGCTGGAATCGCTGGAACTCCTGCGTCGTGTTGGAAAAGCCGATGGAAATCAGTCCAATCTTGCCATCCCTGGCCGGCTTGCCGTCCCTGTCCAACGGTTCGATCTTGCGACTCTCGGCCAATGCCGCCTTCCAATGCGCCTCGGGCGGCTCATTCCGGCCCCCGCCGTACAAGCCGCCATCCTCGCCCTTATAGCGATCGCTGGCCGACATGTCGCAAATCGGCTTCACGTCTTTGGCCAGGTTCTGGCCGGAACCTGGCGCTTGAGCGGCGAGGTTCTGCGCCTGACCAAACGCCGCAGCGCACAGAATGCCGATGGCTGTCGCCGTGAGCCCAATTGCCAGCCGATAGCTGTTCGATCTCATACTCGACCTCCTGCCGGCGACATGAAGGTCAACCGGCGGCGCGACTGGTCCTGACCCGCACGTTGCTGATCTTGCCCTTGAACGGGTTGGGACCGACGTAGTCGCCCACCGTTGCATTGCCGGATGTGCCCACCACCAAGCCGGCCCTGGGCTGCTGCTGAATCAGGCCGGCGGCCTTGCCCTCGGCCACTTGCTTGCCGTCCACAAACAGCGCCAAGGCCCCATCTTCACCGAGCGTCGCCTTCACAAGGAAATGACCATCGCCCAGCGGCTCCTTGGCGACGATCGAGGTCAGATTCCCGGCTTCACGGACGGCAAACGCCGGCTTGCCACGGGTAAGGTAAATGGCGTAGCCGCGCGCACCCCCGCCTTGTGTGACGATCACACCTTCAGTCCCGGCCGGCTCGATCTCGGCCGAAATCTCCAGCGGCTTTCCGCCAATGCTCGGCGCCTGCTGCGGGAGCAGAACGTCGCCGGATTTCCATGGCCCGCCGGCATCGGCCAGGCCGGGAAATATGGCTCGGTTTCTTCTGCCCGGACCGCCGCCGTCCCGGTCCGTCTTGCCGCCTGCGGGATTGAGCTCCGCCAACGCCGCGGCAAGGCGCTTCCGCGCAGCTTTGCTCTGCTCCGTGTCGGCTTCGGCATCCACGCGCTTCTCGACAAACGGGGCGTCACTCATGTCCAAGAGACTGCCCGTCTCGTTCATCTTGAATCCCGGCTCGCGAACGTACCAATGGGCGCCCAGTTGGACGTAGGCCCATGCGCGGGGCGCGCCCGGCTGACCGCGAAGCTGCGGGACGAAACTCTGCCCGTCGGTCTTGAAGCCTTCGGGTGGCTTGACGCCGGCCAGTTCGGCAAAGGTGGCGTACGGATCGGCAAAGCTCACGATGTCGTCGGTCACCTTGCCCGCGGGCGTCGCGGCGGGCCAGCTCGCGATGAACGGCACCCGCGAACCGCCCTCCAGCATGCTCCCTTTCCAGCCGTTGATCATCCGGCCGCGCACGGGGCTGGGATAACCGGCCGCGGTTCCGTTGTCGCCGGAAAAAATCACCAGGGTGTTCTTCCGCAGCCCCAACCTCTCCAACTCGGCGACCAGGGCCCCGAGCTGTTTGTCCATGTAGCGGATGTTGTCGTCGTATAGCTTGTCGATCGCCTTCGTGCCTTGCGCCGTGTCCGGCGTCCGCAGGGTGGGCTTGTGTACCAGGTGCATCGCGTAATAGACGAAGAACGGCTGGTCCTTGTGCCGCCGGATGAAATCGAAGGTGAAGTCCTGGATGACGTCCGGGCCGTACGTCCCTTCGGGCAGATGCAAGTCGTCGCCGTTCTTGTTGTACCTGGTTTGCCAATACCAGCCGCTGGCCGTGTTGTCGGTGAGGTATTCATCAAAACCCCAGTCGCGCGGCGACTCGCCCACCTGCCGCCACTTGCCGGCCTGGCCCGTGGCATAGCCGGCCTGCTTCATGAGTCTGGCGATGGGGTATTCGTCGGCCGACTTTGCCCCCGGGCCGCCGCTGCGCCAGGACTGGTTGGTCAACCCGCCCGTGCGAAAAGCGTAACGTCCGGTCATCAGCAGACACCGCGACGGCCCGCACAGCGGCGCTGCGTAGCAGGTGGTGAAGCGCAGGCCGGAGGACGCCAGGGAGTCGATGTGCGGCGTCTTGTGCGCGTCGCCGCCGTAGCAGCTCACGCCGTCAATGCCCAGATCGTCGGCCAGCACGAAAATGATGTTGGGCCTGGGCGGTTCCGCGGCCACGGCCCGGCCGCATACGGCCAGCAGCAACACCCACGCGAATGGAACCAGGCGTTTCATCATGGCGTTCCTCCGGACTGTTTGACGCCGAATATCTTCACTTCAGAAATGCTCGGCCAGCATCCTTCGTCAAGCCCCGTCACCGTGATCCTTACGTAACGGACCGCGCTTGCTTTCTCGAACTTCAGATTCTGGACCTGTGATCTGGCAGTCGTGGCTGTCTGATCGCTCAGCAGGCGCCAACTCTTGCTGTCGGCCGAGCCTTCGACCTTGTAGCGGTAGCGCTTGCCCTTGAAGGGCCAGCGGATCTGGCAGCCGGAAAGGTCGCAAGGCGTCTGGAGATCGACCTGCCACCACTCCGGCCCGTTCTCGGGCTCGTCGTCGGCGCGCCAGCAGGTCTTCGGATCGCCATCATTGGCCTGGGCGGCGCTGTGTTCTTCGTTCTCGATGGACGAGCTGCTCGCCGGCTTGTTCAGGGCGAGGTTGACTCGTCCGGCCGCGTAGGTCGTGACCGGCACCACGACCACGAACAAGAACGCCAAAGCAAGGGAACACGCCACCGGTGCGATCCCTCGGCGAGTGATCGTGACTGGGGCTGCACTCCGTGATCCGGCCGGGGACTTCCGCACACCGACTCGGGCAGGAGCGCCGTATTGGCTGACGCGGTTCGACATAAGTTGATCGCCGAGTCCTTATCTTCTGGATCGCCTCGCCATCATACCTCTCGGTCCTGATTTCCAACAGCGTTCACACCTCGGGCCACGACCCATAGGCCGCCGACTCCAGCTTCTCCCGATCGAGAATCCGCAAATCCATTGGATGCTCCTCGATCAAACCCATGTCCATCAGCCGGCGAAGCGTCCGCGACAGCGTCTCGCTCGTCAGGTTCAGGTGACTGGCCAGATGTCTCTTCAGCGAAGGGAGCTGGACGAGATTTGTGGCCGGGTCGGCCGTGGACAGGAGATAGCGGGCCAACCGGCCAAGGGCATCGCGCAGGGCGATGTCCTCCACGAGTCCGACCAGGTGCCGCACCCAGCCGGCGAAACTGCCGAGCAATTGCAGGCAAAGCTGGTGGTCCTCCTGTAATGCCTTGGAGAACTGGACGCTCGGAAGCAAAACACAACGGCAGTCCTCCAGAGCCTCGGCAAAGGCAGGACACGGAAACTGGCCGATGGCGGCCACTTCCGCGAACGTGCCGCCGGGGGCGACCAGGTGCAGAACGTGCTCTTTCCCGCTCGGCGCGAGCTTGTACACGCGGACCAGACCGGAGCCGACCACATAGACCCCGGGGCAGGGATCGTCCTGTCGGAAGATGGTCTGGTTCTTCGTAAAGTCCTTTGTGACCGCTATTTGCAGCAGGCGATCGAGGCTTGCGCCTTTCACTTTGGCGAAGAACCTGCAGCCGGCCAGGATGGTGGCGGAGTCGATGCTCATACCCAGGTTATAAGAAAAATGGACGAATTGATCCAGATCAAGGAAGAGCCTTCGTGATGTCGGCATAATCCCGCCCGCCGAAACCGGTAACGGGCA
>JBIOJL010000037.1:0-23623 GCA_044450885.1 Tepidisphaerales bacterium
AACATGGCCGACCTGGCCGGCTTCCGGCGGAATCGTCTCATAATCAAGCGGTACAACTCTGCGGCTTTGCATTGTACGCCTTCCCTACTGTGCGAATGCTCGAACACAACATTTTGAATAGTCAAAATTATAATAGCGAAGACTATTTACATTGTCAAGGGCCGGCTCAGCATGTATCCTTGTACGTGGCAAAAGGACGGTGCGCATGGCGACAAGCACGGTCGAAAACTACTTGAAGCAGCTTTATTTGGAACAACGCTCCGCTGACGTGGAGACGTTGGTGTCGATGGGCCGTCTGGCCGCCGCCATGGGGGTCGTGCCCGGGACCGCCACCTCCATGGTCAAGTCGCTCGAGAATTCAGGACTGGTTGTTTATGAGCCTTGGAGCGGAGTGAAGCTGACCCACAGCGGCGAACAATTGGCGCTCCATGTCCTGCGGCGGCATCGGCTTGTGGAACTGTTTCTTGTCAAAGTGCTGGGGTTGGATTGGTCGGTCGTGCATGATGAGGCCGACGCGCTGGAACACGCGATATCTGACCGCGTGCTGGAGCGGCTCGATGCTTTTCTGGGGCACCCGACGGCTGATCCACACGGCGACCCGATTCCCACCTCCAAGGGACATCTTCACGAACGCCATTTGCTGAGCCTGGCCGACTGCCCCGTGGGCGTTGCTCAACAAGTCGCCAGAGTATTGGACCAAGGGCCGGGATTCTTGCAGTTCATCGAGCGAAGCGGTCTCATGCCTGGCGCCAACGTTACTGTCGGCAAGCGAGATTCCACGGCGGGAGCGGTCAGGGTTCTGATTCCTCGCCGTGCGGAAGTCCTGCTGGGGATGGCCGCCGCAGCGAGAATTCTGGTCGAGGTGCCAGTGCAAGCGTCGAAATCACGCTAGCCGACAAAGAAAACCTCCAGTTGTTCCACTCTGGATCGGCGGTTTCCGCCTCCATTACCAGTTCTGAACGTGCCGCGCAAATGGCCGGCGTAAGATCGGGCTCATGGCCGACGTGTAAGCCAACCGGAGCCGCCGTCGTCCTTCATCTTGATGCGCGAGCCCATCGCGCGTACAAGATGCCCGGTGATCGGCCCAGCGGAGTTTCACTTATGCACGTACTGTTCATCCACCAGAACTTCCCGGCCCAGTTCCGCTACATCGCCCCGAGGCTGGTGAGCGACTTCGGATGGAAGTGTACGTTTGTCACGGGCCGGGCCGAAGGCACGCTGCCGGGGGTTGAGAAACTCGTCTACCGCGCTCGCGGCGGCGCCACCCGCGCCAACCACCTGTGTACCCGCAATTTCGAGAACTGCGTCGTCCACACCCACGGCGTCTATGCCGCCCTGAAGGCCCGGCCGGACATCCAGCCGGACCTGGTCATCGCACACACGGGCTTCGGTTCGTCGCTGTTCCTGCCGTTTCTTTACGACGCCCCGATCGTCAACTTCCTCGAGTATTTCTACCGTCCCGGGGGCGGCGACATGGGCTATCGCCCGGAGATGCCGGTGACCGAGGGCATGCTGCTGCGGGTCAAGACCCGCAACGCCATGCTGCTGCTCGATCTGGACAACTGCGACCGCGGCTGGACGCCGACGCACTACCAGCGGGAATTCTTCCCCGCCCCGTACCGCGACAAGATCGAGGTGATCTTCGACGGCATCGACACCAGCGTCTACCGCCGCAAAGACAATCCGGCCCGCGGTATCGGCGGAGACAAGTGCATCGACTCCAGGCTCCGCATCGTCACCTACGTGGCGCGGGGATTCGAGATGATGCGCGGCTTCGACATCTTCATGAAGGCGGCCAAGCGCATCTACGAACAGTTCCCGGATGTGGCCTTCGTCGTCGTGGGCGCCGACAACATCCATTACGGCGGCGAACAGCGCTACATCTCGGGCGCGTTCCGCCATCACGTGCTTGGCCAGGACGAGTACGACCTGACCAGATTCCATTTCACCGGCTATGTATCGCAGGAAACGCTGGCCGACATCCTCTCCATCAGCGACCTGCACATCTATCTGACCGAGCCGTTCATCGCCTCCTGGTCGATGGTGGACGCCATGGCCTGCGGCGCGGTGGTGCTGGCCTCGGACCAGACCTGCGTGCGCGAGTACATCACCCACGGCGAGAATGGACTACTGTGTGACTTTTTCGACTACGAGGCGCTGGCCGGCAAAGCCGTGGAGGTCCTGCGGGATCCGGCCGCGTACCGGCATCTCGGCGAGGCGGCGCAGCGCACGGTCGCGGAAAAATACTCGCTCGACGTGGCCATGCCGCGGCTCAAGGCATTCTTCGAGCAGGTCGCCGGCCGGAAGCGCGAGCCTTCGGAGCGGCTGGAAACGCTGACGCAGCCCGGCACCTGGAAACCCCTCAGCAGCGAGGACGACCCCGACCTGGAACTGGCCGAGGCGGCGCCTTCCGTCGAGGGTGCGGCGAATCCCGAGGCCGCCCGCACGCCGCAAGCCTCTCTGCCGCCGGACGATCCGAACCTTCCGCCGCTGGACCGGGCCGTGGCCTTGCTGCGGCAGATCTCGGCGGCCAACGGGGACATTCTCGCCTGGATCCGCGCCTGCCAGAACTATCGCGGCCCCGCCGGCGAATTCGCCCGACTCGGTCCGCGCAATCACCCCACCGATCTGGCCCGCCTCATGCAACGGGCGTGCGAATGGAAACCCGAACTCGTGCTGGACCTGTGTACGCGCGAGGGGGGCACCGTCTACCTCTGGACACGCGCAGCCCCGAACCACGCGAAGATCATCTGCGCGGCCTCGCCCGGCGTCTCGTTCTCGGCCGACAAGGTCCGCTTCCTGCAGGCGATGGCCCAGGGCAAACAGAAAATCGAGTGCATCCACGGTGCGGACAACTGGGACGACTTGCTCCGTCGCATCGAGCAGGCGTGCGGGGGCAGGAAGCTCGACTTCGCGTTCATGGACGGGATGCGGCCGGCCGATCAGGTGCGGGCGAACTTCCGCGCCCTGCGCCACCGCGTGCGAAAGAACGGCCTGCTCGCCTGGGATGGCGTTCAGCCGGCGACGGAATTGAGCAATGGCGAGAACGGCGGCGACCGCCTCTGGCCGGAGGTCAAGCCGATGTTCCCGTTCCATGCCGAGTATCTGTCAGGTTGCGCGGATGAGTGCGGGGGCATCGTCATGGTCCGCCTGTAGTGCTCCGTCGCCGTGGATTTGATGGGTGAACGGTGGGACAGGCATTCCTGCCTGTCGTACGACATTCTTGTCTGTCGTTTCACCCGTCGCATGTTGTGGGTGAACGGTAGGACAGGCATTCCTGCCTGTCGTACGACAGACATTCTTGTCTGTCGTTTCACCCGTCGCGTATTGTGTGCCAGAACAGTATAAAGTGAAACCGTGACAATGGAAAACGAACATGGAAGACACGCAGCCGCAACAGGCACTCGCAGATTGGATCCGCCGCGACTACGCCGGCCTGGAGGCATCCTGCACCACGCAGGCGGCCGCTTCCTGGGAACGGCACGGTTGCCGCGCCTGCGGCGCGTCGGGGCTGGTGCCGGTTCTGTCGCTGGGCGAAATGCCCCCGGCCAATGCGTTCCTGCGGCCGGACGAACTCACCCGCCCGGAGCCGCGCTTCCCGCTGTCGCTGCATCTGTGCGAGCGCTGCGGGATGGTGCAGTTGGGCCATGTCGTGCCGCCGCAGCTCCTGTTCCGCTCCTACCTGTTCTTCACGTCCAGTTCGCTGCGCATGACCCACCATTTCTCGGCGCTGATGACCGAGAAGGCCAATGCCTACGTCCGCCCCGGCGGTCTGGTTGTGGAGATCGGCTCCAACGATGGGACGGCGCTGTCGTCGATCCAGCGGCGCGACGTGCGCGTGCTGGGTGTCGATCCGGCGCGGAATGTCTCGGTGATGGCGGCCGCACGCGGCGTCCCCACGGTGTCGGAGTTCTTCACCGAGCCCCTGGGCCGGGAAATCGCCCGCGTCGCCGGCCATGCCTCGCTGATCGTGGCCTGCAACGTCCTGGGTCACATCGACGACCTTGATGATCTGTGCCGGGGTGTTGACGCATTGTTGGCAGCGGACGGGGCGCTGGTCTTCGAGGTGCCCTACCTTCGCGAGTTGATGGACCGCGGCGAATACGACACCGTCTACCACGAGCACCTCTCGTATTTCGCGGTGCGCCCCTTGGCCACGCTCCTGAACCGGCACGGTTTGCGCCTGGAGAAAGTGGAACTGATGCCCGTACACGGCGGCACACTGCGCGGCACCGCAGTCCGCGGCAGCGGCTGTTCGGATGAGGTGCAGCGGCTTATCGCGGCCGAAGCAGACAGCGGCATCGGCGAAAGGCGAACCTGGGCCGCCTTTGCCGCACAGGTGGAGGCAAGGCGAACCGGGCTGCGCGACAAGCTGCTGAACTTGCACGCCTCCGGCACCAAAGTCATCGGCTACGGCGCCCCGGCCAAAGGCAGCGTCGTGCTCAACTACTGCGGCATCGGCACCGATCTGGTTCCCGTCGTGCTCGATTCGACACCCGCCAAACAGCGTCTCTACGTACCCGGTACGCATCAAATCATTCAGCCGCCTTCGGCGCTGTCCAAGGAGAATCCCGACGTCTTGCTGCTGCTGGCGTGGAACCATGCGGCCGAAATCCTCGAGCGTGAGAAGCAATTCCGCACCCGCGGCGGCCGGTTTCTCACGCCGCATCTGGTGGAGTATTGACCATGGAGACCATCGCCACGGCGATCGACGGAGTCCGGCTGGCCACGCTCACCTCCCATGCCGACGCGCGCGGCAGTTTCTGCGAGGCATTCCGCGCCTCGTGGTTCGGCGGCGGCCGGTCGTGGGTGCAGTGGAACGTTTCCCGCTCCAACGCGGGAGTCCTGCGCGGCCTGCATTTCCACCGGCTACAGACCGACTACTGGTTCGTCGTCGACGGATTGCTGCAAGTGGCGCTCGTGGACCTGCGGCCGGACTCCATCTCGCACCGACAAGCGCTGTGTTTGGAACTCGACGGCGCGGTCCCGTCCGGCCTGATCATCCCGCCCGGCGTGGTCCATGGCTACCGGGCGCTACGCGACACGACCTTGATGTATCTGCTCGATCGGGAGTACAACGGGAGCGATGAGTGTGGCGTGCGCTGGGACGACCCGGCCCTGGGATTGGCCGAGAGTTGGTACGCCGGCCCCAAGCCCGTGCTTTCCGCCCGCGACGCGGCCGCGCCGATGCTGCACGAGGCGATCTCCCGATCTACTGCTTGAGTCTCACCACCCAGGTCTCCCCCGCCGGCAGCGTGAACGTGAACGGCAGATCGGCTTCCAGCGTGAGGTTGCGCAGCGCGGTGAACTTGATGTCGCTGCTCAGCTTGAGCTGGCGGGCCTCTTTGCGATCGAGATTGTTCACGTACGCCAGCCACCCTTCCGGCGTCTTGACGGCGCGGTATTCCAGATGGCTGACGCGCTGGCCTTCCGGCGAGAGGAAGCGGACGGGGCGCGGGATGCCGGCTTTGGCCACGAGGCGGTCCAGGAACCCGGCCATGCTGTCGTGAACCAGGGGGATGGCGAGATAATAGACCGCGCCCTGGCCGGCGGGGATTTCCACGATCGCGGGTTGGCCGTCCTCAAATCGGCCCAAGACCTTACCCGCATCGGACACCTTGGCAACGTGCCGGACACCGGCGCCCTGCAACGCCATTTCCCCGCCGTTGAGGAGGCCAGACCCGGCGGTCACAATCCTCGCCTTGGGGACGTCGGTGACGACCGTGTCCACGATCAGTCCCATCAGGAACGGCGCCTCGGTCTCCTGCCCGGCGACATCCCGCTGGATCCCCGTCTGTGTCCGGCCCGCCGTGATGATCGGCCCCTTCATGCTTGTCACCGTCACGCCCAGCGACGGCAGAAACGGCTGCTTGCGGTTGTGCTGGTCGAAAAACCAGCAGTTGGGCACCAGCACGACCTGCCCGCCGCCCCTGGCGAACGCCAGGATCTGCTCGACGACCGCCGCGTGCTCATAGGTCGCGGCGGGTACGACCAGCACCTTGTACTTCCCGAGTTTGCCATCCAGCACCTGCTTGCTGGTGATGAAATCCACCGGGAGACCCAGTTCGAGCATCGCATCGTAGCAGTGCTCCAACTCCAGCAGATAGGGCGTCTTGTCACCCGTTCCCGCCGGCACCTGGAGCATGGAGGCCTTGGAGTACAGCAGCGCCACCGGTGACGAAATGTCCTGGAACGCGACGATCTCCTTCTCCAGCCGCCGCACATCCAGCGCCGTGCGCAGGAACCGCTCCACCTCGGCCACCGAGCAGTACGGCGGGCGCGTGCCCCGGCCATAAAGCATTGCCCCGCCGTCGCCGGCCCGATCGGACCAGCCCCAATACAGCGACAGCGCCGACAGCCCGTGCAGGAAGCTCGCCATCGTGTTGCGGTACTCGCTGCCTTCCACCTCGACGATCGCCTTCTTGTTGTCGCTGATCGAGCGCAGGAAATCGACGTACTTCGTCGAGGCCGGCGATTCGTTGATGCAGAAGTCGTTCACGGCATTGGCCATCGACTCGACATCGCTGCCGCTCTCGCCCCATTCGTGGGTGAAATTGTAGTGCGGGGCGCAGGTGGCCATGGGGATGTCCGGGTCGATCTTGCGCTGCTCCGCCTTGGCCCACCTCATGAACTCGGTGAAGCGCCAGATGTTGAATTCGAGAAAGTCGTATCGTTTGGCGTCGTTGGGCTCGCGGCGTTTGTATTCGGGCAGGCTTACGTCGGCAAAACCCTTGTGCGACGTGTCCCAGGCGGCGTTGAGCTTCTCGACGGTGCCGAACTTGTCCTTCAACCAGCCGCGGAACATATCGCGGGTGACGTCGCAGTAGCAGAGGTAGTAGTATTCGTAATCGAGCAGGCTCACGAGCCGTGTCTTGCTCTTCATCTGCCCCGGCAACGTCTTCTGGTAGAACCGCACGCAGGCATCGCGGGTGTGCGGGCTTTCCAGGCAGATGACGATGTCGGCGCCCGTGACGCCGCCGGACCATTTGTCGGCGATGATGTGCCCGCACCACCCGCCGTCCCAGACGCGGTGCGTGTCGGGGTACTTGTTGAAGGCGCCCCAGATGGGTTGTTCCTTGTAGTTGAAGCGGTCCGCGCCGGGGGCCATGCAGGTGTAGACCCACGTAGTGTGGCTGCTGAAGAACGGCTCGGCTTCCCTGGCCGGCCCGCTGTGCATGCTGAAGATGAACCGCGGTTGCTCACCCTCGACGAAATTCCGCCCTTTCAGCTTCATCTTCGTGAAATCCGGCTTCGGCGGTGCGCGCCGTGCCTCGCGCTTGCCGGTCAGCACCTCGGTGATCTCGGCGATGACCTCCGGCGCCCGCCGATTGACATACGCCAGCGTCTCGTTCCGTTCTTCGGGGAAATTGTTCCACCGCTCGTTCAGGCCCACGCGCATCGGAATGGCTGCGGCCTGCCAGTACAGCACGTCCACGCCTTTGCCTTTCGCCTGCTCGATGGACGCGGCCATCTGCTCGTAGAGCTTGAGCGCGCCGGCATACTCGCCTAGGCCCTTGCTCGATTCCCCGCAGACGCCGCACTTCTCGGCCTGGGGATCGACCATGAGCCCGCAGCCGGGGCATTTCATCCCGCCGGCGCCGACGAAGCCTTTCAGCGTCTCCTCGGCCTCGGCCAGCGTCAGGCCTTCCTTCGCGTTGACGCCATCGAGCTTCTCCAGCACCAGGTCGTCGAGCCACACCCGTCCTGAGCCGAACAGATAGACGTACAGCAGGTTCTTGTCGTACGGCTCGTCGAACTTGCGGACGACCTCGAATCTCCGCCAGCCGTAGGTGCCGCCGGGCAGGTCGGTCATCAACTCCTTGCCCTTGGGTTCGAAGGAAACGGTGATTGACTTGTCGAACATGCCCGGCCGGAGGTTGATCGCGCGAACATAGCCGCTGAGCCTGTAGAATCCGGCCTCGGTCTTGACCGTATCCTGGATGGCGGTTTTGCACGCGCCGTAACTCAGCATCAGCGCGCTGGATTTGCCCGAGTGCTTGATGTCGGTGTCGGCCACGCGTTTGCAGTTGCCCTCCCATTTCCAGCCGGCCCAGACTTTGAAAGGATTCCCGTAGTCGTCGGGTTTGTCCAGAACCTGCTCGAAGCCGCCATCGCGGAGCAGGTTCTCTCCTGCGCTGACCAACGATGTGAGCGACAGGAGGCAGGCCAACAGAAGACTCACGCGATTCATCGGGACTCTCCTTCCACAGCCCGCGCTCTGTGTCAGCAGCCAACGGCCGCGCGGATTATTCCTGCGGCCGCCGTTTCCTGTCGCCGCGTCAGCACGGACGGAACCGGCACCAGGATCGCGCGATCGAACAGCTCGTCGCTGCGTGGACAGGCGCCCCTAGCATAGCTGTAAACGCTTTGTGAGTTGGCCGCAAGCGCCCAGGGGTTGCCCGCCTTGGACAGCGGCACCTTGCCGACGAGTTGCGGGATGTTGTAGTAGACGTGCATGCCATAGTCGGCCAGCCTGAAATTGGGCAGGCCTGCCTGGCTCATGTGCGCGCCCGCCACCCGGGCACACTGTCCATCCTTCAGGAGGACGATCAGGAAACACGCGGTGTCGCCCGCCTCGTCGTGGATGTGCCGGAAAGACAGCCCGCCGGTCCCGGCCAGCATCGCCTTGATCCGCCGCTTCGAGCCGGCCATTCGCCGCACGATCGAGGGCAGCTTTCTGAGCTGCTGCCAGGCCAGCGCCCCCGACAGATCCGACATGCGCCGGCCGGAGCCCCAGTTGACCTGCGCCGCGCCGATATTGGGCGAACCATCCGCCCACGGCACGCCGACGTCGTGGGCCGCGTTCAGTCGCAGGTAGAGTTGCTCGTCGTTGGTCACCAGCAGCCCGCCCTCGCCGCTGGTGCAGTTCTTGTTGACCTGCAGACTGAACATGCCCACGGTCCCGAACGTGCCCACTTTTTGCCCGGCGAAGCTCCCGCCATTGCACTGGGCGCAGTCCTCCAGCACGGCGATGTTCCGCCGCCGCGCAATCGCCATGATCGACTTCATGTCGCACGGCGCTCCGGCCATGTGTACCGGCACGATCAGCCGGGTGCGCGGCGTGATCGTCTTCTCCAGGTCCGAGCAGTCCATCGTGAACGATTCGTCCACCTCGCACAGCACCGGCACCGCGTTGGCCGACACGACGGCGCCCACCGTTGACACCCACATGAACGCCGGCACGATCACCTCGTCGCCCGGACCGATGCCCAGGGCGGCCATCGCCGTCATCAGCGCGCCCGTGCCGCTGTTGACCGCCAGCGCATGGCGCACGCCGTAGAACTTCCGGGCCTGCCGTTCCAGAGCCAGGACGAACTTCGGCCGCTTTATCCCGTAATACCGGAACGGCGTGCGGTTGCGCACCACCTCCAGAACCGCCTTTTCCTCTTCGATGCCGTAATGATGTACACCCGGAAATTCCCGCGGCCAGCCGAGTTTCATGTTGTGCTCCTTGAGGCAACCAGCAGGCATTATATCACGGCGGCGGTGCCGAGCGAGCCGCGGCTGCGTGCGGGTGTGGCCATGGATCTTGCCAACTGAGGTAGGGACCGCTGAGGTAGGGACCGCTCGCCGAGCGGTCCGTGTTCCACGCCAGAAACGGCGGTTTCGGCGAAACTGCCCTACCTATGGCCATGTTGCCAGGTCTTCGCTTCAACCGAAATCCGCACCGCCGGTAACGTACCGCAGGTAACGCCCAGTGAGACGCAAGCCGAGGTCTACCGATGAGCCAAGCCCAGTTGCGCGCAGATGCCCTGACCCTGCCTTCGGTGCTGATGCAGGGAATAACGCATATGGCTCCGGTATGTAGCGTGGTGCTGTCCATGCAAATGGTCGTCCAACATGCGCAGGTCACCGCGCCGCTGGCCTTCGCCATCGCCTTCGGCATCGTCCTGACCATGGGGATCTCGCTGACCCAACTCGCCAAACACATTTCGTCGGCCGGGGGTTATTACACCTACGTCAGCCGGACGATCCATCCCCGCGCCGGTTTCCTGACGGCATGGCTCTACTTCCTGTACGATCCCGTCTGTGCCGGCTTCAACCTGGCCTATCTGGGCGACCTGATCGAAAAGACCGCCTGGGCGAAATTCCATGTGTATTGCCCCTGGTGGGCCGTGCTCACGGGGAGCACCGTCGTGATCACCGTCCTGACCTATCGGGGCATCAAGATTTCCACCGAGAGCCTCACCGTTCTCGGGCTCCTGGAGATCGGCATCCTACTGGTACTGAGCGCGGCGGCGCTGTGGCACCCGGGATCCGGCGGCGTGAATCTGGTGTCGTACAATCCGCGGCAGGCCCCCGGCGCGGGCGGGTTGTGTATGGGGGTTGTCTTCGCGATCATGGCCTTCAGCGGTTTTGAGTCGGTGGCCCCGTTGGCGGAAGAGGCGCGGCATTCGCGGCGAAATCTGCCCCGGGCCATCATGGGTTCCATCCTGCTCATCGGAGCCCTCTATCTCTTCGCATCATGGGCGATCGTTGTTGGTTGGGGTACGAAAAGCATCGGCACCCTGGCCACATCCCAGGATAACCCCGTGCTTGTTCTGGCGGATCGGCTGTTGCCCTACGGCGAACTGCTGGTGGCGCTGGCGTTGCTGAATTCGGTGCTCGCCGTCTCGATCGCCTCGACCAATGCCGCCACCCGAGTGTTCTTCGCCATGGGCCGGACGGGCGCCATGCCCCGGTGGCTCGCGGGCGTGCATCCCAAGTTTCAGACGCCCGTCAACGCGGTCTGGCTGCAGACGCTGATCACCCTGGCTCTGGGTCTGGGTCTGGGTTTCTGGCTGGGACCGTTCCGGGAATTTGAATTCATGGCCGTGGTCAACACCCTGGCACTATTGATCGTCTACGGCGGCGGCAACGTGGGCGTGATGCTGCTCTTCCTGCGCGAGCGTCGCGCCGAGTTCCGCCTGCTGCTGCATGGCATCTGTCCCGCCGTGTCCAGTCTGGCGATCCTGGTGGTGGCCTACTACTCGATCTTCCCTCTGCCGGATCCACCCCTGCGCTATGCCCCGCTGGTGGTGGCGGCGTGGCTGGCGATTGGCATCGGGCTGCTGGCCGTATTCCGGGCGACCGGACGCGAACAGCGCCTGCTGACAGTGGGCGCGGCCGCCTATGGCAGACCTGCCGCGGGGGATCTCGCCGCGGAAGAAGATCACAAATGCGATTAGAGTCTCGCTGCATGCCGGCATCGCCCGCGACCGGTGTCGCTGCCGGCTGCCGGTGGGACAGACATTCTTGTCTGTCATCGAATGGCTGAGCGAGGGGGCATTCCTGCCCCTCCGAAGCCATTCGAAGCGACCCCGCCGATCCTGTCATGCACTCCATCCAATCAGCCCGGCATGGTTGTCGTGCATGGTTGTCGCTTGACATCAGTCATGCGGACTGTTCCACTATTGGTACCGAAATGGGCCGTTATCGTCGGCGACGGCGTAATGATTGGAAGGTTGCGATGCCAGCCAACTGGGATTTCTCGCGATTCGCCGGGCGGCGAGGCACGCTGCTGGTCGCGCTCCAGGAAATCCAGGACGAGCGCGGCTTCATTCCCGGCGACGCGGTCGCACCGCTCGCGGCCGCGTTTGACATCACAGAAGCGGAAGTCCGCGGGGTGATCGAATTCTACCGGGCGCTGCGCACGTCGCCGCCGGGCAGGCATCGTGTCGGCGTCTGCCGCGGTGATTCCTGCGCGGCGCTGGGTGCCAAAGCTATCGCCGGGGCGGTCGATGCCCATCTGGCGGCCATCTCCGATGTCAGCCTGACCGGCGAGAGCGCATTCTGTCTCGGTGCTTGCGCCGTGTCGCCGGCGGTCGCGATCGACGGCGAGGTGCATGGCCGACTCACGCCGGACGACGCCGTGCGCCTGCTGCGGGAGGTGGCGCGTGACTGAGGTGTTCCTCTCGCAGGACAGTGCCAGCGCCGCCGCCGGCGCCAGGGATGTCGAGCGGGCGCTGCGGGCAAGCCGGCAGACTCGCCACGATTTCGACCTGGTCTTCACTGGCAGCCGTGGCGCGTATTTTCTCGAACCGATGGTGGAGGTGGCAACAGCTCGCGGGCGTGTTGCTTACGTGCGGGTGCGCGCCGCGGACGTGGGCGGCCTGCTGGATCGCGGCCTGCTGGAGGGTCGCCCCATCGCGCCGTGGTATGCCGGGCAAACCAACGCCATTCCCTTTCTCGGCGAGCAGACGCGAGTGACATTCGAGCGCTGCGGCCAAATCGCCGCCGGTTCCCTGGCGGCCTACGAGGCGGCCGGGGGATTCGCCCCCCTGCGCCGCGCGCTCTTGGATTGGCGCCCTTGCGACATTATTGAGGAGATTCGCCGTTCGGGCCTGCGCGGGCGCGGGGGCGCGGCCTTTCCCGCCGCCGTCAAATGGCAAACCGCGGCCGACGCCGATGCCGACGAGAGATTCGTTGTCGCCAACGGCGACGAAGGCGACAGCGGCGCCTATGCCGACCGGATGCTGATGGAGGGCGATCCGTTCGCCATCCTCGAGGGGATGGCGCTCTGCGCCTATGCGATCAATGCCCGGCAGGGATTCATCTACGTACGAGCCGAATATCCGCATGCTCGCTCTTCCATGAACAGCGCCGTGCTGGCCGCCCGCGAGGCAGGCTGGCTCGGACCCGCAGTCATGGGCAGCGGGTTTGGATTTGATGTCGAGGTGCGTTCCGGGGCCGGCGCCTACGTCTGTGGCGAGGAGACCGCGCTGCTGGAGAGTCTGGAAGGCCGCCGCGGGGTCGTTCGCCCCAAGCCACCCTATCCGGCGACACACGGCCTGTTCGGCAAACCGACGGTCGTCCACAACGTCACGACCCTGGCGACTCTCGGCCCGATCATCCAGCGCGGCGGCGACTGGTATGCCTCGATGGGGACCGAGCGCAGCAAGGGCACCATCGCCCTGCAGTTGGGCGGCGCCCTGCGCACGCCGGGGCTGGTGGAGGTTCCCTTCGGGATCAGCCTGCGCAGAGTGATCCAGCACTTCGGGGGCGGCGTGCGCGAGGGGCGAAAGCTGCTGGGCGTGCAAGTCGGCGGGCCTCTGGGCAGTCTGCTGAGGGAGGACCAACTGGACATCCCGGTGGATTTCGAGTCGCTGGCGGCCGCGGGCGCAATGCTCGGCCACGGCGGCATCGTGGCCTACGATGATCGCACCGATCCGCTGGAACTGGCCCACCGCCTCATCGAGTTCTGCGCCCACGAAAGTTGCGGTAAGTGCGCCCCCTGTCGCCTGGGATCGCAACGGGCCGCCGAAATACTCGATTCCGCTCTGCGCGGCGAGGGTCTGGCCGGTGACGAGCAGGCTTTGGACGACATCGCCTTCGCCATGCGCCACGCAAGCCTCTGCGCGTTGGGCGGCATGGCGCCGCTGGCCATGCAATCGGCGTTGCGGCTTGCCAAACGCTCGGCACAATTGGCGCAGACGGGAGGGCCGTGAGCATGCTCAGCATCACCATCGATGGCCGGGCGTATCTCGCGGCAGCGGATGCGACGCTGATGGATGTGGCCTGGCGCGAGCGTCTGCCCGTGGCCGCCCTGTGCAGTTCGCCCCGGCTTTCCCCGTACGGCTCCTGTCGTCTGTGCATGGTCGCGGTCGACGGACAATGCGGCCTGTCGGCCGCCTGCACCACGCCGCTGCGCGACGGGATGGTGGTCCACACCGATACCCCGGACATCCGGCGCATCCGGCGCACGCTTATCGAGCTGTATCTCTCGCAGACCGGCGATCGTGGCGCAGGCGAGCTTGACGAGTTGGCCGCGCGCTACGACGCCGTTGCCGCACGGTTTCGCGGCCCACGCCATCGCACCGCTGCTTCTTCCAGCGATGAAAGCGGTCCCTATTTCCGGTTCGACCCTTCGCGCTGTGTGCTGTGCGCCCGCTGCGTGCGTGCCTGCGATGAGATCCAGGGGCAGTTCGTCCTCCAACTCGGCGGCCGCGGCTTCGATACGGGCATCCGTGTCGACGGCGGTTTGTTGAACCGATCGCGCTGCGTCACCTGTGGCGCATGTGTCGCTCAATGTCCCACCGGTGCGCTGGCCGACAAGCTCGCGCCCGAGAGCGGCCAGGAACCTGTGTACTCGCCGCCGGACACCCACCTGGTCCGGACGACCTGCGCCTATTGCGGCGTCGGCTGCCAGTTCGATGCCGAGGTGGCCGGGGGCCACATCCTGCGGATGCGGCCCGATGAGAGTTCACCGGTGAACGCCGGCCATGCGTGCGTCAAGGGCCGCTACGCGTTCGAGTACATCCGCTCGCCCGACCGCCTCACGCGCCCGCTGATTCGGGCCGGGGGCAAGGGCGGAGTGCTGCGGCCCGCCACATGGGAGGAGGCGATTGCCCTCATCGCCGGCCGCTTCCGGCAACTGCTGGACAAACACGGCCACGACGCGATCGGCTGCATCTCTTCCAGCCGGGGAACCAACGAAGAGAACTACCTGGTGCAGAAGTTCGTTCGCGCCTGCCTGGGCAGCAACCACATCGACAATTGCGCCCGAGTCTGCCACAGCGCCACCGTTGCCGGCATGCAGGAGGTCTTCGGCAGCGGGGCGGCCACGAACTCGCTGGCGGACATCGAGATGGCCCGCCTGCTGCTGATTGTGGGCTGCAATCCGACCGAGGGGCATCCCGTTGTGGGGGCGCGCATCAAGCAGGCGGTGCGCCGCGGCGCCAAGCTCATCGTCATCGACCCGCGCGCCATCGAACTGACCCGCTGGGCCGATGTCCACCTGCAACTGCGCCCGGGGACGAACGTGGCCGTGCTCAACGGCCTGGCCCAGGTGATCATCGCCGAGGGCCTGGCGGACGAGCAATTCATCTGCCAGCGCACGGAGAACTACGAGGCCTTCCGCGACGCCGTGGCCGCCTACACGCCCCAGCGCGTCGAGGAAATCTCCGGCGTTGATGCCGATTCGCTGCGGCGCGCAGCGCGAATGTACGCCACCAGTGGCGCGTCGATGGCCTGCCACGGCCTGGGCGTCACCGAGCAGCGCACCGGTTCCTGGGGCGTCATGGCGCTGGCCAACCTGGCGATCCTCACGGGAAACGTGGGGCGCCCCGGCGTCGGCATCAATCCGCTGCGCGGGCAGAACAATGTCCAGGGATCGTGCGACATGGGCGCGCTGCCCAACGTGTTGCCGGGCTATCAGAAGCCCGATGACCCGGCGGTGCAGGCTCGTTTCGAGCAAGCCTGGGCCCGGCCGCTACCGGCAAGCCCCGGCTGGAAACTACCGGAAATGTACGATGCCGCGCTGGCCGGCAAACTCCACGCCATGTGGATCATCGGCTACGACGTCGCCCAATCAGATCCCAACACCGCGCTGGTACACCGCGCCCTGGCATCGCTCGATTTCCTGGTCGTCTCGGATTTGTTCCTGAACGAGACGGCGCAACGGGCGGATGTCGTGCTGCCCGCGGCCGGTGCTCTGGAAAAGGACGGCACGTGTACCAACGGCGAGCGGCGCATCCAGCGGGTACGCAAGGTGGTCGAGCCGCCCGGCGAGGCCCGCCCCGACTGGCAGGCGGTCTGTGCGGTGGCCACGGCGATGGGCTATCCGATGAGCTACGATCGACCGGCTCAAATATGGGAGGAGATCGCCGCGCTCGCCCCGTCTTTGGCCGGCGTGTCTTACGATCGCCTGGACGTCTGCGGGCTGCAATGGCCGGTGCCCGATCGCTCCCACGCGGGCACCGCCATCATGCACACCGAGCGCTTCCCCCGCGGCCGGGCGAAGTTCAGCGCCGTGGAGTATCTGCCTCCCGGCGAGCAGCCCGATGCCGACTATCCGTTTGTTCTGATCACCGGCCGCGTCCTCCAGCACTACAACGTCGGCACCATGACGCGCCGCACCGGCCTGGGCCAACTCGTCGATCGCGACTGGCTGGAGATGCACCCCGAAGACGCCCAGACATGCGGGTTGGCTGACGGGCAGGAAGCCGAGATCGCCAGCCGCCGGGCTTCGGTGCGGCTGACGGTGCGGCTGAGCGGCCGTGTCGCTCGCGGCACGCTCTTCACCAGCTTTCACTTTCCCCAGGCCGCTGTCAACACGCTCTTATCCTCCTCTTCCGATTCGCTGACGCGCTGCCCGGAATACAAGGTGCTCGCCGTTCGGATCCGTCCCGCGGAGGTTGCCTGATGAACTGCCAGGGTCCGGTATCCAGTGCCACCGTCATCCGCTGCAACGCAGGCCGGCGGGAAGCCGCGCCCGACCACGTCGCGGTGGAGGAGCCCCTGGAGATCCGGCTGGGCAAGAATCGCCTGGCCGTCCTCATGCGGACGCCGGGCCACGATGTTGACTTGGCCACCGGGTTTCTGCTCACCGAGGGCCTCGTGCCACACCCCGACGACATTGCCGGCATCGACTACTGCCCGAACGTGTCCGATTCAGAACTTGGCAACGTCCTGGTCGTCCTGCCCGAGGCCGGCCGTGTCATCGTCCCGCCGCAACGTGCCTTCTATGCCAGCGCCAGTTGCGGAATCTGCGGCAAGACCGGCATCGAATCCGTCGCGCTGGCCGCGCCTCCGGCCAGCACCGCCACGAAGTTCGATCTGGCTACGCTCATCTCGCTACCCGAGCGCCTACGCCAATGCCAGACCGTGTTCGACCAGACCGGGGGGTTGCACGCGGCCGGGCTCTACGCGCCGGACGGGCAATCGCTCTGCGTCCGCGAAGACATCGGCCGCCACAACGCGGTTGACAAGGTGATTGGCGCCCTGGCCGCGGATGGCCGATTTCCCCTCCCCGACGTGGCGCTGCTGGTCAGCGGCCGGGCATCGTTCGAGATCTGCCAGAAGGCCGCCATGGCGGGCATCCCCCTGGTCGCCTCTATCTCCGCGCCGTCCAGCCTGGCCATCGAACTCGCCCGGCGATTGGGCATGACCTTGGTCGGCTTCCTCCGCGGCGACGGCTGCAACATCTACTGCGGCGAGCAGCGACTGCGTTGATTCTTCATCAACTCGCCAGCCTTGTTGAACCATCTGGAGCCGCCTACAACGTCCGCGTCAGTCCGCCGTCGATGTCGAGGATGGCGCCGTGGATGTAGGATGCGCGCGCGCCGGCGAGGAAGGCCACGGCGTCGGCGATTTCGGCGCACGTTCCAAATCTCCCGATGCCCATTTCCCGCGGCATCCGCTGTTCGGCCTCGTCAATCGCGATGTCTTTCTCGGCAGCGAAACGGCGAATGCGCAACGCCAGCCGGTCGGTGACGATCGAGCCGGGGTTGATGGCGTTGACGCGGACGCCGTCGCCGACGCCGCGGTCGGCCAGGCTCTTGGTGAGGTTGAGCATCGCCGCGTTGACCGCGCCGCCGATGGTGAATTCGGCGCTGCCGGTCCTGCCCCCGACGCCGGCGATGTTGATGATGCAGCCGCGGGTGGCGACCAGGTGCGGCCACGCGGCGCGGGTCAGACGGACGGTTCCGAAGAACTTGAGCGCAAAGCCGTCGGCCCAGTCCTGCTCGGTCAGCGTGAGAAAGTCGCCGCGCTTGGTGGCGCCCGCATTGTTGACGACGAGGTCGATCCGGCCGAACCGGTCCATGGCCGCCGCGACGAACCCGGCCGGCGTCTCCGGCAGGCTCAGGTCGGCTGGGTACACCGTTGCCCGGCCGCCGCGCGCTTCGATGCGCTCTGCGAGCTCGCGAAGACGCGGTTCGTTTCGAGCGCTCACGGCGACGGCCATGCCTTCACCCGCCAGGCGCTCGGCGATGGCCCGGCCGATGCCCTGGCTGGCGCCGGTGACCAGGGCCACCTTGCCTGCGAGTTCCAAATCCACGGATGCAACTCCTTTGCCCTGCTCCAACGCGGCTCAAATCCCGCGGCGGTGGAACGTGTTTGGGTGGCATGGGCAAGTACTCTTGCCCGTGTCCTGGGCCGCCAGATGACTTGAGCCGCGCAGCACTACTGCGGTACACGGTCGCGCCTGTCCGAAATATCCGGCCAATCGTCAGGAAAGCGCATTTCCTCAAGATACGGCGTTGTCGCCGCGTCGGCCTGGTTGGCCTGCCGCGAGAGCAGTTCAGACCGGTGGTCGCGGGCGGCGGCCTCCCGCGACGCCGGTGTATACGATGACCCGCAGCCGGCAACCAGAGCGAGGATGGCCACGATCCATAGGCGCGTGAGCATGAACGTAGTATATACCATCCAGGAGTCAGAAACATGACGCATCAATGGACGGCCGACAGTGTGCTGGAAATGATCCGGGCGTTTCAGCCGGCGTGCGTATTGGTCGCGGCGGCGGAGCTGGATGTCTTCGGCATCCTGGCGGCCGCGCCGCTGACGGCGGAACAAGTGACCGCCAGGCTCCAGGCCGATATTCGCGGCACGACGGTGTTGCTGGATGCCGCGGCGGCGCTCGGCTTCCTGGCCAAACGAGGACAACAATACACAACAGCCGAGGGCATCGCCGATCTGCTCACGGCCAATGGCCGACAGAGCGTGCTCGCCATGGTACACCACCAGGCCAACTGCCTGCGCCGGTGGTCGGAACTGGCGAAGGTGGTGAAGACCGGCGCGCCGGCCGAGCGGCGGCCCAGCGTTCGCGGCGAGGCGGCCGACTATGCCGCGTTTGTCGAGGCGATGGACAACATCGCCCGCACCATGACCGCTTGCCTCGTCGCCGATCTTCCGCGCTTGCAGTTCCAGCGCGTGCTCGATGTCGGCGGCGCAACCGGCTCGTGGACCATCGCCTTCCTGCGTGCCTATCCACAGGCGGCCGCCACGCTCTTCGATCTGCCCCAGGTGATGCCGCAAGCCCGCCAGCGGCTCTCGGCGGTGGGCCTGATCGGCCGTGTGACCCTCGCCGCCGGCGATTTCTACAAGGACGCCCTGCCCGGCGGCTGCGACCTGGCGTGGGTCAGTGCCATCGTCCACCAGAACTCGCGCCAGCAGAATCGCGAGCTGTTCGCCAAGCTCCACGCCGCCCTGCCGCCCGGCGGACAGGTGCTGATCCGCGATATCCTGATGGAAGAGTCGCGCACGGCGCCGGTGTCGGGGGCCCTGTTCGCGGTGAACATGCTCGTCGCCACGCAGTCCGGCGGCACGTTCACCGTCGCCGAACTGAGCCAAGATCTCGCCGCCGCCGGTTTCCGCGACGCAAAAGTCCTGCGGCGGGATGAGGGAATGCACTCGGTGCTCGGCGCGATTCGGGCGTAGTCCAACGTCGTCCCGCATCATGCGGAGGACGCCGCACCAGACGGCTTGGCGGCGACGTCGGCTTTGGCGAACGCCTCGCACATCGTAAACGGCGGCCGATCCTGCCTGAACCGGCAGAACGGCTCGGACTGCAGTATCTGCTTGAGCCGGTCGGACGCCGCGGGGCGATAGATGTTGCACTGATCGGACTGCACCGGCGCCCGGATACAGGGCGACACCTGCCCTGTGACGGCGTCGATGTAAACCGTCGCCCCGCACTTGGCCCGGCAGCCGACGTGGGCCTCGATCCCGTCAACGTCGATCAAGGGAATAGGCACGGCCGCATCCAGTGCCTTAAAGCGTTGAAAATACTCCTCCCGCCCGCGCCGGTCGAGCATCATCGCCGGGTCCGCGGGATCGGCGGGTCCATGACACTTTCGGGATAGCGCCGGCTGCCGGTGGGACAGACATTCTTGTCTGTCATCGAATGGCCCGTAGGACAGACATTCTTGTCTGTCAGCGCATTCCTGCCCCTCCGAAGCCATTCGAAGCGACCCCGCCAATTCTGTCATGCGCTCCGGATCGGCCGCGGGCGCCGCGGGAAAAATGAACTGGGAGTAGTAGCCCAACCGGCAGCCGTGTCCCACCATCTCGTTGACGAACCGCGGGTCGAGCACTGCCTGGCAGTTCTGCCGGAACACCGTGCTGATGTAGCCGAAGAAAAGCCCCGCATCGCGCAGGCGATGAAAGGCGTCGATCACCTTCGCATACACGCCCGCGCCGCGTCGCCAGTCGTTGATCTCCTCGGGCCCGTCGATGCTCAGCAGCGTCATCAGGTTGGGCAGGTGCCGGAGTTGCGCCACGTCACCGGGGAGAATCCTCGTGCCATTGGAGTACACGGAAAAGAATATCTGCGGATGCCTGCGCACGACATCGAAGAGAGATCGCCGGCTCTGCGCGTCATGGAACGGCTCCCCCTTGCCCACCAGCAGGATGTGGTAGACGTTCAGTTCCTTGAGCTGCCGGATCGTGTAGTCCAGCCGGGCCGGACTCGCGCTTTCCTGGCCGAGTTCGCCCAGCGCATAGCAGCCGCGGCAGCGCAGATTGCATCGGCCAAACGGAGCGACGATGGCATCGATCGGCCGCATCCCCCGGGCGCCGGCCTCGCGGAGCAGGGGGGTGACGACGCCCGCGTGAAACCACGTCTTCAGCAGCCCGCTCCTGATCCCGAAATCGAGCCCCTCCAGGCTTTGCAGAAAACCCGGCAGCTTCGCGCGTGTCGCGGGCCGGTTCATGATTCCGCAGAGGAACGCGTGTTCGATGTCATCGCCCGTCGATTGCGGGTCGCAGTCGCCCTCGCACGCGCACGGTTCCGCCAGTTGCGCGTAGTCCACCGTCCTGCCCCGGCTGCCGGCGATCACCACCCGCGCCAGACATCCGGCGATTTGATCGACGCACCTGCTGCGGCAGAGGCCGGCGAAGACGCGATGCACGGCGGGATGCCGGCCGAGAAACCGCGCCAGCCCGCCATGGGAAACGCCACACGCGCTTCCGTGTTCAGAGCAACCAGGCGTTGACATCAGCGTCCCTCCCCGGGCAGGGAAATCGGATGTGCGGAAAAAGTGCCGCCAGTGTCCTCACTGGCGGTGTTTGGCGCTGTATGCACGCCCCCTGATTCCGCCGGTGAGGACACCGGCGGCACCACATGCGATTGCCCTTTCTTTCCGGGCCGATCAACGCCGGCGGGGGCGCCCATTCTTTCGGGCAACGCGTCAGACTGGCTGAGTTTGGTGGCACGGGCTTCCAGCCCGTGGTGTCGGTACTCCGACACATCCGTTTTGCCCGGAAAGACGGGCGAATCGACCAATCTGCTCTGCGGATGAAACTCCGACCACGCGAACCAGTAGCATGCGATCTGCAGGCCGGATTCCTCTTCGCCGGCATCGGCCGCCGGCCCTCCGCACCAGGCCACCGCGTCCCCGGCCGCGGCCATCCCGACCACCCGTTGCTTGCGGGCCAGGCGCGCATCCTCGTGCGTCGGGGATTGCAAAAGGAAAGGCCGGGAAGCGAAGTGGCTCATGACGGGGCAACTGTCGTTGGGCGCGGTGCGATCGCGGTCGTTGCCCAGCGGAGTGAGAATGACCCCCGCGGGGTGACGGCGCCGCCAGTCCGCCAGACGCACGCGCGCAAGCGGAATCCGCACCAACTCGGCCCCGGCCAGTGGCCCATCCGTGGCTGTCCCCGTGAACTGTTGCCAGCTCGATCCCGTTTGCACGTCGCGGAGGACGAGATTGTTGCGGGCAAGTCGCGCCGGGGTGAAGCGAAGAATCTTGCCGCCGCAGGTGGCCCGGTAGGCGATCGCGGCATCGCTCACCGTACACAAGGTCACCGCCACGGGCTCATTGCCGATCTGATCGTTGATGACCAGGTGCCACGCGAGCCGTTTGCAGGGGATGGCCCTGGCCTGGCCGTTGAGTTCCAGACTCAACACCTCGGCATCGGCCGGATACTGGTCCGCACCGGTGACGGGAACATACGTGGGCGAATCCAGCGGCTTGTACTCCGCCGGAATCGTCAGCCTGCTTCCCCCGAGCCGGATATAGAGTTGTACGACCGCGATCCGGTAAGGCAGCCAGAAGTAGAGCAGCCCCAAGGTCGCAAGCGCGCCGGCGGCAATCATCAGCGTCTTTCTTTTCCTCGTCCACCGTTGCCACATGGACCCCGCCTCAATGGGTGTTGATGATGATCATGCACACCACAAAAACCAGCGCGCACAGCACCAGAACGATGATGCTGATGAGGCCGAGGATGTAACCGACCAGCGCCATCCCGCGGCCGTTTCTGTTTCCCGATTTCTTCATGCCGTTCAAGGCCATCCGGCCGAGGATGAAGCCGATCGGCGGCAGGAGGATGCCGCAAATCAAGGCCGCAATAGCCACCTGCCTGTAGTTCTCTCCTGTGGAAACCCGGCTTTCATAGGACAACGGTACGACATTCGCCGCATCGCTGCGCTCTGGTTGCTGGCCGTCCTGGGGATGGTCCTCAGACATGTCTTCTCCTTCCGCCAACCTGCCGGCCCGTCCAGGGGCGCAGGACCGCGGCAGTCGGGTCCAGGACCCTTTCGGCCGTGTCCCTGCCAGATGCCGGTGGGACAGACATTCTTGTCTGTCATCGAATGGCCCGTAGGACAGACATTCTTGTCTGTCGGGGCATTCCTGCCCCTCCGAAGCCATTCGAAGGAGTCCCGCCGATTGTGTCATGCACCCGCGGCAGTCCGACCGGCAGTGTCGCACGCACCCAGCATATCCGCGCACCCTGTGGTTTGATAGCGGGTGCAGAGCATCAGAGCATCATGGATGCGGATGGATGCGGATGGGTTCCCGTTTACTCCCTTCGCGTGTACACTTCCGGGCGGTGATTTCAAAAGGAGTTGAAGTCCATGGCCGAGACTGTGCGTGTTGGAATTATCGGTGCGGGTTGGCCGGGGCAGCAGCATGCCCGGGGGTATCTGGCGGCAGGGGGGTTCAAGGTCGTCGCCGTGTCGGACCTGATACCCGAGCGGCGCAAGAAGCTCATGGCCGAGTTCTCCGTGACCCGCGAATACGCCGATGCGCTCGACCTGCTCAAGGATGTCGAGATCGACGCCGTCAGCATCTGTCTGCCCAACCACATGCACGCGCCGGTCGCGACGGCGGCCATGAAGGCCGGAAAGCACGTGCTCTGCGAGACCCCGCCAGCCCTGTCGGCGGCCGAGGCCAAACGGCTGCAGACGCAATCCCAGAAACACGGCAAAATCCTGATGTACGCCTTCCAGCGGCGCTTCGGCCCGCACGAGCAGGCGGCCAAGGCGGCCATCGCCAAGGGCTTCGCCGGCGATGTCTACCACGTTCGCGCCGTCTGGACGCGGACGCGCGGCGTGCCGGCCGGAACGGGCTGGTACACCCAGCGCGACAAGTCCGGCGGCGGGGCGTTGGCCGACACTGGGATACAGATGCTTGACCTGGCGTGGTTCCTCATGGGCCAGCCCCGTCCGGCGGCGGCGTTCGGGGTGACGCACCACCGCTTCAACGAGGCCGGCCCGGCCGGGGTGCCGTTTGACGTGGACGACGCGGCCTTCGCGATGGTGCGCTTCGAGGACGGCCGGTCGCTGGAACTGGCCGCGAGTTGGGCGCTCAATCAGCCCGCCAGCGCCAACGGCACCGCCTGCCGCGTCTACGGCACGGCCGGTGCCATCGAAGTCTACACCCCCGCCGGCGCCGTGCTCTACCACGACTTCAATGCCAAAGGCGAGTGCAAGGAGAACCCGCTGAAGGGGCCGAGGCTGGTGCATTACGCCGCGTTGTGCCGCCACTTCAAGGAGTGCATCAGCGGCAAGGCGACGGCCATGCCCGGCGCTTCAGAAGGCGTGACGCTCATGCAAATGATGGAAGGAATCTACCGCAGCAGCCATGGCGAGAGAAGCATAGGGCTGTAGGGGGGAATTTGGGGTTTTTTTAATTTTTGGTGT